>NZ_JABFCH010000012.1:0-104450 GCF_017566055.1 Extibacter sp. GGCC_0201 | reverse complement strand
AGATTGACAGCGCCGCCTTAAGCGGACAGCTTCAGTCCGCGGTGAACAGCGTCACGAGCGGGGCGCCTGCGAAGGTGCCGGTGGAGATGGATACGAGCGGGCTGGAAGAGGGGCTGAGTTTCTTTAATACGGTTGCCACTAGTATCAATTATCTTAAAACTGCTGGTCAATCTCTAAACAAGAGCCTGGATTAACCTAAAAAACATAAGGTTACAAAAATTAATTATGTGAGTCTACTTCACAATAAGGATATGACAAATATGGTGTCATAAACAAGTTGTGTTAATGGGGGTTCTTTAAATATACCCAAAGGAGTATTGGAGGCCTGGTAATTCCTCTTTGCTGGAACGGAAAGTGATATGAAACCAAAACAGAGCTGGTGACAGCAGATGGTATGGTTTAAAAATTCATATGGCAAACTATGTACAATACATAAACGTCCCAATCAGCAGTACACTCATCTGGCGTCAGTTGAATCATATAATCTGGTAAAACAGGATAAAGATTCTTAACAGTGAGGATATTCAACGACTACCCATCCTTGTAGCTGGCATGACCTTATATTGCCAGCTATTAAAGTATAGTCTAAGTGTGATGCCTACTTGCTAGGCATATAAACATTACCCGTCAGCAACGGTGCTACTCTCTCACTGTTGTTTACGTTTGTCACAAGAGGGTTTAAAAATTGTCTAAAAATAATTATAAACAAATTAAAAAATAAAACTTTATCATAAGTTAATAAAAATACATAGCGACTATATAGATATTACTTCTGCCATTATAAGCAGACTAACTTTCGAAATACTATTTCCACTTATTCCCGCAATTTTTACATTTGTTCCAACGCACATACAAAGTATTCACACTACCCACTGAAGCAGTCCACTTTCCTATATCTGTACTACCACACCTTGGGCAACGAGGAAGTCTGGCTTCAGCCTCTCGTTTTTCTTGCGCTTCTCTTCCTTCAAATGCATTTATATCAAAGGTACTTGGAAATTGCCGCTTTAAAAAAATCACATATGGATTACCACCCTTAATTCTAGTCATCTCTTCCATTATCCTCGGGTCTTTTCTTTGTATCATACGTTCTAATTCCAATATATCTATTCCCAGATTTTCCATAACCTTTTCTGCTATCCCATCTAAAGAATCATTATACATTTTTGAAAACTCTTGGTCATTATACATTAGCTGCACCATTGGAATATCACAATAATCACATTTTAATTCCACAGCACCTGTTAAGCCATTACTTTGTTTCCCACATCTGGTGCACATGATTTTTTTCTTCAAATCATCTATACCGCTGTCTTGTAAATATGTTTGAAGTGGGAACCCACAAAAAAGACATTCTATTTCATACGAGCCGATTTTTCTTTTACATCTTGGGCATATCACATAAATCATAAATTCACCTCCATATTTTTAATTATTATAACATTTTATCAAATGAAATGACAATCAATTGATAAATTTAGAACAACACTTGCCACTAAGAAACTCTATCTTGGCTGCGTCAGCTGACGGCATAACATCAAAAATGGGAAATCTTACTCAAACATGTACCGCTGCTGCCTCAGGAGCAGGTACGTTAACTTCAACCTTCTCAGGATTGCTCTCCACGCTTGCTCCTTTGGCCCCTTTGATAGGTGTAGTTTCTGCATCAATCGGTGGTCTTTTACTTATCAATGGCCTGACGGAAAGTTATGATGATGCAGTTTCCAAAGCACAGGCCGCTGCCTCTCAATATGCCCAGACAAAAGGCGAATTACAGTCTGTTAATACGGAACTATCGTCCGTGCAGTCAAGGATAGAAGAATTGCAATCCAAAGGGAAGCTATCATTTACAGAGCAGAGTGAATTAGCCAATCTCCAAGAGCAAAATGCAGCTCTGGAACAACGCTCGACTCTTCTGGCGAAGCTCAGTGACGCACAAAAATATACTGACGCCAAAGAAGCTGCCAATGCAATGCAGAAGAAATCCGACAGTATCCTTTACGAAACAAATGATGAAAATGATGCTTTAATGGCATCTTACGCCGGAGGGCGTAATGATGACCGCGAGATGCATAAGCGTACAGATACAGAAGCCATAAAGGAAAATGTCGATGCAATCAAAGAATATGAAGCCGAGGTAAATAAGCTTAAGAAGGAGCAAAAAGGGTTAAATAAAAATGACGACAGCTTCAAAGAAAAGCAACAAACCATTGAAGATTACAAAGAAAAGATAAGTAAATATTCTGAAGATTTAAATAAAAGATATGCTAATGTATCAAAATGGCATGATTCCATGATTAATGATGTTACCGGAAAGCCTCTTCCAGGTTTTGAGCAGCAGGTTCATGAACTTAAAGAAGCTATGAACTATACAGAGCGGCTCAACTATGAAAGCGATACTCCTAAAAGTGCTATTGAAAGCTTTTTTTCTGGCTCCAACACTTCAGGCATTAGTAACTATTTGACAGAACTTGCAAAAGCAGGAAAGTCTACAAAAGATATCAAAGCAGCCATCAAAGGGCTTGGGTTAAACTCTGAAGATTTTGGTACTGCAACCTTAGATGATGTTGCCAGGCATTTTAAAGATATAGCAAGCGCCGCAAACGAAGCGGCAAATTCTGCAAATAAAATAGACGGCTCCTTTTCCGGAATCTCCGAAGCCTTTCAGACAGAAAATGCAGGCGATGCCTATGAAGATATCGGGAATTACCTCATAAAAGCAAAGGAACAATTTGATAAAGGAATTATTAATACAGATGATGTTAAATCAGTTGCCAAACTGATAGGTGTTGCTCCTGAAGAAATAAAAAGTAAATTTGCTGAAAACTATGAAAATGCACAAAAATACTTCACTTTCGATAGCAACGGAATCATGGATGAAAAAGGAGTCCTGACCTTTTGGGATGATTACAATGCAAAATTAGAAAGCGTCGGCGGCTCGTTTAGAACTACCGCAGAAGCGGCCAGCTCAATGGATTTGACTGTAGAAGCATTTGAAATACTTATGGGACGGTCCCAAGATCACGGTAATGACTTTGGTGATATCGAAAAATCCACAGAACAGTTAAGTTCAGCCAAAGAGGCTTTAGAAGGTCTTAAAGAACTGAAAGACTCTCTCAATAGTGAAGACAGGGAAGAATTATCCGGCAAGTTTGATGGATGGGAAGAAAAGCTAAGTCAATATGAAGAGGACCTGTCGACAATTGACCCTAAAATCATAGCTGAAATAGAATTTGAATACAGCTTGGCTCAACTGGAATCTGAAATCGAAGAAGCTGAATTGCTTGCTGAGAGCACCGGTACCCGTGAGGCGTGGGGTAATTCATTAGCAAAAAAAGAATTTGCAAGAGGCAAACTTGAAGACCAGAATCAATTTTCAGAAGTGGTAGAGCCTCAGGAATTCCCTATATATTTCGGGGTAGAGTCTGCATTACATGATGTCCAGGAGCAAATTGCATCCGGTGAGCTGGATGAAGATGAAGCAGTCCGGCTTGCAATAAAGGCTAACAATCTGGAAGACTTTATGCTTGATATCCAAACAGCTTTTTCAGAAGATAATCCGACAATCACACCAGAAACTAATACGGAAGTGGCTGACGAGGCCTGGCAGACATGGTTGTCCAGTACAAATGGACAGCAAATTATTGCCAACATTCTTGCAAATAACGAAGAGGCTATTAGTGCTGTTGCAGAACTTCTGGGAATGACCCCGGAACAAGTGGTACGGCTTATCGCAGATTCCTCAAATGTCGATCAGGCAGCCGCTAATAAAGATGGTGGATCACGCTTTACACTTTTAAATCCCGTTTCTGGAGAGTTGCAGGCGGAGATATCTAATAAAGATGGTGGTACCAGGAATGTAAAGCTTCTTCCTAACAACCAGCTTCTTGTAACAGAAACGACAGAAGAAGACGGTGGTGAACGTACTACTACATATGTTGCTAATACATTAAGTTTGCCGTCAGCCTTCCCTACTATAACACGTAGAGTTGAATATAAACCATTTGGTATTGGAGTAGGGACCACTGGCTTACCCTTACTTCCACCGATTAAGTCCAAACAGGCCAACGGCACCGCCCACTCCGCCGGCACTGCCCTCTGGCAGTATCGCCATTCTGGTTCCCGCTCCTACAGCGGCGGAAGCTGGGGCCTTCCCCACAGCGAACGCGCCCTCATCAACGAGCTTGGAAGTGAAATCATCGTCCGCAACGGCAGATGGTTTACGCTGAACAACGGCTATCCTGTTATGGCCAGCTTAAAGGCCGGGGACATCGTCTTCAATCACAAGCAGTCGGAGGCTCTGCTGAGCCGCGGCTATGTGACCGGCTCCCATGCGCGCCTCGTGGGCAGCTCTTATGCCGAAGGCAGCCTTGGACACCTATCCGGGCGGGCGTATGCAAGCGGTACGGAATTCAAGCAGGAATTCGACCAGATTGAGATACTTATCGACCGCATGGAATCTGCGTTCAAGAGAATCTCCGATTCGATAGAAACGCTCTCCTACAACCTCACCGCCCAGAACAAACAGGTGGACAGCGCCATCGCTAAGGCGAAAAGCAACCTCTCCTCCTATCAGAAGGCATATGACACTTATATGGGCAAGGCCAATGCCGTCGGCTTATCCGGTTCCTGGGTGAACGCGGTGCAGAACGGAAGCTACGATGTCAGCACCATCACGGACGAAGACTTAAAAGACAAGATAGACGACTACAAGAAATACTATGAGAAGGCGCTCGGACTTCAAAAGGACATCGCCGACCTGCAGAAAGACCTCGTCGACCTTGCCATGAAGAAGCTTAGCAACATCGACTCCTACTTCAGCAACCGGTTCGACTACAATGACGACTTCGGCTATGCCAACCAGATATCCGAACTGAATTCCGCCCTTTCCCAGTATCAGAACGAGCTGGCGAAGCAGGTATCCTCCGGCACGATCAAGCAGTATTCCGACGAGTGGTACGATGCCCAGAAGAAGATTGCCGATTATACGCAGAAGATACTCGATGCGACGTGGAAGAAGTTCGAGGACACCCTCGACCATATGGACAGGGTAAGTGATAACCTGAAAGATTTCCTGAGCCTCAAGGAAGCCAAAGGCGAGCCTCTGACCGAGGCCGACTACCAGAAGCAGATTGACCTGAACAACGATTCCATACAGAAGAGCTACGACTTAAGGCAGCAGCTCGTGAAAAAGCAGGCCGTCTATGATGTAGGCTCCAAGCTGTACGACAGCCTTGCCAAAGAGATTGCCGGACTGGATTCCGACATCTATGACCTGATGGAGAATAACGAGAAGCTGAAGAAGTCCATCTGGGAGACCCGGTTTACCAATCCGTTTGAAGAAGTCATAGACGGTCTCGATGCAACGATATCCAGTTCCAAGAATCTCCGCTCTCTGCTCGATAAGGATTCCTTCTTTGATGAGAGCGGCGCCCTCACCGACAACGGCCTCGCCAACCTGGCGCTGCTCGGTCAGGAGATGGCCACGTCCAAGCAGAAGGTAGCCGAATATACGGCTGCGCTGAAGAAGCTGGATGAAGCCTACCAGAACGGGATACTTAGCCAGGAAGACTATGAGAAGAGCCAGAAGAACATGCTCAAGGACATCCAGGACGCGGCTGGTGACGTGCAGGACTACAAAGATAAGATCATCGACTTGTACAAAGACCAGATGAAGGCCGAGATAGACTACATGGATGACTACTATGACAAACGGCAGAAAGCGCTGAATCTGGACAAGAAGTATTATGACTTCTCCAAGAAGCTGAACGACCGGTCGAAGTCTGTCAACCAGCTCAAAGCACAGATAGCTGCGCTCCAGGGCGTCAACAACGCCTCTGCCCAGGCGGAGCTGAGACGGCTTCAGCAGGAGCTTGCCGAGAAGGAAGAAGACCTCGCCGAGCTGAAGAAGGACCATGCGGACGACATGATCGACCGTGGTTACGACAAGCTCTCCACAGGGATGAAAGACAGTCTCAACTCTACTATGGACGAGCTGACATACAATGCCAGCAAGCAGGAACAGGTCGTGGCGGATATGCTGAACAAGGTCGTATCCATGTACGGCCAGGCATATGGCAAGATTAATGAGATCATCGCCAATACGGGATTCGCGGGAAGCTCCGGGTTCCATCAGAACGTCACGGACCTCGGCACCCAGTCCGGCGCTGCCGGGCAGATGGAGGCAGGAAGCGCGTCACAGGGCAGCGTCCAGGCTTCCGGCACCACCACAGGCGTGGATACCGGGGCCATCAACAAGAACCCGTCCCATGATGCCATCATCGAGGATATCAGCAAAGAGACCGACCTCAACAACCGGCCTGTAGCTGAGCTTACCCTGAGCACCACCTCCCTCTCGCTCACCGAAGGGAAATCCGCTGTCGTATCTGCCCGAGTCCGTCCGACGGATGCGGCGAACAAGACGCTGCGCTGGACCTCGTCCAACACGAAGGCGGCCACCGTATCCGGAGGCACCATCAAGGGCGTCAAGGCAGGAAGCGCCGTCATCACCTGTACAACCACCGACGGAAGCGGCATCTCCGCTACTGTGTCTGTCTCCGTTGCCAGGGCTCCGGCCAAACCGGCGCCCTCCCAGAACAGCCCGGCTTACGGCGGCATTCCGTTCCGTTATAAGAAGGACTACTATCCGAAGAACAAGCTGAACGTCAACAGTTCCATCGTGGATCGCCTCAAATCCCACGACTTCGACTCTTCCATGTCCGCCTGCCGGGAGCTTTACAACTACTGGGGCGGAGGCGGCTATTATTCCGGCACCTACTCCCAGAACGTCTGGCTGCTCAACAAGATGCGCTCCGCCGGCTACCGCAGGGGCAGCCGCTCCGTACCGATAAGCGGCCCTGACTTCGTACACGCCGGTGAAATCGTCATCCGCAAGTCCGACGGGGGCATCCTCGTTCCACTTCAGCGGGGCGATGGCGTCATCCCTTCCGGGCTCACCGAGAACCTATGGGACCTGGCGGAACGGGCGCCACAGCTCCTCTCCGGCGCCGGCTTATACCTTCCTGCCCCTGGCAGGGCACATCAGCCGTCCGGAGAGCGCGGGCTGCAAGCCCAGTTCAGCTTCGGTACGCTGCTCAATATAGAAGGAAACGCAGACAAAGACATCGTAGACGAACTGAAGTCCGCACTGCCGGCCCTTGGAAAAGAACTGACACAAATCGTGTCATCAGAATTATCAGACGATTACCGTAAATTGAAGTAAATTTTGAAAGGGGTCAGACCCCTGGCGCAGCCGGGGTCTGACCCCTATGAAAATAGGAGGAATTGTATGGCCAAATCTTTTAAAGACTTTATATTTTTAGACAAAAGGCTGTCCGACCTGGACAGTCATTATATTGCGGTCGATTTCGACCAGGACCCGGATTCGTACTTTGCCTTTGCAAGAGATATCGAATACGGAGACACGAACCGTTACCGCAGCGAGCCCGGCTCCGTGCGGTCGAAGCCCGGGGACAAGCTGAAGTTCGAGCTCCATATCATCAAGGACCCGGACGTATATGCAAGCCAGTCCGGGCGTATCATCACCCCTTCCGACATCCGGGAGCTGGCGCGCTGGCTCACCTCTACCGTCTCTTCCGAACTTCTCTCCTTTGAGTATGACGGTGACGGAGACGGCATGCCCCGCTACTACTACGGGCAGTTCTCGGATATCCAGTCATTCCACGTAGCCGGTGACGTTTACGGCCTACGGCTCATGTTCGACTGCTCCTCTCCGTATGGATATACCGATGACATCGTCCACATGGTCGCCTGTGCCAAAGAGACGGCCAGCTATACGATTACGAGCCAGGATGACCGGCTGGACGAATATTGCTATCCCGTCATACGTATGGCCCCGGACGTCACCGGGCAGGCTTATTTCCTGAACTTGTCCGACTGCTGTATCTATGACGAGGGAACGCTTGCTCCGGCCCCGTCCAACGCCCTGCTCATGGAGCAATTGAAAGAAAAAGTATCCGATTACGCACTCGCCCACGGATACGCGGCAGAATTCCAGCTCTCGGAAGATGGACAGCGTATCTTGACGGTCGGAGACGATACCGCGCTCTGCTTTCTCTACCGGGATTCCTACGGGCAGGAGCACAAATGCATTGCGTGCTATGTAACTTCAACCTATGAATACTACATCGTCCGGGGAGGCTTCCTCTGCTTTGACGTCAACCGGGACCTGCCCGTTACCATTGATGCGGACAGCCTGTTCCTCTATGATGACATCGGCCGCATGGTGAAGCTGTCAGATCTGGGCGTGGCGGACACGGACTACATGTACTGGCCGAGGCTCATGAGCGGGGAGAACGCTTTCCTGTTCTGGGCGGATGGCTGCACCTTCACCCTCACTTACAGAGAGACCCGGAAGGCAGGTGCTTAGACATGAAGATACAGTTTAATAACAATAAGCAGCCGGACCCGCCTCATTTCTATCTCGGAACGCCGGACCACGAGCTGCTCTGCCCTCTCAATGGCATACGCCCCGACTCGGTGAACCTTACGCTCAGCCTGAACAACACGGCAGAGCTGTCATTTTCCTATGACAGATACATCCTTGCACCGGGCCAAAGCGGCCGGGGACGGGTCATGTCGTCTGGATACGACCTTCTGAATGACTTCATGTGCATCTACGTGGAACGTATCGGATGGTTCATCATGTCCACCCCGCAGATTTCTAATGACGGAGACGAAGAATATAAGAAAGTCACCGCCCAGTCGGCGGACATCGGGCTGACGAACAACGACCTCCTCGGCTTCAAGGTCAACTGTGGAACGACTGATTCCGTCGAAATGCTCGTCCCCGACAACGTAGAATACATCGGCGACGTCCCATTTGCCAAGAAGCAGGTGACGTTCTGCGATAAAGAGCATCCAGAGCTGAGCCTGCTGCACATGGTCCTCTCCTTTGCCGGCATCGAAGGCTGGAGCATCGGACACATCGACGAGATTCCGAAAGTATACCGTTCTTATAAGGACGGCGAACTTGTGGAAGAGGTCGTCCAGCTAAAGGACGAGATCGGCACCTTCGACGTGGACTCCAAAAGCGTCTATTCCTTCCTGACACAGGATGTGGAACAGTTCTTTGAATGCCTCATCCTCTTTGATATCGAAGCCATGACAATCAACGCCTTCCGCCCGGAGAATCTCGGGAAAGATACGAACGTGACTGTCGGTTTCCGCAATCTTCAGAATGCCAATGACATCTCCGTGGATAAGAACAGCGTCTATACCCGGTACCGGGTGGAAGGGGACGACAAGCTCGGCATCGAATATGTGAACTTCGGCAGCAATATGATTGAAAACCTGTCGAGCTTCCTCAATGAAAACTACATGGGCGAATCACTCATAGCCAAATACAACGCCTGGCGTTCAGATACGGAATCCAAAAGGTATGAATACATGGAACTGAGCCGCAGCTACAACAGCCAGCTCAATGTCATGTCGGAGCTGATGGACCGGCTGCCTCTGGACGACTGTTCCACCGAATGGAACAAGTTCAGTGATGATAACCTTCTGAAAGCCAGAGACAATTACGAAGCGCAGCTCAAAGGCTATGAATCTTACTACGTAGACGATAACGGCGACTTTGACGAGGCGAAGCTTAAGGGCTCTCCCGATGCCAACGACTACTATCAGATACGTGACGTCATCCTCCCGAGCATCGCCATCGAGGTAGAGAACCGAAAGCTCCCCACCTCGGAAGGGGAACTGCCCTATATCGATTCTTACAAGACAGACTGGAAACTGTACGGCATCAGCGAGCTTCTGACCAGCATCGACTTCTACCGCTCACAGAAGAAGTCCCTGGAAGATGCCCATTATGACATTCCTTACGAAGATTATGCCCAGAACACAGAGGCAGACGAGGATTCCTATCCGCCCCACACGAGAGATATGCACGAGGAAATGCATTCGCAGTATCTGGATGTCGTGATGCAGCTTGACGAGACCATCTCCGGCTCCTGTGCCAACGCCCTCGCCGAACGCACCGCAGCGTACGAAGCTGCGGAGGCACTGGCAGAGGCGCTTCAGGAGCAGCGGACACAGCTTGCATACTCCGTGGACAAGAAGAACTGGAAGATGGAAGGCGCCGAGCCATTTACGAGAAAGGAACTGCGCACACTGTCCCGCCTATACCGGGACACGGATTACACGAACAATAACATGTTCCTCACCAGCTCCGATGACCAGGTGACGGCTATCGACGAACAGCTCAAGCTCTACGACGCCGCGGTGCAGGATCTGGAAATCTCCAGCCAGCCGCAGTATGTCTACGCCACAGACCTTGACAACTTCCTGTCCATGTACAAGTACAGGCAGTACACAGACAACCTGGAGCTCGGCGACTTCCTCTACCTCGGTACCCAGGACGATTATGTCGTGAAGCTCCGCCTTATCTCCTGCAGCTTTAACCCGCTGTCCATGGACAACGACCTGCGAATCGAATTTTCCAATATGGTAAAGACAGGCTCCAAGCGTTACGACACGACCTATCTTCTCGGACTTGGGGGAAATACATCCAAGAACCGGATCTCCGGCTCTGCCGGAAGCGCTTCTGCCAACGAAGGGGTTACGCTCACGACAGGGCTCATACAGAAGATTCTCTCTTCCACTCTATTTAATAATAAGGTGGCAAATGCAATCAACCAGCATTTTCAGGCGCTCACCGGACAGATGATCGTCGCCAAGAACCTGCAGGCCGAGATGATACGGACTTCCGATATCCATGCGGAAGACGGATTTTTCCAGTATCTGCAGTCTCAGCTTATCGCCGCCGACAAAATCGTATCCGACAGCGCCGTCATCAAGCAGCTTGACACGCTCGTCTCCACCATCAAGAATGCCCTTATCGGAACCTCTTCCACAGAGACCGGTATCATCATTAACCTCACTGCGGATAATGCCGCCATAGAAGAGGCTTTTCTGAAAGACGTCGTCGCGCAATATATCTCCGTCAATGACCTGAAGGCCGGCAGCATCAACACGAACCGAATCAATATCCTCTCGGAAGACGGTTCCCTGTCTGTCATCGGCAATACCGAGACGTTCCGTGACAGAGACGGCCGCGTGCGGCTCCAGCTCGGCGAAGATGCCGACGGCAATTTCAGCTTCATCGTCTACGACGCAGCCGGGTCGGGAGTCATCATGGACCAGGACGGCATCCGGGCATCCGCCATATCTGACGGCCTCATTAAGAATGACATGATAGCGCCTTCCACGATAGGCAGTGATAAGATCAACTGGAAAGAAGCCGGTGCCTCCCTCGGCCAGGACGGCAACCCGGTCTGGAATTCCGCACAGATTACCGTTAACGGCGAAGGGCTGGACATCCGCTTTGCATCCATCATCGATGACATCTCCCGCCTCGGCTCGACGATGGAAGGAGTATCGTCCGCAATCGACGCAGTCGAAAAGTCCATCACCGACAAGGTGTGGCGGACGGATCTGGTGGAGATTACCGATGAGGCAGGCAATACGGTGAGCAAGTCTATCGTAGACCTCCTGGTACAGCATAACATCAGCTTAAGCGGTATCACCGACACGGTGAAGGAAGTCCAGACCGATACCGGAACGCTGGCGGAGCGCATCACCGTGGCCGAGCAGGATGCCTCCTCCTTCCGGCAGACAGTCACAGAGACCTATGCCACGAAAGAACAGGTGGAGACTACGAAGTCCGAGCTGTCACAAAGGGCCGGAGCCATAGAAGCTTCCGTCACAGACCTGAGTGGAAATATAAGCACTCTCACTACGGACATGTCCGGAATCACCCAGCGGGTGCAGGACGCGGAGCAGAACATCACCTCCGTCCAGACGAAGGCGGACGGTGTCGAGACCGAGATACGAAATGCCAAAGGGGATAAGGCCACCTTGAAGGAAAAGGTTGACGGCATCACCACCTCCGTCCAGACGGTAGACGGGAAAGTCTCAGAAGTGGTGCAGACCGCCAAAGAGCTCTCTTCCACCGTTACCCGGAAGCAGGACGCGCCTCCCACTTCGATCCGCTACATCCGGGACTGGCTGAACGGAAACTCGGTGGATGCCCTAAGCCACTGGGTGGAATGCCGGGTAATGGCAGGCGGCTCGAACATCGCCTTCAGCCTGACCCCTGAAGCATATGACCAGAATGGCAATAATATTGAAATCGAGAATCTAAAGGCTTACACCGATGACGTCCTCATCGCGCTTGACGATAACGATGTGCCGATAAGCAGCTCTTTTATCACGGCAGGCTCCGGTCAAAAATGCATGCAACTGGATCTCGGAGAAGTCTATCCTGACATAGATAAGATTACCGTATGGCACTACTATCTCGATGAAAGGATCTACAACCACAAGCTGGAAGTCTCGGCAGACGGGCAGGACTGGTATACGCTGTACGACAGCCGCTTCTCCGGCGGTTATGCCGAGAAGGAAGAAGGACGCGTCTACTACATTTCAGACAGCACCATAGACACGAATCTCTCCAACATTACACAGAACATAGACGAAATCAGCCTCGCTGTAGAGGGCACGGGAGATTCCCTCGACAACCTGTCCCAGAACATGGAGTCGCTCTCGCAAGACGTGCTAAAGAATAAGTCTGAGATTCAGGTGGCATTGGAAGGCATCCTAAACAGGGTCACTTCCGTAGAGGGTAAGACCGCGGAGACGGAGCTTACCGCCAATGGCTGGAAAGCCCTGTTCGCACAGATAGGCATGTATGATTATCCTGACATCGTCACGAACGTGCTCATGTCAGTGAACGGCCTGGAAGTCTCCAATCCTGCCACCGGCATGAAGACAGTGATGACGACGGAAGAATTTGCCGGTTACTATAACAACGACGAAATGTTCCGTTTGGAAAAGGACCTCACGAAAACGGAGCGCATCGAGGTGCGTAACGGTATCGACACGACCGCTATCAAGATGGTTCCGAAAACGTACACGATAGACGGCGTGACCTTTAACGCCCTTCCCTTCGTCAAATCCGGGGGGACGAGCTAAACACATATATGCAGGAGGTGTCTCCGGGCACCTCCTTTTTTACTAAGAAAGGAGAACAAAATATGGCAAGTGGTTCATGGAACTTCGGTACAAGCAATCAATATATCACAGGACGCATACGCTGGTCCTCCAAATCAAATGGCTCTAACGCAAATACCTCGACGGTTACCGCGTATCTGGATTATATGAAATCATCCAGCTCAACTGCGGCGACATACGGTACATTCAACGGGGCCATCAGCATAAATGGCTCTTCCGGGGCAGTGTCCAAATACATCACCCTCAGCGCGAATAACAGCTGGGTCAACGTCGGTGCCAGAACAGTTACCGTCGCCCACAACAATGACGGCAGCAAGTCTACTGCCATCGCCGCAAGCGGCGGCATCAGCGGCACTTCCTTCGGAAGCTCCAGCACCTCCAAAAGCGTAGCCCTTGATAAGATTCCCCGCTACGCTAACATAACGACATGGAAAAACACAGCCGTGACGCAGACGAGCGCCACGTTCCAGTGGGGTGCAGACGCATCCTGCAGCGCCGTCTATTATATGATAGGAAATGGCTCATGGGTTGCCACGTCCGGCACTACATTTACCATCTCCGGCCTGGCACCCAACACTTCCTACTCCGTCAAACTGAAAGTAAGGCGCTCCGACTCGGGGCTGGAGACGACATCCAGCGCTCTCACAGTCAAGACAAAGCCGATTGCATCTGTCTCCAACACGGCCCTCACGTTCGACATAGGCAAGAATCTGCCACTGACGCTTATCAACTATGACTTGAACGCGTCAAACTTCAGCTTCCATGTAGAACGCGACGACGGCACCTGGACAGATGGCCTTCTCACTGCCAGCTCGGAGAAGAACGTACAGAGCGTCACCCTTCCGCTCTCTAGCATTGCCGATACACTGTATAGCTGCTGCACGACGAAAAATGAGATGAAGTTCAAGCTGTCATGCGGCACAACAATAAGCGGCAAGTTCTATGAGAACATCTCATACGGCACAGCCCGCGTTACAGGCAGCAATCCTGAATTCTCTGCCTATACGTACAGGAACACAGATAGCGCCACATCAGAAGTGCTGCAAAATGCGGCTTACATCATCCAGAACTACGGCAATATGCAGGTACAGATCAGTGCCGCCAACCGGGCGTCTGCCAAAAACCATGCCATAATCAACGAGTACATAACGACCGTCACAGATGCAGGAAATGAAATCAAAAAGCAGCTTCATACGCCATATTCTGCCGGTGAAGTGCTCATTGACATCGGAACGATGGCCGAACATGGCAGCTATAACATCAATATCCATGCCCTCGACTCAAGGGGCAATACTTCCGCCACCGTCACCAAGACCTATCATGTCCTGCCGTACAGCCGGCCTGCCACAAAAATCACTTTGGGACGGATCAACGAATTTGAAAAAGAAGTGACCATCGACTTTTCCTCGATATACTCCAAGCTGAAAATCGGCATTGCAAGCAAAAACAACCAGTTTAATGTCAAGTACCGATACGCAGAGGTCGGGACCACCTATGGAACCACGTACACCACAGTCACCGGCATAAAAAGCTCGGATGCTCCCGGTTCCTCCACAGACTTTAAAGCCACCCTGCTAAAAGACTCGAGCAGCGACCCGTTTATAACATTAGACATTGAAAAGTCCTATAACTTTGAATTCGTAATCTCCGACCGGATTACGACAACGACAGAGACCACGATGGTCGATAAAGGTATTCCGATATTTATGCCGTGCGATAACGGCAAGGTGACCGTCGGGATGCTCCCCGACTTCGACAGCAATGCAGATTTTCAGGTGGGAACAGACATAATGGCTACAGATTCAAAAGGGACGCAGAGGCTGATACTGGACGAGATAGATAAGACAAATGCGGATTTGCTAGTAACAAAAGCAGATCTTCAAAATATGTTTAATGAATTAAATAGCAAATTAGATTATGTTATTGAAACCGGGAGTAATACAAATGGCTATTACCGAAAATGGAACTCCGGGATAATGGAACAATGGATAAATCAAAACAGGACATGGGGTCTCACTAACGCATATGGCTCCCTTTACCAAGGGACACATGGATGGACATATCCGATTAAATTTATTTCAATACCAGATATAGTTGTATGTGCTAAAGCCCAATATGATACAGGTGCATCATGGGGTACAGTTTACAGCTTTTCAGAAACAATAGCTACATTTAGAGCTTTTGATGTTGTAGCAAGGGCTGCTGCAAATAAGATGAGGCTGGTAGCATATGCAAGTGGGAGATGGAAATAATCAAGAAAGAGAATCAGTAAAATGTGATGGATAAGCAGATTTCAGACGTTAGCAAATGGACAAACGACTATTACGGCTATGTATTAAAATGGGCGGCAGCAATTCAAACTATACATTTGGTATTGATGCATTATTTCAGGTGCTACAACAGGAACTCTTGGCTTTATCCCCGATTGCAAAATACTATAGGTTAAAGCTTCCAATATCCTATAGTATTCCACCATACAGTAGTCGTTGCGGGTGGTGTCTTTCCATCATGAGTTCGGCCATAAATATTGAAGGCATCAGTAGAAACCTGCTGGCCACTACAAATCAAACCGATTGTTGGATTATTATATACTGGTGTAACAAAAATCCTATAGGCGATAGTCGAGTAAGCAAAGGGTAATTTAACACTTGCGGCATAACCTACCGTTGTAACATATGCGCTTCCCCACATTTCCAATAGTCCGTTATTATATTTCTTGTAATAACCATTTGAATTGTTACCATATTCAAAACCAAAATTGCTATTTAATTTAGTATTTATCTAATTCAATAAGTCGTCGATTACATATATAAAAGTGCACAACAAAAGCATCCGACGCTAACCGGATGTCTAAAGGACTTTATTTATCCTTTTCTAAGCACTCAAATATTTCTGATGATGGTATTTAACTCCTGCTTGGTCAACACTGCAATAAACCATTGTTGTTTCAAGTTTGGCATGCCCAAGTAATTGCGCCACTTCCTGTACAGGCATACCTCTATTGAGAGCATTCGTAGCCGCAGTTCTACGGAACCGGTGTGGGTGAGCTTTCACTACTCCTGCACGTAGACCCGTACGTCGAATAATATCCTCTATGCCGGTTTTAGTCAACCGGCCATGAGGACTTTTAATAGAAACAAATAGTGCAGGATTATCATCTGTTCGACTGTTTAAATATTCTTTTATGTACATATTAGTTCTGTCATTAAGATAAACCGTTCTTTCTTTGCTTCCTTTACCAAACACAACCAAATCCTTACTTGTGAAATGTATATCATCTCTATTAAGGGCTGATAACTCCGATACACGGACAGCCGTGCTGTAAAAAAATTCCATCATTGCCTTGTCGCGAAGCGTTATACAGCTACGAAGTAACATCTCACGATCTTCATCACTATATGGCTTCTTTAGTTTTTGCTCTACTTTAATTGCCTCTACCATAGCCATGGGATTCTTTTGTACCCTGCCACGGTCACGAAGCCAAGAAAAAAAACTACTATAGACAGCTCTTACATTTTTTAATGTTTGGTTCGTTACTTGACGGATTGATTTATAAGCTCGCATATAGTTTGATATGTCATCGGAAGTCACGTCTTGAACTTTTTTATTAATATATGCTAGAACCCGTTGCAACTCATAACGGTATCTAGCAACAGTTCCAGGGGATTTCCCTTCCAGAGCCTTTGACATGAGATATTCCTCCAAGTCTATCGTCCAATTCCTATCTGCTACTCGTAGTTCTTGTTTATCTTGATGCAATGAACAGCCCGTAAAAACTACTTGAAGTACTGTCTGTAATTCCTTTAGCTGTGATTCCTGCAGTACCGTCTGCATGCGCATAAGTACTTCCATAATTTTCTGATCCATGTTATCATCTCCTTTCTGCTTAATTGTAACAAGCTGAGTGGAGAGAAGAAACTGTTAACCTTTACTAAATTAAATAGCAAATTAAAAAATGTAGATTGGTTGGAAGAACAACAAATTGGTATGTTTGAAGGAGAGCCATTATTTCGTAAAACAGTGAAAAGTAACATGGGAAACTTTGTTGCATCTTCAACATATCAACTTGTTGAAATTCCCCATGGTATTTCTGGAGTATCAAAAATGGTCTATGCTGAGTGTAAACTCGGAGGATATTTTAATGCCTATTATCTAAATGGTGTTGCTACTACACATCTGTTTCAAGTCAATTCCTCAAATATCCTCTTCAAAAATAAAGAGCAATGGGGCAGTGGATATGGCATATATGCTACTTTGTACTATACAAAAAAGCTATAAGTAACTTGTCCTATGTTAATCACTGATAAGACTAAAAAGATTTTCTAAACTAATAAAAGTGATGATAAATAACTTCCACAGGACCAATAAGTATGTCCATTTCCATATGAAGACCAATCAATACCCCCAGAACGACACCACAGCTGAATAGTCTTATGTGTTCTATTAAAGACAATAAACGTATTTCTTGCATTAGTAAAATCTTCAACACTACCATCACGTTCCAAGCTATATACAACATCAAAATTTTCATTTGGGAACAGCTTCTTATCTTTGATTGTGTATAGATTAATTGAACTCCAGCTATTAACCTTAGGTATCTTATTCATTAAGCCATTTATAGCGAAATAGACAAAATTACCTAAACGAACAAAGATTATATTAGTTCCATATACTCCGGAATCTTGTTTCACTTGATAATCTAATAATTTGCTATTTAATTCAGCAACGCAACCACCATCTCCCCAAAATATCTACATCAATACAGAATCCTTAAGCAACGGTATTTTGTCCTCACATATCTACAGAATGCTACGTACTTTGTTCTTCCGCAACACCAAAACATTCTAAAATCCGCCCTGTCTGGGCAATTTTCTTACAACATCTTCAGAAAGGACTGGTGCAATAACCATATGAACTTATTAAAATACCTCATGAATGTCAGCCATCCTCTGACTTTTACCACGTTCTTCATCTATATGCTCGGGGTAATCTTTTTGCTAAAAGAGGTTATCTCTGCAGCAGACTGGCTGTTAAACTATCTGGGCATCACGTCCAAGCGTATCTTAAAACGAGAGCAGGAGTCAAAAAGAATCTCTGATATCAGCAGCCGTCTGGATATGCAAGCTGATAATATTGACAAGCTCTGTGATGCAAACCGCGTCATCTTATCCGACAGGATAAACCAGAAGTATAAAGTCTATCTTAACAAGGGCTATATTCCTGAAGACGAATATGAAGAATTTGTCAGCCTCCATACCGTATATAACGAGATTGGGGGCAACCATACCGGAGACGAAAAATTCAGAAAATGTATCAAGCAGCTGCCAATAAAACCTGATGATTAACATATGAACACCTATAAGGAGTGATAAAATGAACATAAGCATTAAAGAAACGAACCTGTCTTTCGGGTCACTCAGCCGGAGGAATTCTACATCCCGTATCATCTTACACCACGCAGAAGCATCTTCCTGCGATGCCTCTGTCATTCACAAATGGCATAAAGCGAACGGATGGGCCGGTATCGGCTACCATTTCGTCGTGAGGAAAAATGGAACCATCGAGAGAGGACGGCCTGAATGGTCGGTCGGGGCCCACGCATCCGGAAGCAATTCCAATTCTCTGGGTATCTGTTTTGAAGGGGCCTATATGAAAGAAACTATGCCTGATTCTCAAAAAAATGCGGGGAAGAACTTGGTCGACTACCTCAAAAGGAAGTATGGAATCACTAAAATACAACGGCACTGTGATGTATGTGCCACTTCTTGTCCGGGGACTAATTTTCCATTCTCAGAAATAGCCGGGGCGTCCGCTGCCGGTACCGTCACCGTCTCTTCATCTGGAAATAAGCCCGCCCAGAATGTCGGCGCATCCTGGATTGCCCGGCTGCAGAGCGAATGTAACCGTCAGGGCTTCAGTCATCAGGCTGTGGACGGAATAGCAGGCCCCAACACACTTAAGGGCTGCCCAATGCTTTCTCCCGGCGCCTCTGGGTGCATCACAAAGCTGATGCAGGAGAGGCTCATCTCACTTGGATATTCATGTGGTTCCACTGGAGCTGACGGCATACTTGGCACTGAGACACAGAAGGCAGTAAAGTCTTTTCAGAAGCACCACTTTCTTACACCCGATGGCATCGTCGGTCCGGCAACATGGAGAAAGCTTTTGAATCTATAATTGAGACAGGCTTCTTCTCCTTAGTCCGATGTGGCATATATTCCCTTGAGAAAAAGGCAGACGCATCAGGGATACTATGTATCTCCCGGTGTGTCTGCCTTTTTGTTCTGGTCATTACATTCTTACATATAATCTTGTCTTATCCCGCCTCCATCAGCACCCTTGCAAGCCTGTTGTCCTCATTCTCCCGGTAGTATATATCATACCGCTTAAGCATATCGTCCTGATAGCACCTTATCTCCGTACATATCTGTACAATGTCCATAAGCTGCCGCCTCTCTATCAGCTCCGCATTCCCAGTGTCCATATCCACATCCGCTATGCAGAAGGGACCACACTGTTTTATAATATCGACAAATGTTTCTGATGCAACAACCTTATACATACCATCCTCCAAAGTGGAAAGAGCGCGGTCTTATATCTGGTTGAGATAGGACTGATAAGAACGGATGAATTTCCTCATATCCATATTCCATCCGGAATTTTCAAAGTATCTGTCATAAGACAGGTTCTCCATAACTCCTTCCTTGTCTGTTCCCAGCTTTAACTTGCGGATATCCGTACCGTCCTCAAGAACTTTATCATAAATCCTGTTGAAATATCCGCTACGCTCTATCGAAGTCTTAGAAATCCGCTTCTCCCTAAGAATCCTTTTCATTTCCTCGATGAGATATACAAATTTCCTCTGTAATTTGGAGTAGGATACAGTCTCATTCTTCCGTATCTTCCAGACAGAATCCGGATAGAGAGAGGACACATAACGAACCGTCTTTTCCTTACGGACCATTCCCACCTCTGACGTGGCAATCAGCATCCCGGCCAGCTCCTTAGATATGGCCCTGTCCGTACCGTCCGGCAGATGCAGCAGACCGCCGTCCTTTCCAATCTGGCCCCGCCTGAGGTTGACCATGTTATAAAAGCCCTTTCCGGATATTCCTTCATATATACTCGCGAACGCAGAGGCAATGTACACGCCATAACCCGAGTCCAGCAGACATTCGATATATTGGCGATACAGCTGCTTAGATATATAGAACTCATCCTTCGCCGACAGAAAAATATCCTTCAGCTCCCTGTTCGGAACCACTTTCAGGGAAATCCAGTTGAAAGCCGCATATCCTTTTATAACGCACCATTCTACATAGTTGGAAAGCTGGCGCCTCTTATCCTCAAACGTCCGGAATCCATCGTATCGGATAAGAAAATGAAGGAGTTCCGACGTCCCCATCTCACATAAGTCTCTGCCAAGCTCTGCCTCATACTTCGCCGAATCCATGAACAGATGCTTCAGGTAATCCTGCTTCTTATACTCCAAATACTCTTTTTTTCTTTGTTCATTATACATAGACCTTACACCTCTTGTGTGACAGCATAGCATAGAAAGAGAATCAACGTCAATTTGATTTCCCATTATTACACAAAAGACTTTACCCTCAGCGGACAGAGGCATACGCACGCCTGCTCCGGCTGAGGGTAATTATAAAGCGCATGTCTATGTTTTATACTTCCATTATAGAACATACGTTCTTATTAGTCAATTGTATATAGTTCACAATATTTATCTCAAAGTGAATCTGATGTAATGTCTAAGAAAAAGATAAGGTTTTCTTTCGTCTTACTGATTTTTTGTTATGGTACAATAGTGCTAGATTGAAAGGAGGCACCCGCCATGTCAAGAAGACGTATGATTCCCATTGCGGTCATAATCGTAACCTTTTTCTACAGCACAACCGTTTACGCCAACTCCTCCTGGTACTGGATATCAACGACCCGCCCTTATGACGTGCTGCCTTATGTGGCAGCGATAACGCTTGCAGCGGAGACTCTGGCCGCCAACTACGTTTGCCATATACGCCGTCCTGTGAAAGTATTCCTTGTCATGCTTCTGGGCAACCTGGTATCTTTCTGCATACCGTATATAGGTGCTTCATTAGACCCGGTTTTCCATATACCTGGGCATCCATGGCAATCTGGCCTGATGTATGCAGAGTCGCTCCCTTTTTATACTGTCGGGGCTTTCTATCTTCTACTTACCATAGCTGCGGAACTGCCTATTGAATACGGTCTGCTTCGTAAGTCCGCAGGCGATTCCAGAAGGCTGCTTTATACGATTGTCGGCGCCAATACCGCCACCACCATATTCGTGGCGGCTACAGAGCGCATATTCTGCCATGGGCACTGGTAAGCTGTCCATACTACAGCCTTATATCTTATTTACCGCCGCCTGCAGATATTCATTGCTCACTTCGGCAAAGTTTTCATTTTCCACTGCCTCGGAAAGTTTCGGGTCTATAGGCATCTTGCCCAGCACCGGAATATCGAGCTCCGCAGCTATCTCATCGATATGGCTTTCACCGAATACAGATATCTTCTTACCACAGTCCGGACAGGCCAGGTAACTGTAGTTTTCAACAATCCCCAGAACCGGAATGTTCATCTGGCGTGCCATATTATAAGCCTTCTTGACTATCATCTGCACGAGATCCTGCGGCGACGTGACGATAACGACTCCGTCCACCGGCAGCGACTGGAATACGGTAAGTGGTACATCACCTGTTCCTGGCGGCATGTCTACAAAGAGATAATCCAGTTCGCCCCACATGACATCAGACCAGAACTGCGTCACGACACCTGCGATGACAGGGCCTCTCCAGATAACCGGATCTGATTCATTCTCCAGAAGCAGATTGACAGACATGATTCTCGTACCGTCTTTCGCCTCGCACGGAAACATTCCCTCATCACTTCCCTTTGCACTTTCGTGCAGGCCGTACATCTTAGGAATCGACGGTCCCGTGATATCCGCATCGAGGATTCCCACGGTGAACCCCTGCTCCCTCATCATCCTAGCCAGCGAAGCAGTCACCATGGACTTTCCCACGCCTCCTTTACCGCTCACAACAGCGATGACCTTCTTAACACGTGAAAATGGATTGGCCGGTGCGCTCAAGTCCTGAGGCTTGCTGCTGCAGGAATCTGCATGCGCGCAGCCAGCACAGTCAGACGGCGCACAGCCGTTTTGTTGTTCTGCCATAATACATATCCTTCTTTCCAAATTTGATTTGGGGTCAGACCCCTATGGGTCATAGGGGTCTGACCCCTTTCACACACGCCAAAGGGGACGGACCTTTTCGGGGCCTGTCCCCTTCTGTATCTTTCTGAATCTATTCTACTACCGCGATGACTTCTACTTCGCATTTTACGTTCTTTGGCAATGTCTTTACTGCCACGCAGCTTCTGGCCGGCTTGGATGTAAAGTATTTGGCGTATACTTCATTGAACGCGGCGAAGTCGCCCATATCTGCCAGGAAGCATGTCGTCTTGATTACATGGTCGAAGTCTGTCCCTGCTGCTTTCAGCACTTCACCTACGTTCTTGCATACCTGTTCTGTCTGGCCTTCGATTGTCGTTGCCTCTACATCGTCAACTTCCGGATTCACGCCAATCTGGCCTGCCGAATAGAACATGCCGTTGTGTACATATCCCTGTGAATATGGTCCCAATGCTTTTGGCGCCTTTTCTGTTGCTACTACTTTCATAATCTACCTCTCCTTTGCTTCTTCTAATATTTTTTGTGCGATACATACATCAAAAAGCCCCATCCCTACTGACTTGAAATATGTGGTCTTTCCTGTATCTGCCTCTTCTTCCTTTGATGCAAGGTAATCGCTCATCAGCACAGTCTTGTCACCTGTGAGGCGGCCCTCCTTGATGGGCTGGCTCAGGTCCCCGCACTCTTCGCATGCGTACGGAAGCTCGATATATACCTTATCTACAAGATCCCAGACTGCATCCGGAATTTCCCGCATCTCTGGCGTATAGGAACCGATGGCTATAATGCATTTGCCCCGAAGCAGTTCTTTGTCATCGGGCAGCACCGGCTCGGTAGAAGGTGTGGTCGTGCAGATGATATCGCTCTTGGCCGCCAGTTCTTCTACTGTCTTACATTGTACTACCTTTGTGCCCGGGTTATCAATAGCTTTTTCCAATCTGTTCACATAACCGTCCAGGTCTCGGCTGCTGTGGTTGAATATATATATCGTACGTATGTCTCTCGCCGCGCACGCATAGATTGCCTGATGGAAACCCTGGACTCCTGCGCCGACGATGCCCACGGTATGGCAGTCTTTCCTGGACAGATGGCGTATCCCCACGCCGCCCACTGCCCCGGTCCTCCACGCCGTAACCGACTGGCCGTCCAGTACCGCTTCCGGCGCGCCGGTAACCGCATTGTTCAGCAGTATGATGCCGTCGATGGAAGGAAGGCCGAGCTTCGCGTTGTCAGGAAAGATTGTCAGCATCTTCGTCCCGATTATCTCTTTCGTATAACAGGGCATGTACATGAGCGTCTTATTGTCATGCTCTACAGACGGTCTGGGAGGCATATAATATTCTCCGGAACCAAAGATTTTGTATGCCTCCTCAATCTGGTCCATCATCTTATCTGGATCCACCAGCTTTTCTATGTCTTCTTTGCTTAAGATAATCATCTGTTAAGCTCCTCCCAATTCTTCTTTTTCTCTCGTGACATCCTTCAGCCACTTATATCCCGCATACCGTTTTATGGTCATCGGAACCTTAATCAGCTCATCGCTCATCAGTATGACGTACACGACCGGCACGCTGGCATGAAACACGAACGCCGCCACGGCCCCTATGATGATAGAGCATCCCCACATCGTGGACACATCCATGATAAGCCCGAATTTCGTGTCTCCTCCGGAACGGAAGATTCCGATGACCATCGTACCGTTCAGCGACTGGGCCACTGTAAAATATGACATGACGAAGAACATGAAGGTCAGATACCCCTTTGCCTGTCCCGTCAGCGCAAGGCTCGCATTGGCTATCGGTGCCGCGATGAGGATGATGGCACCGCCCAGGGCACCTATAATCACGCTCAGCCAGATAAAGCGCTTCGCGTATGCCTTGGCATAGTCAAGCCTACGTTCGCCAATCGTCTTGCCAAGATAGATTGCCGCGGCGTGGGCAATGCCGAATACGACCACCGTAGCCAGCTGCCGTGCCACCTGGGCGACAGAATTGGCCGCCACGGCTGCACTTCCGAGATGTCCGATGATGGCTGTGTTGGCGGAGCTGCCAAGCCCCCACATCACTTCGTTGAGCACGACCGGCATCGCATAGGTCATATAGTCCTTGAACAGGACTTTATCTATCCTTACCAGATCCCGGAACCGGATCCGGACAATTTTATTTTTCATAAATGCATATAAGAGGACGATAACCATCTCTGTTATACGCGCAATCAAGGTGCCGACAGCGGCGCCGCGTATCCCCATGACAGGAAAGCCCATCAGCCCGAATATGAGCAATGCATTCACAGCGATATTGACCAGCAATGATATAGAGTATACGAACGTGGCTATGAGTACCCGCTCTATGCTCCGCATGATGTTAAGGTATACCTGTGTCACTGCCATGAACAGATAAGAGCTTCCGACGATTCTCAGATATTTTACCCCTTCTGCTATCACCTCCGGATCTGAACTGTAGATGTGCATCAGCGCATCCGGAATGATAAGTGCGGCGGCGGCAAACATGACCGCAGTCACGATGCCGGCAGAAAGTCCCATGCCAAGGACCTTCTCAATCGTCCTCGTATCCTTTTTTCCCCAGTATTGGGCGGTCAGCACCGTAGCGCCTGACGTGATTCCCATGAACAAAAGCGTCATGATGAATTGAATCTGCCCCGCAAGGGAAGCGCCTGAGAGCACCTTCTCGCCGACCTTCCCAAGCATGATGACGTCCGCAGCGGTAACCCCTACATTTATCAGATTCTGTACTGCCATCGGAATTACAAGCGCGAAGACATTTCTGTAGAAACTCTTCCAGTTGATATTCAAGTTATCCGTGGTTTGCCGCTTTATATATTTCATACGCATCGTGCGCATCCAGCTCTTTAAAGCTTCCGAGCCTTATGGTATCCCCTTTTGTCGCGTTCTGTGCCAGCTTTTTAAGCGTCTCATCCGGCAGGACCCCGGTTTTCAGCTCTCCGATACATGTTGCGACCTGGAGGGACCGAAAGAACTCTTCCGTCTTCTCAATCGCCGCAAGCGCAGCTTCCTCCTCCTCTTCATATTCCATTCCCCACACCGCTTTTCCGTAGTGGGCAAATCTAGGCACATCCAGCCGGTACACATACCGGGCCCAGCTTCCCCAGACAGCGGACAGCGTGGCACCGTGGGTCTCGTCAAACATAGCACTCAGCTCATGCCCGAGCTTATGATTCGCGAAATCCCTTGGTCTGCCAAGGCCCGTGATACCATTGTGAGACAGGCTGCCGCACCACATGATTTCGCTCATGGCCTCGTAATCAGTCTGGTCGGCATAGGCTTTCTGTCCGAACTCGATAACGGTCCTCAAAAGCCCTTCCGCAATCTCATCCGTCATCTGATTTCCGCCCACCCGCGTGAAATACCGCTCCAGCGTGTGCATATAGATATCCACGATACCACACGCAAGCTGGTACTTCGGCAGCGTATAGGTAAGCTCCGGGTTCATGACGGCAAATTTCGGCCGGTTAAGATTAGAGCTAACGCCACATTTTCTGCCTGTCTCTTCGTTCGTCAGCACGGAAGAGTCACTCATCTCGCTGCCGGCGGCAGATATCGTCAGCACTGCGCCGACCGGCATGGATCTCTCCACCTTCTTCCTGCCTTCCCAGAATTCCCAGATGTCCGTCTCCGGATTGGCCGCGCCGATGGCAATTGCCTTGGCCGTATCGATCACGCTTCCGCCTCCCACTGCCAGAATCAGATCGGCTTTCAGGGCAATTGCCTTCCCGACCCCCTCCCGTGCCAGGCTGACACGCGGGTTGGGCTGTACACCGGCCAGTTCATCGTACCCGATGCCTTCCTCGTCAAGCTCCCTCTTTATCGTATCCAGAAGCCCGCTGCGTACGGCACTTCCTCCGCCGTATACGATGAGCACGCGCGACGCGCCCCATTTCTTCGCCAGCCTTCCGGTCTCCCGCTCCGCATCTTTACCGAATACAATCTCCGTCGGCGTATATTGAACAAAACTATGCATCTTTCCTACCTCCTTCAATCATCGTCACCTAAAGACGATTGTATCATAACGAGATGATTTCTTCCATAGGGGACAGGGCAAATTTAAATGGGGACGGAGGAAAACTAGTTTTCCTCCGTCCCCATTTAAATTTGCCCTGTCCCCTCTACTCTTGTTCTTTGCTTTTGCTTATGACGAGTCCCACGCAGAGGATGGCTGCCGCGAACAGCAGCTGGATTCCGAATCCTTTGTAGATTGTCTCGGCCTGTGCCTTCGTAAACTCTGTATTGGCAGACAGTACGCCGACGACCTTTTCGTACCAGTATAGCGGCAGGAACTGTGCGAACATCTTTACGCCCTTCCCGAGTGTGTCCATACCTACGAACACGCCGCATGTAAAGCACATTCCAAGCGATATCACATTTACGATGCCATTTAGGACTTCTATCTTCTGGACCACCACGCCGATTGTGAACGCTATGGCCATCCCTACCAGCACGACGAGGAACGAATTGAGCATGTAATAGATTTTATTCGGGTCGTTCAGGAACTGGGACGGGTACATGAGGAGCGGCAACAGCATGCATATCGCCCAGAATCCCACGCCCATGATAACAAATCCGATTACCATCTGTGCATTCTGGCTCCGGCTTGACACGGACGAGCAGAGCATCCGCCGTCTCACATCCTTCTTTCGGAACGCTATCATTATATAACCAATCGTATAGCACAACACCGCCAGTATGATATACGGCATATACTGGAACAGGAATGCATGCGGCAGTGTAACACCGCCATTTCCATTCTTGTCAATCAGCGTGACATCCGACTCTGCCTCTCCGGCCTCGGCCGCGTCGCTGAT
Organism: Extibacter sp. GGCC_0201; assembly: GCF_017566055.1. Taxonomy (NCBI): domain Bacteria; kingdom Bacillati; phylum Bacillota; class Clostridia; order Lachnospirales; family Lachnospiraceae; genus Extibacter; species Extibacter sp. GGCC_0201. The sequence goes on along the minus strand of NZ_JABFCH010000012.1, from coordinate 77,350 downwards.
CGCCTCCTCCAGCGGATATCCGGCGCTTTTAAGCACTTTTACAGTGTTGAGGTATGTGGATATCTGCTGATCCACATAAAACGCGCTCATCGTATCCGGAAGCTTTGTCGTCTGCAGCTTCTCGCCATCTTCCAGGCATACCTGTTCAAAATCTTCCGGTATCGTCACTACATAGTAGATATCCCGGTAAAACAGCTTCTCCTGTATCACGTTCTTGTCATCCTCCACCTTAACCAGATCATGCTTCTTTCCGATATAATCTGTAAGCCCTTCTGCCAGCTTTCCATGGTCCCTGTCGATGACGGCAACCTTCAGCCGCTCTTCTTCAAAGTGTTCCATCCCTTTTCCGTCTGTCATCGTCTGGACCATAACCGCTATGGTTATGAAGATAGCTATATACATGAACATCATTCCGAGGTTACGCTTTACCATTATCATAAATCCTCTAAATACTGTCATAACGTTCCCTCCTCACCGCGATGAATGCAATCCCTATGAATAATACGCTCATAAGACCGAGTATCATCAGATTCCTTGTAAATCTCTCCGCATCATCAAACACTCCCATACAGTAAAATGTATCGCTTAAGACAGCTGCCGGGTTGATTCGGTTGATAATCGGGCAATTCTGTTCAATGATATTTTTCATATTGCCGAACATAAGCCCTGCAAGGAACCCCGGTAACAGTGTCAACATGACGGTCAGGCCCATCTTGATGCTCTCGCTCAACTTGCCTACACATCCAATCATGATACCCATGGACACTCCTATCATGCTGCCAAGCAGGTCTACGAGCAGGATCTGCCCTATATTGCCGCCAAGGTCGATGCCGAACACGAACCTTACGACGACTGTCAGGATGATGATGTTGACGAACTGTACAAAGAACAGAACCGACATATCCGTAAGCACAAGCCGCAGCTTATGGGTCGGCGTCACGCTTCTTCTCGCTCCCAGAGCGGACAGGTTGGCCTGCCCGTCAAGGCTTGCCTTCACGCCGAGGAATGCTCCTGACAGGCATGCATAGGCGATAAGGGCAAAGAAATACGACACGTTCGGGTCCATCGTCCTTCCTCCGACACTTACCTCTTCTGTCATCGTCTGCCATCCGTCAAGCGCCTCCACAGCCTGCATAAGACGCTCCGGATGGTCCTGGGCGATCTTCATGATCATATGCGCATTCTTATTATAGCTGTCCAGCAGCGATTTCAGTATACTTGTGTTCAAGTCTGATTTTGCTACCGTAAGGGATGGTTTCCCACCAGTGTAATAGATACCTGTAATTTCGTCCCCTTTCAGGTCTTTCAGCGCTTGTTCCTCATCCATCTTCTCAATCTTCAGCGTATCACCGTCCATCTGTTCCAGAAACTCGTCAAATGCACCGCCCTCCTGCTGATCCGCCTCCTGCTCGATGACTGCCACACGGATGGCGTCCATCTCCTCTCCCGTAACGCCGCTTCCAAAAGAGACGAAAAAGAATGTGCCGAGAATGATAGGAAAGGCAAGTGCCCAGAACATCACGCTCCATTCCCGGACAGTCTGTATAAATCTATATTTAATCAGATGCCTCATAATATCTCCTCCTAATCCCTCAGCTCAGTTCCGGTAATCTCCAGAAATACGTCATTAAGCGTAGGCAGCTCTGAAAATACCCTGCCAAATGAAATATCCTGTTCTTCCATGTAATGCAGCACTCTCACGAGATTATGCTTGGCTCCGCTCAGTCTGATCTTCAGTGTCTGCTCCTCATAGGAAATGTCAAACACATGAGGAAGCTCCCTTATCTGCGACAAATGCTTTTCATCGAGGGCAACAGCCTGTATCGTAATCGTCTCGCCTGTCTTAATCATGCTCTTGAGCTCTTCCTTCGTTCCGGTGGCCAATACCCTTCCATGGTCGATGATAGCTATCCTGGAACATATCTGCTCTACCTCTTCCATATAATGTGACGTATAGATAATCGTAGACCCCTGCCGGTTCAGCTCCATGATACCTTCCAGAATCTTATTCCGGCTCTGCGGATCCACCGCGACCGTAGGTTCATCCATAATGATGAGCTTTGGCTTATGGACGATGCCGCAGGCGATATTCAGCCGCCTCAGAAGTCCGCCCGACAGCTTTTTCGGACGCATCTTCATGTAGTCCTCCAGCCCGACAAACCGTATCGCTTCATCAACCAGCTCTCTGCGCCTGCCTTTATCCCGTATATACAGGCCGCAGAAATAATCAATATTCTCACGGACGCTCATCTGCTCAAATACAGCCACGTTCTGCATGACCACTCCAATCTCTTTCTTGATGTCATATCTGTCGGGCCTCATTTCTTTTCCCATGACAGTTATCGTCCCCTTATCGTATTTCAGAAGCGCCAGCAGGCAATTGATAGCTGTCGTCTTTCCGGATCCGTTCGGTCCGAGCAGGCCGAATATCTCCCCTTCATGTATCTCAAGGTTCAGATGGTCCAGCGCCAGAAGGCTGCCGTACCGTTTTACCAGATTTTGTATCGTAATCATATTTTCATAACCTCCTTCTCCATTTCTACTTGTAGTATAGCTCCCGCCGCTTTATAATGTAAGTGTCACGTGTCAGCACTTGAAATGACATTTGTCACAATATAAGGAGAACTATATGAAACGTATACTTGATCAGCTTATCCTTCTCATATTCAGCTTTACGACGATATTACTGACACAGATGGATACCCCTTTCGTCATATCTTTCCTCATAGCCGTGATATACATCTCGGCTAATTATTTTATTGGCTCCCGGAGCTTCCATCTGTTATCATCTGCCGTTTTGATCGTACTGGCCGTCTTTTTCCCTGTCTTGCTTTCTTTCCTTCCTGCAGTCCTTTACACTTGTCTCTGGTATAAGAATTACATCGGCGTGGCGGCTCTCTGCATCGTGGCTATCTGCCGCATCCTGCCGGAATCCCTCCCCCTCTTCCTGCTCCTCGTGCTCGGCAGCGGCATCGCGCTGCTCCTCTGTTTCCAGACGGACCGGCATGAGCAGCTTGAACTGCGGTTTAAGAAGACAAGGGACGACAGCACGGAGCTGAATCTGCTGTTGAAAGAGAAGAATCACGCGCTGCTTGAAAAGCAGGATTATGAAGTATACACTGCCACCTTGAAAGAGCGCAACCGCATCGCCAGGGAGATACATGACAATGTAGGGCATATGCTCACCCGCTCTATCCTGATGACAGGTGCCATCCGTATGGTGAACAAGAATCCTGCCCTGGAATCCTCGCTGCTGCAGCTGGAAGAGACGCTGAATACCGCTATGACCAATGTCCGCGAAAGCGTACATGATCTGCATGATGAATCCATAAATTTAAAAGAAGCGCTTACAAGCCTCACCGATACATTTACTTTCTGTCAGATTCATATGGACTACGATATGGGGTATGACGTGCCAAGGGACATCAAATACAGCTTCATCACCATCGTCAAGGAAGCGCTGAACAATGTCATCCGCCACAGCAATGCCAGTGAGGTACACCTTATCGTACGGGAACATCCTGGACTGTACCAGCTTATCATCGAGGATAACGGCACGGCCAAAACCGGCGGAAGCGGTCTCGGGCTTACCAACATGAAAGACCGTGTAGAGGCTTTGCATGGCACCATGCAGATACAGACTAAGAGTGGCTACCGCATCTTTATTACGATACCTAAGAAGGAGGAATAAACAGCTATGAATATACTTGTTGTAGACGATGACATGCTCGTCTCCAATGCTCTGAAGACAATACTGGAATCTGACCATACCCTTCATGTGACGGGCTCAGGTGAGGACGGAGAGGACGCGGTACGGCTGTACGGTGAATTAAAGCCTGACGTACTGCTGATGGATATCCGGATGAAAAAGCTGAACGGCCTCGAAGCGTCCCGCCGCATTCTGGCTGCATATCCGGAGGCCCGGATCCTTCTTCTGACCACATTCTCGGACGATGAATATATCGTAAAAGCACTAAAATATGGAGTGAAGGGTTATCTGCTCAAGCAGGACTACAACAGCATCATCCCTGCCGTAAAAGCCGTATATACGGGTCAGACCGTATTCGGGACAGAAATCATATCCAAGATTCCAAATCTGCTGCAGCCCAAAAACGGGTTCGACTATGCATCTTATGATATCGGAGAAAAGGAATACACGCTCATCACTCTCGTCGCAGACGGCTACAGCAACAGGGAAATCGCCGAGAAGATGTATCTGAGCGAGGGGACGGTACGTAATTACCTGAGCAACATCCTGGAAAAGCTGGACCTTAGGGACCGGACACAGCTGGCTGTCTTCTACTACCAGCATCTGTAACCAGGCATCATATACTTCAAGGAGGTACCTACATGACAGGTTTAGACAATGATACGCTCGGAATAGATTCACCTCTCGCGCCGCTCTGCCACCATCTGCAGCCACTTGATACAATCAATGGATTCAAGGTACGCCCCGGCTTCTATGACTACAACGGAGCCTGGGCTCTGCCGAACGGGGTCAGCTTCACCGTGCACTCCCAGGGGGCCATCTCCTGCGAGATACTGTTATATCACCGTATGGAGACGGAACCTTATGCAGTCATTCCTGTACCGGACTGTTACCGCATCGGCCATGTATTCTCCATCTTCATCTTTGGCCTTGATGTGGAGGAATTTGAATACGCGTTCCGTCTCGACGGTCCGTATGATCCGGAAAAAGGCCTGCTCTTTTGCAAGGACAATATCCTTATCGACCCATACGCCAAAGCTATCACCGGGCAGAGCACATGGGGCAGGAAAGACAAATCGAAAGGTTACCGGGCCAGGGTCGTAAGGAATAATTTCTATTGGGGCGCCGAATCACCGTCAAGGATACCGTTCGACGAACTCATCATCTATGAAATGCACGTCCGCGGCTTTACGAAGATGGCAAGGGACGTAACCGCTCCGGGCACTTTCAAGGGTATCCTGGAAAAGATTCCTTATCTGAAGAATCTGGGCGTGAATGCCATAGAGCTGATGCCTATCTTTGAATTTGATGAACTGATGGACCGGCGCACGGTAGACGGACGAGAGCTTCTCAATTACTGGGGCTACAGTACGGTCAGCTTCTTTGCGCCGAACACAAGCTACTCCGCCGCCGTAGAGTATAACCGGGAAGGGCTGGAACTGAAACAGCTCGTCAAGGCACTGCACGACAATGGGATGGAAGTCATCCTGGACGTCGTCTTCAACCATACTGCGGAGGGAGACGAAAAGGGTCCTGTCTTCTCCTTCAAGGGATTTGACAACAATATCTATTACATGCTCACACCGGAAGGTTATTATTACAACTTCAGCGGATGCGGCAATACGATGAACTGCAACCATCCCATCGTCCAGCGGATGATTGTCGACTGCCTCCGCTATTGGGTGGAAACCTACCGCATCGACGGATTCCGCTTTGACCTCGCCTCCATCCTCGGACGGAACGAGGACGGTTCTCCGATGGAACATCCTCCCCTTATAAAAGCGCTTGCCTTCGACCCGATTCTCGGCAATACAAAACTTATCGCCGAAGCGTGGGACGCGGGCGGACTATACCAGGTCGGTGATTTCTCTGACCTGAGGCGGTGGTCTGAATGGAATGGCCGCTACCGGGACGATATCCGGGAGTTTCTAAAAGGCGGCCTCTGGTGTGCAGGAGCCGCGGCACAGCGCATCATCGGATCGCCGGACCTGTATGACCCGAATACGCGCGGAAAGAACGCATCCGTCAACTTCATCACCTGTCATGACGGCTTCACGCTCTATGACTTATATGCTTACAATACAAAGCACAACGAGGCAAACGGCTGGAACAATACGGACGGAAGCAATGACAACCGCAGCTGGAACTGCGGTGTGGAAGGAGAGACTGCGGATCCTGCGGTAGCTTCTCTTCGAAAACGTATGATTCAGAATGCATGTCTCGTGCTCATGTGCAGCCGTGGCATACCGATGTTCCTTGCCGGAGATGAATTCTGCAACACCCAGTATGGCAACAACAACCCGTACTGCCAGGACAACGAGATTTCATGGCTCGACTGGGAAATGCTGGAGAAAAATCAGGATGTCTACCTCTTCTTCCGGTTTATGATTCATTTCCGCCGCCGGCATGCCTCCATCAGGGGCACATGCCGCCCGAACCGTTATGGGCTGCCGGAAGTAAGCCTCCACAGCGAGACACCGTGGGATTCCTCTTACAGCAAAGACACGAAAGTCATCGGTATCATGTACGCCGGCTATGACGACATCAATAGGGCAGATGACATCATCTATATTGCCGTCAATGCGTTCTGGGAATCTGTAACCATTACCCTTCCCGCTCTGCCCGACCATCTCCGCTGGCATGTGGCCGCCAACACAGGAGATGTGGACTGCACCACATGCAGCCCTCCTGTCGCCCTTGAAAGCGATGCATTTCTCGCCGGAGCACGCTCCAGCGCGGTCTTCGTGGCACTGTAGAATCACCCGGATGGCATGCATAGGAAGCCTGCTTTCTTCCGAAAGAGAGGAAAGCAGGCTTCTATTACCTGGCGTTCTACAAAAAAGGATATACGGTTCCAGGAATCCTATATTTAATTATTGTCTCTGACAGATAATCGTTGTTTCAACAGTAACATTTACATCATTACCTGCAATGTTAAAGACATCCGTTGTTATCGATGTGCCTGAAAACCTGGCATAAGCAATGACAGTATGGTTCGTCTGATTTGTAGATAAAGCTAAAAACTTATAGCCGGAAGGCACCGTGTACGCATTCACCTTTCCTATAACTTGACTGGTGCCTGTAAACACATTTGTAAAAGTATGGCTGATAATATTGTCCTTAAGCACCTTCCCTTGCCTTGCATCCAGCGCGAATCCCTCTTCCAAAGTCTCAAGATTGTTCGCGATATTCACCGGACCTGCCGGTCCCTCATCTCCTTTATCCCCCTTGGGTCCCTGGATTCCCTGTAATCCTTGTGGTCCTGTCGCACCGGTATCACCTTTGTCGCCTTTAGGACCCTGTGGTCCTGTCGCACCGGTATCACCTTTGTCGCCTTTTGGACCCTGTGGTCCTGCGGCGCCCGGGTCACCTTTCGGTCCTGTGGCGCCAGTCGGTCCCTGCGGGCCAGCAGCACCAGTGTCACCTTTTGGTCCTGTGGCTCCCTGTGGACCGGTAGCTCCTGTAGGCCCTTGTGGCCCCGTCAACCCCTGAGGGCCTGTCAATCCCTGGGGACCCGTGGCTCCGGTCAGGCCCTGGGAACCCGACGGTCCGGTATCGCCGCTGTCACCCTTATCACCTTTTGGACCGGCTGCCGCTACCTGAGTGTCCGTCTCTCCTATGAACCAGTTGCCGTTGGCCCCGATGTGAGGCGTGATGCCATCCTCTCCTCTTGCCCTGACGCCTGTGTCGTAGTCATTGATGTACCAGTTTCCGTTCTCACCGATGTAAATCTCCGGTATGAAGCTTGTTGTTTCATTCATTCAGTTGTCCTCCTTATTCTTGATACTAGAATATTACCGCCTATTGCCGGGACATGGAGGGACAGTTATGTATTTTACATTTTTAACTGTATTAGCTTTTGCAGAGATATGTTGCAGATAAAGTCATCCTACTGGGAAGTTAGGGATATGCCAAGTATTTATTTGATTTCTTGTATTTATTTGGCTGACCGTATATAATTATGGCTAATAAAGTTCTGGGGAAAGTTGAATGAAAATGTTAGAGTATTTTTCTGCCCCGGAAAAGGCAAAGAAATGGGGCATTTCAGAAAGACAGGTGCAAAAGCTTGTGAGGAAAACCGCATGCCCAGCGTGGCAAAATCAGGCCGTATGTGGCTGATGCCAAAAGACGCAAAAAGCCCATAGATAAATGGAGAAATAGGACGTTGTCATGATAAGTAACAGCCATGTTATGGCGCGTATATTGAATAAATCAACTCATAGTTATAATCTAAAGAAGACAAGGAGGTAATTGATATGACATTAGGGAAAAGAATAAGACAATTCAGGCTTCAAAAAGCTATCTCTCAAGAAAAACTTGCAGAAGAATTGAATGTTTCACGTTCGGCTATTGCAAAATGGGAAACAGATGGCGGTATTCCAGAATTAGATAACTTGATACAACTTGCAAAGACCTTTGATGTTAGCTTAGATGAATTGACTGGAAATATGAAAAAGCAGATGAACGAAAATGAATTTGCCCCGATAGCTTATTCCAGCTATGATTTTGGAAATCAACATTACGACATTGAACTTACCGGTTGGAATGATGGGGTATATGATATATCTATTATGAATGAGGATAAGGATTTTCTGTTTTATAGAAAAATGGTAAAAACAAAACTGGTATATGGAATTATAGGAAAAAGGTACATTGCTTCGTTTTTACCGACGAAAAAAATAGCAGATGAGCCAGTTTCTGTAATAGAAATTAATAGAGATTATTTTTGTGGTAAGCCAGTGGTACTCGAGCTGGTAAAAAAAGAAGGCTTCATAAAGGGCTTATTTGACTTTAGAGATGATAATTACCGAAATGTAGTGATTGACACTTTTGAAGAGCTTGTTCTTCGTTTACAATTTGGAAGAGAACTCAATATCAGCGAGATAACAAAGATTGAAGAACTGGCTGACTAAACATGCATTTCCAGTTCATCGGTATTCACGCACCTATTCTTATGCGGCGGCTTTTGAGAAATCGAAGCCGCCGTTTCTTTTTTATTTATAGAAGTGAGAATCTTTCCCTAACGTTTTCCGGGGTTCAGCCTTCTAATCGTCAAAGGCTTCCTTCATCTTGCCCATAAAGCCTTTCTTTTTTCCTTTTGGTCCTTTCGTGCCTTCGTCATTGCCCTGATTCAGCGTATTACCGGCGAGGGCGTCAAACTTGCGCAATGCCTCTTTCGCCTCGGAACTCAAGTGTTCCGGCGTCTGGATAATCAGAGTGACATAGTGGTCGCCCCGCACCTGGGCGTTGCGGATAGAAGGCACGCCCTTTCCTTTCAGGCGCACTTTCGTATCTGTCTTCGTCCCTGGCTTGACCGTGTAGAGCACATCACCGTCCACCGTCTTGATCTTCACATCTGCGCCGAGTGCTGCCTGAGCAAATGAAATCGGAACGGTTGAGAATATATGCATATCCTGACGCTGGAATATCGGATGTCTGGAGACGACCACTTCCACGAGCAGGTCTCCCCTCGGCCCGCCGTTCGTCCCCGGCTCGCCCTTTTCGCGAATCCGCACGCTCTGGCCGTTGTCGATGCCCGCCGGAATCGACACTGCTATCTTCTTCTTGGAAGCTACGAACCCTGTACCTGAGCAGTCCGGACATTTCTCCCTTATGATCTTGCCGGTTCCGTGGCAGTCCGGGCAAGTCTGTACGTTCTGCACTGTCCCGAAGAACGACTGCTGCGTATAGACCACCTGGCCTTTTCCGCCGCACTTGGAGCACGTTTCCGGTGAAGTCCCCTGCTTGGCGCCTGTGCCGCTGCATTTCGGGCACGGGTCTTTGAGCACCACTTCTATCTCTTTCTCACAGCCGAACACGGCCTCTTCAAACGTAATCCTGACGCTCTTGCGGATATTCATGCCTTTCATCGGTCCCTGGCCGCCCCGGCCGCGCCGGCCGCTGCCGCCGAACAGGTCGCCGAAGATGTCGCCGAAGATATCGCTGAAATCCGCTCCGCCAAAGTCAAAGCCGCCGAACCCTCCGGCCCCGCCTGCTCCGCCTTCAAAGGCCGCATGTCCGAACTGGTCGTACTGGCGGCGCTTCTCCGGGTCGCTTAAGACAGCGTAGGCTTCGGAAGCTTCCTTGAACTTCTTCTCCGCCTCCGCGTCTCCGGGGTTCATATCAGGGTGATATTTCTTGGCAACCTGCCTGTATGCCTTCTTTAAAGTCGCATCGTCAGCATCCTTGCTGACACCGAGCACTTCATAGTAATCTCTCTTTGATTCCGCCATCGTTCATCCCTTTCTTTCCTGGAAGTCGACAAAGACAAGTTCCGGGAGACCAGGCTTCAACCGCCAGGTTCCCCGGAACAGCCTTCTTGCACTGGGCTATAACCGTATTGCCAAAGTGCTCCTAGACTTCTTTGTAATCTCCGTCTACTACATCATCTCCTGCGAAGCCGTCCGGTGCCGGACCTGCTCCTGCTCCCATGTCAGGACCCGGACCCTGCGGTCCTGCCCCTGCCTGTGCGCCGGCCTGTTCGTAGACTTTTGTGAACAATTTCTGGGCACTTTCCATCAGCTTCTCCTTACCCGCTTTGATTTCTGCAATCTGTGCGTCTGTAAGGGTCTCTGTATTTGCTTTTTCAAGGACTTCTTTCAATGCCTTGCAGTCTGCCTCTACTGCTTCTTTGTCCGCAGCGTCAATCTTGTCTCCTACTTCTCCCATTGCCTTTTCAGTCTGGAATACGAGCGCGTCTGCGTCATTCTTGGCATCGATGCCTTCTTTACGTTTCTTGTCCTGTGCTTCAAATTCAGCTGCTTCTTTTACCGCCTTGTCGATATCACTGTCGGACATGTTGGAACCGGCCGTAATAGTGATATGCTGCTCTTTTCCTGTGCCGAGGTCCTTTGCCGATACATTCACGATACCGTTCGCATCGATGTCAAATGTAACCTCGATCTGTGGAATTCCACGTGGAGCCGGCGGGATACCATCCAGTCTGAACTGGCCGAGAGACTTGTTGTCTTTGGCAAACTGTCTCTCACCCTGCACGACGTTGATATCAACAGCCGTCTGGTTGTCTGCCGCCGTTGAGAAGATCTGGCTCTTCTTAGTCGGGATTGTCGTATTTCTCTCAATCAACCTCGTTGCCACTCCGCCCATCGTCTCGATTGACAGTGACAGCGGTGTAACATCGAGAAGAAGTACGTCGCCTGCACCTGCGTCGCCTGCCAGCTTGCCGCCCTGTACGGAAGCACCGAGTGCCACACATTCATCCGGGTTCAGTGATTTGCTTGGCTCCTTGCCTGTCAGCCGCTTCACTTCTTCCTGGACAGCCGGGATACGGGTAGAACCACCTACAAGCAGCACCTGGCCAAGTTCAGAAGAGTTCAGTCCTGCATCGGACAGTGCTCTTTTTACCGGCTCAGCCGTCTTCTCGACAAGGTCATGTGTCAGTTCATCGAACTTAGCTCTTGTCAGGTTCATGTCAAAATGCTTCGGTCCTTCAGATGTAGCTGTGATGAACGGAAGGTTGATGTTCGTCGTCGTAGCGGAAGACAGCTCTTTCTTTGCCTTCTCTGCCGCCTCTTTCAATCTCTGGAGCGCCATCTTGTCTGTAGACAGGTCGACGCCTTCGTTTTTCTTGAATTCTGCCAGCATATAATCTGTAATCTTCTGGTCAAAGTCATCGCCGCCAAGTCTGTTATTACCTGCCGTAGATAACACTTCGATGACGCCGTCGCCAATCTCGATGATAGATACGTCGAACGTACCGCCTCCAAGGTCATATACCATGATTTTCTGCTCTTTTTCATTGTCAAGGCCGTAGGCAAGCGCTGCTGCCGTAGGCTCGTTGATGATACGCTTTACGTCAAGTCCTGCAATCTTTCCTGCATCTTTTGTAGCCTGGCGCTGAGCATCATTGAAGTAAGCCGGTACCGTGATAACTGCTTCTGTCACTTTCTCTCCGAGATAACCTTCCGCATCTGCTTTCAGCTTCTGAAGAATCATCGCGGAAATCTCCTGTGGTGAGAATTTCTTGTCATCGATTGTCACTTTGTAGTCGGATCCCATCTCTCTTTTGATGGATGAAATCGTCTTCTCGGCATTTGTTACCGCCTGACGCTTTGCAGGCTCACCTACGAGACGTTCTCCTGTCTTTGTAAATGCCACCACAGACGGAGTCGTTCTTGCTCCTTCTGTATTTGCGATAACGGTCGGCTGACCGCCTTCCATAACAGCTACACAGCTGTTTGTCGTTCCTAAGTCAATACCAATTATCTTGCCCATGATTTTCTTCCTCCTGATTTTTATTTTCAATTAAAATGTTAGTTAGCTACTTTAACCATGCTGTGCCTCACTACCGAGTCACGGTACATATAACCTTTCTGGAACTCCTCGGTGACCGTATTCTCGCCGAGCGATTCGTCATCCACATGCATCACTGCATTGTGGAAATCCGGGTTGAACTCCTGGCCTACGGCCTCGATCGGCTTCACCCCTATCTCTTCCAGAGTTGTCATAAGCTGTTTGTAAATCTTATCCATCCCCTGTACGAACGGATTTTCCTTCTCTTCCTCTGATGCCGCATCAAGCCCGCGCTCGAAGTTGTCAACAACCGGAAGAATCTTTTCTATGATATCTTTCGCTCCTATCTCGTACATCTGGGACTTCTCCTTATCCGTACGCTTGCGGAAGTTATCAAACTCTGCCATCTGACGGGTAAGTCTGTCCGTCAGCTCCTCAATCTTTTCATCTTTTTTATCTTTCTTCGGCTTCTTGCCGAATTTCTTAACCTTCTTGCCTGCCCTATCGTCCTCGGCGGACTCCTCCTCCGTGGAGCTGTCTGCACTGCCGTCTGTACCGTCCGTATCCGCAGAATCCGTATCTGCTGCATCCGGCCCGCCGCAGCCGTCTTCTGATGCCCCGGTCTGTTTCGGATTCCCGGCCTGTTCCTCCGCCGCTTCGGACGCCGCTTTCCTGGCTTCTTCTACCGCCTCTTTTACCATCTCTTCTTTACTTTTGTTTTCCTGATTATTTTCCAAGGGTTCTTCCACCTTTCCTAGTCATTATTATGAAACATCTGGTCCAGCTCATTCTGCAGCTTCTTCATAGATTTGAGCACATGTTCATAATCCATCCGCTTCGGTCCGATAATACCTATCGTTCCCTTCATCCCTTCACCTAATTCATAGGTCGCGGTCACTACGCTGCAGTCCTTCATCGTCTGTACCGGCGTCTCATCTCCTATATACACCTGGATGCCCGTGTTGTCCTCCTTGGACAGCGTCTGGGTTACCAGCTCTGTCAGCTGCTGCTTTTCCTCAAAAGCACTGATGATCTCCTGGGCGCTCTGCTTGTCGCTGAGCTCCGGATACTTGAATATATTCGTGGCACCGCTTGTATATATCTGCATCTCGTCATCCACCTGTATCACGTCAGCTACCGCATCCAGCACGTGTCCGATGACCTCGCTGTGTATGCCAGCCTGCTCTTTCAGCCTTGCTATCAGGCCCAGGTTGATATCTTCTATGGACATGCCGTTCAGCGTCGTGTTCAGCAGCATGTTCAGCTTCAGTAGATTTTCATTGCTGACAGGCTCCTCCATGTCGATGATCTTGTTCTTGATGACATTTCCTCCGAGAACGATGACTGCGATTATCTGTTCCTCATCCACTTGCGAGAGCTGAAGGAACTTGATCTTATTGCCGCTGTTGAGCGGCGTGGATACCATGGTCGCATAGTTCGTACTGTTTGCCAGCACCTTTGCCGCCTGCTTCAGAAGCTGATCCATCTTGTCTGCCTTGTCTAGCATCTGCTCCTGCATCTCATTCAGCTCCTGCTCCTTTTCCTCCATCAGCATATCGACATACAGCCTGTATCCTCTGTCTGAAGGAATCCGTCCGGCCGATGTATGGGGCTGCAAGATGTATCCCATTTCTTCCAGATCTGACATCTCGTTCCTGATCGTGGCAGAGCTGAGATTCAGGTCGGTATACTTGGAAATGGTTCTGGAACCGACCGGCTCTCCGGTCTCCAAATAGTTCTGGATAATCGCGTGTAGTATCTTCATCTTACGTTCATCCAGCCCGTGTACTGATACCATCTATTCGCCTCCTTTACCGGATTTCCAGCCTGTTAGCACTCTTTTAAACCGAGTGCTAATACCTTCGATTATTAATGTATCACTATAGATTTTATTTGTCAACACTGTTTATACTTTTTTTAGATTGAAACGCAAAAATTCAGCACAGCATTCCTATGCCATACTGAATCTAAGAATATTAGAAAATCAGCGGCGGCCCCGTCTGCCGCTTACGATTGCCCACGCCGTGACTAAAAGGCTTCCCCATGCCAGGCATGCGCTGTACCGGCTGTGCTGCAGAAGCTGCGCGTCGCCCGGCAGCGGCTTCATCAGTGCCAGATTCTTGTGCATGTCTGCCAATTCCGAAGCTTTCCTGCTGTAGAAGCTGAAATCGGACCACTTCGGCGGGATATAGTCCAGGCCGAAGCGGAAGCTGTATCGTATGCCTGCCAGGATGAGAACAGCGAGACCTATGCCCCACACTGCCGCCAGTGTCCCTCTTACATACTTCTTCTCTACATCATGGATACGTCTTCTTATGGCGGTATAGAGCCAGAGCACGGCAAGCCAGAGCGGCAGCGTCAGAAACAAGAAGTTAAAGGCCGCATAGTCTCCGCCCGGCAATATGACAGCCGGGACGCCAAATTCCTGCTGCCGCAGCCATTCCATTGCCGCGGAAGCAGACGTCCTGTCTGGATACTCCATCTCCATATAAGGGAACCCATCGGCCTCCCGGTTCTGTATCCAAATCAGATTTCTGTCGTCTTCTATGATTCCCCTGATAATATATTCCCTGCCGTCCACATACAGCTTTTTCCCCACGACATGGCTGCTGCCGAACAGCATCTTCGCGCCTGCGTCACTGACGGCGCATCCTTCGGTGTCGCTTTTTGACGGATACATGCCCTCCAGCCTCTGTCCCGGCAATATCTGCTCCAGATTTCCATACCCCTCTATTAAGGAAAAGCTTTCTTGCCTGACATATCCTTCCCCATCCACCGCTATTCCTTCCTTCATGTCCCACAGTGTCACATACGGTATGTCCCCGTCCTGCTTTTTGCCGCCCTGTACCGCCTTGCCGTGCTGTTCATAGTATTCATCCACCTGGGCTGCACGCACGGTGCCCCCTTCAAATCTGGCCCGTACCACATGCTCCGTCTTCGCTATATAAGCATACTGTACGGCAGAAAGCACGAGGAGTATAACGCCTGCCAGGAACAGGGCCATCTGCCGCAGCCTAATCTTTTTCCTCAATTTGAAATCTGTCTCCTTCATCAATTTCTTTGCTGCTTTCTATTATCACATCTGTTTTATTGTCCAGATTGCCTTCTACAGCCACCTTGTTTACGTCTTTTGCCTTTTTCACCAGGGTAAGCCTTTCCGCCACGTATTCCTCCCCGAGGATAGTATCCTTCTTACGGGAAATGAGACAGTATGTTCCGTTCTGGTCTTCCCGTATCGCCTCTACAGGCAGGATCCAGTCGTACCGTATATCCGACTCTTTGTCGATGGTATAGCTGCCTTCCGTTCCGGCTGCATAATCCTCCCCGTCAAGCTTTGCGGTAAGATACAGGATGCTTTCCTGGCCGGCCTGCCCTTTGGCAGCTTCCCCGCCGGCGGCGGCTCCGTCCGCACTTCCGCTGTCCTGGACGCCGCTGCCGTCGCTTTGCTCCGCCCGGATATCTGTAATCTTTAATATCTGTTTGTCCTTTCTACCGGAGAATTCCACTTCCATGGCATCGCCTGCCTTGAGCCTCATCGCATTTTCCTTCTCGACTGCGGCACGGAATTCATATCCTCCCGTCCCAATTCTGATATACTCCTGTCCTGAGGTCACCATGCCTTCTGCCAGGCTGTTTTCTGTAACGGTGCCTTTCACAGGCGACTTGACTACCCCGTCCGCGTCCATGACTTCCTGCAGCCTGTCGACCTTCTTCTGCTGCTGCTCTATATCTATCTTCATCCCTTCCTGCATGATGCCTGAGCCCTGGCTGGCCTTCTGCCGGTTGGCGGCTGCGTTCTTGTCTTCGGCCTGAGCGACGTCATACGCTGCCTGGGCCTGCTCCAACGCATCCCGCATCGCGTCCCGGTTCTGTTTCAGGGCATCCATCTGAGCATCCTTCTCAGCTTTGAGGTTCCTGGCCTCTTCTTCCGCACTTCTGACCGCCTCCTCATACGCGGCCTTTGCCTCGCTGCTGCTCTCTCCGCCCGCCTTCACAAAGGTATCGTAGGCCGCTTTCTTCTTCTCATCCAGCTGCTTCTGCCTCTCCAAAGCCCCAGTTTCCTCTGCCTTCGCCGCCTCATCAAGCTTAGCCGACGCCTCGTCAAAGTGTTTCCGGGCCAGCTCCAGGCTCTTTCCTGCGGAATATGCCTGCGGCGTCATGGCATCGGGCACCGCGTCCAGCTGTTCCTTCTGTAGCTGCAGGCGGAGCTTGTCTAGCGCAGCCTTCTCCTCATCCAGCACTTTCGTCAGCTCATCCGTATCGATCAGCACGAGCGCGGCTCCTTCTTCTACAGTCGTGCCCGGCTTTGTAATCTCCCGGACCCTCAGCTTCTCCGGCAGCGCCACAAGCTCACCTTCAGAAGCAATGATACTTCCAGTCCCTTTGATGTTGTACTTCAGGCTGCCGGAAGAAGCCCTCTCAAGTCGTACCCTCGGGACGATTACAGAATCCGCCGCCCTGGATACGACCGTGCTCAATGCCATAAGTACAAAGAATGCTGCAAGAAGCTTGCCCCAGAACGTTTTTTTCTTCATCTTATCCTTGATATTGATATGTCTTATCCATTGAACCATGCTATGCCACTCCTTGCATTTATTCTTTCAGCCCTGATGCCGCAATTCCCTGTTCCAGATACTTCTGCCCCCATAAGAACAGCAGTACCGCCGGCAGCATCATCACGATAGAAGCCGCAAAAGAGACATTTATCTTATCCGAGGTGATATTCGGAAGATAAAGCGACAGCGGCCATAAGCTCTTTGTTTTCAAAAAGGTCATCGGCTGCTCGATGACATTCCAGTATTCCAGGAATCCAAGAACCATGGCTGATATGATTCCAGGCAGCGCCATCGGTATCCCGATGGAACAGAAGATACGGAACTCCCCGGCACCATCAATCCTCGCGGCCTCCATCAGGGAATCCGGTATGCCCGCAAATGCTTTCGTCATGATGAATACCGGAAATGTGTTGAATATGCCGGGCAGTATAAGCGCCAGATGCGTATCCAGCAGCTGGAACCTTTCCAATACAAGATATCCCGACACCATCGTGACCTGGAAGGGCATAATCATCAATATCATATACAGGAGCATTATAAAGCTCCTGCCACGGAACCTGTATCGCCCAAGCGCCCATGCCGCCGGCATGCCAAGCAGAAGCTGGCCCGCGAGAATGGGAAATACCTGTTTGCACGAATTCCAGAACATGACGAAAAATCCAGGAGAATCCAAAAGCAGCTCTACATACGGTGCCAGCGTCGGAAACTGGGGCAGCAGAGAAAAATGCACCCTGCCTCTTGTACCTGACAGCACTGCGCCGGTGTTCTGAATCAGCTCCCAGCTCCCCATGAACGACTGGCCGGCCATATAAAAAAGCGGGAGCCATATCACGCTGCTGAGTACGGCCAGGCCGGCCACCGTCCAATTATGTTTTCTTTTCATTTGATATATGCACCCCTATCATAATCAATGCCACTGTCAAGGCCATCATGACAGAGGCCGCGCTCATTTTCTGTATGTCGAGCTTAACGAACCAGTTGTTGAAAAGATGCTGAAGCATATAGATGCTCTTATGGGGATAGTCCCCGGCAATCAGATATGCCTCCCGGAATACTTTGAAGGAGTTCACAAGTGACAGGACAGCAAGCATGGCTGCCGTAGGCCGAAGCATCGGCAGCGTGATATGGATAAAGCATTCTTTTCTGCCCGCCCCGTCTATCCGCGCCGCCTCATATAGGGACTCCGGGACCGCATACAGGCCGGCGAGCCACAAGACCATATCGTAGCCGGTGTTCTTCCACAGATAGCTGAATACGAGGACATAAAATGCAGACGGGCTGTTCATCCAGTCGACCGGGCTGATATGGAACGTATCGATAAATTCATTCAGAAATCCTCTGCTGTCAAATACGAGCCTCCATAATACCACGATGGAAGCAACCGGAATCGCCATCGGAAACAGGAATACTGTCTTAAGCAGCTCCCTCAGCTTCGTGATACTATTTATCATGACGGCTATCGCCAGGGACAGCACCATAAGCAGTGGGATACAGACCGCGATGAAACGTACCGTATTCCAGACCGCCAGCTGGAACGAGCTTTTCCCGATTACGGTCAGGTAGTTTTCCATACCTACGAAGTCTGCTCCCATAGCATCCAGAACGGAGCGCCTGAGCACATCCAGGAACGGGAAGAATACAAAGATTCCCACTCCTGTCATGCTTGGCAGAAGAAAAAGATATGGCCTGCTTTTATTCCGCCAGGTAAGTGTCTGCTTTTTCCGCAATGTCCTCTGCCGCCTCTTCTGCCGACGTGCTGCCGTCAAAATATGTCTTTGCCCCATCCAGTATCATCTCCCTTATGATGTCGTCCTTCTGTACAGGAACGGTTAGTTTCTTGCCTGTTTCCGCAAGGGATTTCACTTCACTTTGATGAGGAAACGTAATGACCTCCTCGACTGACGCTTCGCCTTCTCCTCCGTCAGAACTGGCCTTTCCTACGGCTATCGATATGCCGCCTCCCTCTTCATCCGGCGTCTCTTCCACACTCTGGATCCAAGCTTCCATTGCCTGCTCATTCACCGGAAAGCCATTTTCCACGTCTATGGACTGCACTTCTTCGGATAGCAGCATCTTGACAAAATCTTCTGCCAGCTCCGTATTCTTGGACGCTTTATTTATGCCTGCAATATCATGCGGTACGAAGATTCCATTTACGTCTGACGGGGAAGCGCCTTCCTGTCGCAGATAATGATAAGGTACCATCATTCCCTGGATTCCCTTCATCTCTTTGGAAGACAGCGTATCCTTTTTGTCAGAGCTTCCGAACTTTCCTACATCCCAGTCAGATTCCGGCTGTCCTTCATCCGATCCCCATGTCGAGATGGAGGTTACGGATCCTTCTCCGTTGTCTTCTGCTTTTCCCACAGTCTCCATGAGCTTTGCCAGCAGTTTCGTATCAATCTGCTTGTTTTTGTCAACGATATCCTCATAGTACATATTTAGCATAAGCTTCATCAAAGATTCCTTATCCACCTGATCCATCACGTCATCCCATGCATGGTCTTTCATGTAATCCACCAGGGCATCCGCTGATTTGAACGCTTCCGTCGTACTGCTGGAGCCAATCAGAAGCGGAATCCCGTAGCGCGTAGGAATCTGGTATATTTTCCCGTCCTTCTTATACGGTTTTATTATGTTATCACTCAGGTGCGACTCTTTCCCGGCTTCGTTAAGGACTCCGCTTATGTCCGCCAGTATTCCTTTCTCGATATAAGAATCCGCAGGCAGGCCGTCCAGCATGATGACGTCGGCGCCGCTGCCGCTGAGCAGTTCCGTATTCAGCGCCCGGATGCTGTCCGCTTTCGTGCCCGTCCCTTCTTCTGCATTACCTGTCTTATATTCGATTCTCACGTCGGTGTGCTTCTGCTGATATTTGGCAATCGCCTGCCTGACAGCGGCACTTTCTTCCAGTCCGTACACTCTGAGCGTATGGGTTGGCTCGGCCTTCGCCTCTTTGTCGTAGACGTACCGGTACATTTCATGCTTAGAGCGGCCACTTGTTTCCTGAACGCTCAGCAGCACGGTATAGTCTCCCTTGCCGATCTGAGCCAGATCCAGGATATTGGTCTGCGGTATGCCGAATGCGGAGGTGCCGCTGTCTACCAGGTCCTCTGCCATGCTTCCTCCCATCGTCAGATGGTGGAGCCCTTTGGAATCAGCTAAGATGCAGTCATCGCTGTCACCGAGCCTGAGGATGCCGTCCTCGGCCATATCAGCATATTTGATCTCTTCTGCCACTTCTCCGCTGCCTGTATCATAGCATACGAGGCCGCTTCCGTCCGGGCCTGCCAGCAGGATCCTGTTATCTCTCACATCCATCGGCATCGCCAGCAGACCGGAGAACTGGTTCCCCTGGAAGCTTCTGATCTTGCCCCCGGTTTCCTTGTCATACATCACCGCTTCCCCATTCACGGGAACAGTCAGAAAGATGTTTCCTTCCTTATCAACACGTATCCCGCCGATAAGCGGGTAGATGCCGTTGCCATCTTTGACCGCCAGATCCGGTATCTCGATTTCCTGGCTGCTGCTGCCGTCTTTTCTTATTATATGGGTCATAGCATTCTCATCACCGTAAAGCGCGTATAGGCTCCCGTCTTCTCCCTTCACTACTTTACTGAGCGTCCCTCCGGATTTGATGGCGCTGTTCAGCCATGAAGCATCCTCCTCTTCAAATCTGCCCCCATCGTAGCGGTATGCCTTATATGTTCCATCTTCCATGTTCCGGCTGTAAAGGACAGCGCCGTTCCCGCCGTCTTCCGTGAGCGCGGCGGCCTCCTCATCCTCCTTCAGAGGAAGTTCCACCTGCTTTTCCACATACTTCCCCATAGCCTCCTTCTTCCCGCCTCCGTCTTTCTTTGACGAACATCCTGCGGCCCCTGTCGTCACGAGGGATACTGCAAACAGTATCGCTATCATCCGTTTTATTTTCACTGTGTAAGCCTCCATTTCGTTTTTCCATTTTGTTTTCTTCGAGCTCTTTATAAGTCTAACAGAAGCTTCTCTAAAAATCTTTTAAGGATTCCGCCAGATTTTAAAGATTTTTTAGAGGAATATTTGATATACTAATGGAAATCGCCAATGATTTCTGATGCTTCTAAAAAGAAGAAAGGATTCTGTATCGTGAGAATATTATTGATTGAAGATGATTTGGATCTGTGTGAAGCTGTGCGCTGCCACTTGGTTAAGGATAATTATGAGGCGGATATATGCACGACCGGCACGGACGCTTTATTTTACGCCTCCCAGCAGGCATATGACGCCATCATACTGGATCGTATGCTGCCGGGCGTCGACGGCATGACCATACTGCAGTCTATCAGACGGAGCAAAATCCAGACGCCCATCATACTCGCCACCGCCATGAATGATATCTCCGACAGGATCGATGGGCTGGACGCCGGTGCAGATGACTATATCGTAAAGCCCTTTGACGTGCTGGAGCTGATGGCAAGAGTTCGCGCCCTCACCCGAAGGCCGGCGGCACTGCTTCCAAGCCGCAGCTTCTCCTGCGGCGACCTTAAGCTGTGCAAAGAAAAGCACAGCATCTCCTGCCGCGGCCAGATGCTGTCACTCTCCAAGAGAGAATCGGACTTATTCGAATACTTTATGAAGAATGCAGGGCAGACGCTTCCCCGAACGCTCATACTGACCCATGTCTGGGGGCCGGACACGGAAGTCGAGGACGGGAATCTGGACAATTATATCCACTTCCTGCGAAAGCGGCTGAAAGCGCTGGACAGCCGGACCAGAATCGTAACGGTCCACGGCGTCGGATATCGTATGGAGGAAGCAGATGATTCATAAGTTAAGGAAAAAGCTCACCCTCGCCTACACCGTCACCATCGGCATCGTCCTCGCCTGCGTCCTCTCGGTCATCCTGTATACGACAGAAAAATCCATAACCGGGCGCAATATAGAAAACTTTAAGAAGAATGTTGCAGAGCTGAGCGAAAAGCTACAGTATGGCAGCTCTGTCTCCCAGACATGGCTGGCCGTCCAGGAAACGGAAAACGAGCTCATCATCCATATAGAAGAGAATGCCATACCGCTCTTATTCCCTGGCTCTTATGCCACCTTGACGGACAGGGGACGTCTGATAGAACTGGCAAAAGAACTGGCCCGGGGCCAGCAGGTGAACGCCGATATCATTCCTGTCTCCACCTCACTGCAAGAGACAGGCATACTAACCCTTACCGGCTCCCACAAAGATACGTACCTAGCCTATGTGATGGTCGTCCCAACCAGGAATGAAGGCTTTAAAAGCCTCGTCGTACTGCATGACAACAGGCAGGCAAAGACCCAGATTATAAATGGACGCATACTGTTCCTCATCGCAGGCCTCTTTGGGATAGCGGCTATCTTTCTCGTCAGCTGGCTGTTTGTCGGCCATTCACTGAAGCCGCTTGCCAGGAACCGGGAACGGCAGAATGAATTTATCGCCGCCGCCTCCCACGAGCTGCGTTCCCCGCTGGCCGTCATTCAGGCCTCGTCCTCTGCGATTCTGGCTGATTCCTCGAAAACAGAGGTGTTTCTGGCAGCCATTCAGAAAGAGTGCCAGAGGATGGCCCGCCTCGTCAACGATATGCTCGTCCTGGCCTCCGCGGATACGAAAGGCTGGCAGATTGCACGCGAGCTGATAGACATGGACACCCTGCTCCTGGATGTCTACGAGCATTACGAACCGCTCTGCGCATCCAGACATGCCATACTGAAGCTTACGCTGCCGGATACCCCCCTCCCTCCTGTGCTCGGAGACAGGGAACGTCTGGAGCAGATACTCTCGATACTGATAGACAATGCGATTGCCTATGCCCTCCCGGAGGACTGCCGGTGCGCTTCTCCCTCCATCGAACTCTCTGCCTGGGAGGCCAGGCACCACCTGTGCATCTCAGTAGCCGACCACGGGCCAGGCATCCCTGTGGCAGACAGAATCCGGGTATTCGACCGCTTCTACCGCAGCGACCACTCCCGCAAGGACAAGTCTCATTTCGGGCTTGGGCTAAGCGTGGCTAAGGAACTGGCCCATCTGCACGGAGGAAGTCTGACCCTGACAGACACGTCCGGAGGCGGCTGTACCTTCATTCTGAAAATATAATATCCGGGGTGGAAAGCGGCTGCTTTCCACCCCGGATTCGTCCATGCATCATCCCATATGTACTGTCTTAGCTGAGCTCGATCTTCTCCGCCTCTTCCGGCTTAAAGTCATTTTCCAAATCATAGATATTATGTCCGGTCGACTCGTTCAGCACTCTCCCTTCCAGCGAATAGCATCGGATGAATCTCTTTCCGTCGACACTTGACCAGTGCTCCACATCCCAGGTAAGATAGCCGTCCTCATCCGTCTTCTTTTCCTTCAGATATAAGTCGACCTGGCGTCCGTCCTTCATGATATTAATGAGGCCTTTCGTTCCCTCGATCTCCACTTCTTCTTTTTTCACTGAATCATAAATCTTCATTTTCAAATCCTCCTGCTTTTCATTTAGAACTCATATAGCGTCATTATACCCTTATTGTCCTGAAAACTCAATCTGGACAGGCACTTTTTAAAATTAATCTTGACTTTCTCTCTGTATTATTATATTATTGTACTAAATCAATAATACAATAAGCAGTGCAGCATAAAGGAGGCATTTATATGAGTGTTATACTGAGAACCAACCATGTTACCAAACGGTACGGCAGCCGTCCTGTAGTCAGCGACCTGTCCATGACGATACATAAAGGAGATATCTACGGTTTTATCGGGAAAAACGGTGCCGGCAAGACGACCCTCATCCGGATGATTACCGGGCTTGCGGCTCCAAGCGATGGAAATATGCTCTTGTTTGGAAAGCCCGACCTGCTGGAAGGACGCAGGAAGATAGGAACGGTTATTGAATCGCCGGCGTTCTATCCTGGTATGACCGCCCGGGAGAATCTGATTGCCCAGTGCAGGCTGCAGGGAGAAGATTCCGCACAGGTGGATGAAATCCTGTCCCTCGTCGGTCTGGACGACACGGGAAAGAAAAAGGCCAGGAACTTCTCGCTCGGCATGCGCCAGCGGCTCGCCATTGCCATCGCCTTGATCGGAACGCCTGAGCTTCTCATCCTGGATGAGCCTACGAACGGTCTCGATCCGGAAGGTATCAAAGAGATACGTGAGCTGATTCTTAAGCTCAATAAAGAAAAGGACATTACCGTCCTCATATCAAGCCACATCCTCGGGGAGCTGTCCAAATTTGCCACGAGATACGGAATCATACACCAGGGCCGGCTGATTGAAGAATTTACCGAGGACGAGCTGTGGGAGCGCTGCCACACCTCTGACACACATGCGGCGATGGATCTGGAAGAATATTTCTTAACGAAGATAGGAGGTATGTAAGATGATCAACTTACTAAGAAATGATTTTTATAAATTAGGAAAGGCAAAGTATTTCTGGGTATGCCTTATCGTAACCGTCGTGCTTGCCGCCGCTTCCATCTTCCTTCTTGACTTTACGTACAAGATCGGAGGAGACGAGATGGCTGCACAGATGGAACAGCAGCAGGAAGCGCTGGATGAAAACGGAATCAATATCTCTACCCAAGGGGTTCCCGGCAGTTATGAGGAGCTGAGCGCATCAGGCCAGATGCTCTCTTTCTTTGCCGGCAACACGACGCTCCTGCTTGCAGTGCTCGTCTCCCTCTTCGTCGGAAGCGAATTCAACAACGGTACGATTAAAAACATCGCTTCCCGCAATTACAGCCGGAGCAAGATATATCTGTCCAAACTTATCGTATGCGTAGTTACAGGGGTCGCATTCACCCTCCTCTACGTGGCTGTCTCCACCGCGGCCGCGACGGCTCTCTGGGGATTTGGCGACATTGCCGCCGGATTCTGGCCGGACTTTTTCAAGGCTGCGGGAATCGAGCTGCTGCTTGGAAGCGCGTTCGTATCCGTATTTGTCATGTTCAGCATGCTCATCCGCCAGAACGGCGGTTCCCTTGCCGCAAATATATGCTTCCTTGAATTTATCTCACTTCTCGTCATGCTTGGAGAGATCCTCATCAAGAAGCTGTCCGGCAGGACCATAGCCTTGTCCGACTATCTCATAGATACGAATATGGCTGCCGTGTCCGGCGGCCTTACCCGTACCATTGCCATCCGGGGGATTACGGTTGCCCTATGCTTTCTGGCGGCCGCTGCCATAATCGGATTGGTGAGCTTTAAGAAGCGCGATATCAAATAAGCAAAAGGGCACGGCCGCTTTACTTGACAGTAAGGCTGCCGTGCCTTTTCCTTTTATCTGCTGGCCCTGATGTATTCCATCCAGTCACTGATCTTTTTCTCATATCCGTTTCGGCTTGCTTCATAGAACTTCGCCCCCGCGATTTCAGACGGGAGATACTGCTGTTCCACATAATGGTTCGGATAATCATGGGCATATCTGTATCCGATTCCGTGCCCGATCTTCTTGGCCCCTCCGTAATGGGAGTCTTGTAGATGAGGGGGCACCGTCGTCTTATACTGGCGCACGTAGTCCATTGCGGCAGATATCGCGTTGACGGCCGAATTGCTCTTTGGCGCAGTCGCCACATAGAGCACTGCCTGGGACAGGATGATCTGCGCCTCCGGCATGCCGATGCGCTCTGCTGCCTGGGCCGCGGATACGGCTACGTTCAGCGCCATAGGATCTGCGTTTCCCACATCTTCGGAGGCACATATCATTATCCTTCTGGCAATAAACTTGATGTCTTCGCCTGCATACAGCATCTTGGCCAGATAATATACCGCGGCGTCCGGGTCGGAGCCGCGCATGCTCTTTATAAAAGCGGATATCGTGTCATAATGGTTATCCCCGGTCTTATCATACCGGACGACCCTTTTCTGGATACACTCGGACGCCACGTCCAGCGTGATGTGAATCTTCCCGTCCGCGCTCCTCTCTGTCGTCAGTATGCCCAGTTCCACCGCGTTCAGTGCATTCCTCGCATCCCCTCCCGCTATATCCGCCAGAAATTCCATGGCCTCCTCTTCGAGGACCGCGCCATAGCTTCCCATTCCCTTTTCCACGTCGGTGACAGCTCTATTAAGCAACAACTTGATGTCTTCCTTGTCAAGCGGCTTGAGTTCAAAGATGCTGGAGCGCGATATAAGCGCTCCATTTACTTCAAAATACGGATTCTCGGTCGTCGCCCCGATGAGGATGAGCGTTCCATCCTCCACGAAGGGGAGAAGGTAGTCCTGCTGCCCTTTGTTGAACCGGTGTATCTCATCGACAAAAAGGATGGTGCGCTTCTGGTACATCCCCTGCAGCTCTTTCGCCTGCTTCACGACTTCTTCCATATCCTTCTTGCCGGCCACCGTAGCGTTGATCTGCTTGAACTCTGCGCTCGTCGTATTTGCTATCACCTTGGCAAGCGTCGTCTTGCCCGTCCCCGGAGGGCCGTAGAAGATAAGAGAACTCAGCTTGTCCGCTTTAATGGCCCTGTACAGGAGCTTGTCTTTCCCGATGATATGCTGCTGGCCCACCACCTCGTCCAGCGTCACCGGCCGGAGCCTGGATGCCAGCGGTGATTCACTGTCCATATTCTTTTCCCTCACGTAATCAAACAAATCCATTATCATTCACCTCCGGGGTCTGGCCCCTTTGCAATCACGGGGTCTGGCCCCTCTGAAATCATATCTCTTACCGCTTCCCCTGCGATGAGCAGCCCCGCCACAGGCGGTACGAAGGAGATGCTGCCCGGCAGGGAACGCCTGCTGCCCTTCTCTTCTTCTGTCTCTCTGGCTGAGATGTCAACCGGCTGCTCCTTGGAATACAGCACCTTCAGATGCCGGATGCCTCTTGCCCTCAGCTCCTTCCTCATCACCTTGCAGAGCGGGCACACCGACGTCCGGCTGATGTCCGCGATCTCAAACAGTCCGGCGTATAGCTTGTTGCCCGTCCCCATGCTGCTGATAATGGGAATGTCATATTCCATAGCTTTCTGGACGACAGCGAGCTTGGCAGTGACCGTATCTATGGCGTCTATGATATAGTCGGGCCGCTCCCGGAACAGTGTATCCACATTGTCCGGCAGGACGAAGGTCTCGTACGTCACCACCTCAGTATCCGGGCAGATATCTTTGATCCGTTCCCGCATCACTTCCGTCTTAAGGCGTCCCACCGTACTGTGGGCCGCGACGGACTGGCGGTTGATGTTCGTCAGAGAGACCGTGTCATTATCCACGAGGACAAGCCGGCCGACACCGCATCTGGCAAGAGCCTCCGTGCAGTGGGAACCGACCCCTCCGATGCCGAGCACCATCACCGTGCATTCTCTTAATATTTGAAGTTTATCCGCTCCGATGAGCAGCTCTGTCCTGGAAAATTCGTTTATCATACTATATCATCCGGCTTTCTTATTCTAGAATCAATTCATCCACTGTCACGAACTCGAATCCCTTTTTCTGCAGGATATCCACGATTCTCAGCGCAGCATCCACAGAGGAGTCATAACAGTCATGCAATAGAATAATATCATTTTCTTCCGTTTCCGTCACTACCTTATTTACAATTTCATCCGTATTCTCTGTCGTCCAGTCGAGAGGGTCTACGGACCACATTACGGGCATCACATCCATTTCCAGCTCCAGGTTCTTCTGCCACACTCCAAAAGGGGGACGCATATATTCTACATGTTCTCCTGTGATGGCAGATATGACCTTGTCGGTATCTGCTATCTCTTTCCTGGCTTCTTCGTCTGACTTTTTCGTGATATCCACGTGATGGTATGTGTGGTTGCCTATGAGGTGGCCCTCGTCAAACAATCTTTTCACCAGGTCCGGATTATCCTTCGCGTACATGCCGATAAGGAAGAAGGTCGCTTTTACCCCCCTCTTCTTCAGCCCGTCCAGCAGCCTGCCTGTGCAATGTGGGCTTGGACCGTCGTCGAAAGTAAGTGCTATTTTCGGTGCCTCTTCTACGACGGAAGAATCCACGAAATCTACGGCATCCTTGAACTGTCCGGTCTGTGCCGTCCTATCTGCGCTCTTATCGTCAATCGATATCCCAAGTATGCTGAACAGGCACAGCGTATATGCCAAACCGCAAAAAAACAGTACCTTATGCCTGCCGGCCCTGCCATGCAGGACGTGACTTTTATTATGATGTTCCACTTTACAGCCTCTGCTTTCTCTCTGACCTATATGTTCTCTAATGTATATGAATCACGTGAAATTAGTATGAGGCTGATTGCATTATATTTTTTATGGTGTTATAATAGGCGTCGGTGTACCAGCTTACACCGACTATGACCCAATAGTACGATAACACGAAGGAGGGCTACTTATGCCAGATATACAGAAGCAAGAAAACAAGATGGGGGTCATGCCTGTTCCCAGACTGTTGATTACCATGTCCCTGCCGATGATGCTTTCTATGCTCGTGCAGGCTTTATATAATATCGTGGACAGCATGTTCGTCGCACAGCTCAGCGAAGACGCGCTTACCGCGGTTTCCCTCGCCTTTCCCATCCAGACGCTGATGATTGCGGTTGCCGCCGGAACCGGTGTCGGCATCAATGCGCTGCTGTCGCGCAACCTTGGGGAGAAGAACTTTGAAGGCGCCAACGATGCCGCCAGAAACGGCTTGTTCCTCGGTATCATAAGCTGTGTCGTGTTCGCGCTGCTCGGCGGAATCGGCTCGCATGTTTTCTTCGCCATTCAGACAGATAACGACACGATCGTGACATACGGTACACAGTATCTCACCATCATAACCGTCCTCTCCTTCGGCATCTTCCTGCAGATTACGTTCGAGCGCCTGCTGCAGTCCACAGGTAAGACTATCTATAACATGATTACCCAGGGCACCGGCGCCATTATCAATATCATACTGGACCCCATCCTTATCTTCGGCTTGTTCGGCTTCCCGAGGCTTGAGGTCGCGGGGGCGGCGATTGCCACCGTAGTCGGCCAGATTGTAGCGGTAACGATGTCGTTCTTCTTCAATCTGAAGAAGAACCGGGAGATTAACATCAACATGCGGGGATTCAGGCCACATGCAAGGACGATTGCCATCATCTACGAAGTCGGCATCCCTTCTATCATCATGCAGGCAATCGGCTCGGTCATGACATTTGGAATGAACAAGATATTGCTTATGTTCTCTTCTACGGCAGCAGCCGTATTCGGTGTATACTTCAAGCTCCAGAGCTTTGTCTTCATGCCGATATTCGGGCTGAACAACGGTATGATACCGATTATCGCCTACAATTATGGCGCCAGAAACAAAAAGCGGATCGTAGACACGACGAAGCTTAGCGTCATCATAGCGGTAGCCATCATGCTGGCCGGATTCCTCATCTTCCAGACGTCCTCCGGCTTCCTGCTCAAGACGCTGTTTGACGCTTCGGACAATATGGTCGCAATCGGCGTTCCCGCACTGCGGATCATAAGCTTAAGCTTCCTGTTCGCCGGATACTGCATCATCGTAGGCTCGGTCTTCCAGGCACTCGGCAACGGCATGTACAGCCTGATAGTGTCCGCGGCAAGGCAGCTTATCGTCATCCTGCCCGTTGCCTACATATTTGCGGCAATATTCGGGCTCCATATGGTGTGGTGGTCCATCCCCATAGCGGAGATCGTATCTGTCATCCTCTCCACGCTTCTGCTTAAGAGAATCTATCGGCTGAAGGTGAAGCCGCTCGGGAACGGATAGAGAAGCACCGCATCTGTAAGGCTGCGGCCATGCAGGATACAAGATAAGACGGGGAAAAAGCGATGGCTTTTTCCCCGTCTTATCTTGTATCTCTATACGTTCTGCGTCTTCTTTTTTACGCTCCAGCCGAACCTTCCAAGCTTTCTGCCGAGCGTCATATACTCTCCGTGTGAATAAGCCAGAAGGCCTGTCCTATTCAGTTCGAACTTTCCGGTTCCTGACATGTACTTCTCATCCGCCAAAACGGCGGCAACTTCTGCGATGAACATATGATGGGACCCCAGTTCGTTTACTTCCGTCACCCTGCACTCTATATTGACCGGGCTCTCCTTGATTACCGGCGCATACGCAAGTTCCTCCGCCTTCCCCTTCGTAAGCCCCATCTCTTTCCACTTGTCCACGTCCCGGCCTGATTTTACTCCGCACCAGTCTGCCGCCCTGGCAAGCTTCTCCGTCGTCAGGTTGACGACGAATTCCCCTGTCTCCTTTATCATGTGGTACGTATACCGTTCCGGCCGCACCGATATGTACAGCATGGCCGGGTCAGAACATATAGTGCCCGTCCATGCCACCGTAATGATGTTGGCTTCTCCGTTTTTGCCGGCGGCGCTCACCATGACTGCCGGCAGCGGATAGAGCATATTGCCCGGTTTCCAGATTTGTTTTGCCATCCTCTCTCCCTTTCCCTGCACGGATTACTGCTGCAGTGCTCCCACAAGCGCAGGTATGAGCTGCTTCTTACGGGATACCACACCCTTAAGTATGATTTTATCCGAGTCTTCCGGCAGATCAAAAGCATCTGCCACATATGCCTTGGCACCTGTACCGCAGCACATAAGCTCCGTCGATTCATCCAATATATCTGTCAGCATAAAGTAGATCATCTGAAGGTTGTGCTCCTTCAGCACCTTAGGAAGATGCCCGTTCAGCACGTCCTTGATCTCCGCCAGCTCTTCCTTGCTCATGGAATTGATCTGTCCTACGCCGAATACGGCATCGTTGACCGTAAACTGTTTGAAATCCTGGAAGCAGATATCTTCCGCGCTCTTGCCCTTCAGGCTGCTCCCGGCATTGAACATCTCCTTGGCCATCTCTTCCATATTGATACCCGCAATCTTAGCCAGCTTCCCCGCCGTCTGCTCATCCAGCGCCGTGCAGGTCGGAGAACGGAACAAAAGGGTATCTGATATAATCGCAGAGCAGAGAAGCCCGGCCATCGCAGGTTCTGGCCTGATGCCTGCTTCTTCGTACATCTGGCAGATAATCGTAGCCGTACAGCCGACCGGCTGGTTGCGGAAATATACCGGTCCCATCGTCTCTATGTTGCCGAGCCTGTGGTGGTCGATGATCTCTACAATCTCCGCCTCTTCGATGCCGTCCACCGCCTGCGACTTCTCGTTGTGGTCTACAAGAATCACTTTCTTCTTGCTCGCATCCATGAACCGGCGCCTCGATATGAAGCCCTTGAATCTTCCGTGCCGGTCCAGAATCGGGAAATCACGGAACTTCTTCTTCGTCATCACCTCTTTGATATCTTCCACATAATCACTCATACGGAAGGTGGTCAGAGGGCCCTGGCTCATAAAGTGCTTGACCGGAATGCTCTGGTTGATAAGCCTCGCAGCGGTAAACGTGTCATGGGGCGTGCTGATGATGACGATGCTCTGCTCTTCCGCTTTCAGAATAAGCTCCTCCGGCACTTCTGCCCCCTGGCATACTACGATGCAGCTGGCGTCCACATCCACGGCACATGCCTGCGATTCATAACGGTTGCCCAGTATCACCAGATCGTCCTTCTCGATAAATTCTGCCATCAGATCCGGATTGGAAGCTCCGATAGCCACCTTCCCCTTCGCAAAGTATCCGTGTTCGTTGCCCGTAATCAGCGTACCGTCCAGCGTCCTTATCATATTCTTGTACTGGGTCTTGGCCTTGGATAAGATCGTACTGTCGTACACTTCCATATATGAAGTCGCGATATCGCCGGTTGAGATGACCCCAACGAGCTCATCATCCTTTAATACCGGAATCGTCTTTACATTGTTCTCTTTCATCTTAGCCCACGTATCTCTGATAGATACATTCGGAGCCACACCGTCTATCTTATGGATGTCCATATCCTTGACCTGAAGCTTTACGTTGGACAGAAGGGACGGCGGCTCGACGCCGAACTTCTCCAGCACATAATGTGTCTCCTCGTTAATCTGCCCGGCCCTCCTGGCCACGTACTCCTCCCCGGTAGTCTTTTTCTTCAGATGTGCATATGCGATGGCGGAACAGACCGAATCTGTATCTGGATTCTTATGGCCGACCACATACACTTTTCCAACTTTTTTTCCCATGGTTTCACTCCTTGCAATTAACCTCTATTAGTAAGAGTGCCATCTTTTCAAGTGTTCGTCAACCTAATTTTTCCACATATATGTTTTTTTCTTTGAACATCCCCTGCCTTTTATGGTATACTGTTAATAATGTCACATGTCAGGCAGTGCAGACCCCGGCAGGGGCTGCATATTATATGTTAGAAAGGATTTTACTATGAGCGAAGAATTATTACATGAAGAAGCAGCAAACGAGCCACAGACGATGGCTGACCTGGAAGAACATTTCGATGACGCCAATCCGTGGAATGTCGTAAAAGACTATATGGATAAGGGCACAGTCCTTCCGGTTAAAATCGAAGGCATCGTAAATGGAGGCGCCATCGCGATGGTGGAGGGCTTACGCGGATTCATTCCCGCGTCTAAGCTTTCTTTATCTTATATCGAGGATCTGGAAACGTACCTTTTAAAAGATATCGAAGTACAGGTTATCGATGTCGACCAGGCAAACAACCGTCTCGTACTGTCAGCCCGTGAGATACTCAAAGCACGGGAACGGAAGGAAAAAGAAGAGAAAATCGCCAGCGTAAAGATTGGCAGCGTAGTAAAAGGCACGGTTGAGAGCCTTCAGAACTACGGGGCGTTCGTGCGGCTGGACGACGGGCTCTCCGGACTCGTTCACGTATCGCAGATAAGCCAGAAGCGTGTCAAAGCTCCAAAGGACGTGCTAAATGTCGGTGATGAAGTTACCGTTAAGATTATCGGCCTCAAGGAAGGCAAGATAAGTCTCAGCATGAAAGCGCTGGAAGAATCCAGAGAGGCTGTGGAGGAAAAGGTTGATATCCCTAAATCCGAAAATATCGGCACAAACCTCGGAGACTTGTTCAAGAACATCAAATTATAAGAAGCAGGCGGGACTTTAACTGTCCCGCCTGAAATATTTATCGAGTATATCCGCCGCGTCTTCCACGCATTTTATACAGCATGCAAGGGGCTGGCTTCCCTCATCGGTCTTCAGTTCTCTGCAGTAGAGGGAACGGTTCCTCTTTTTGAATTCTTCCGCGGCCTCGAGTATCCTGCCGTACGTATCTGACTTCGTAGCCTTTGGGTTCTCCATGTCACCCGCACTGTTGGCAAGGCTTATGACCAGGAACATGCCCACGGCCGCGCCACACGTATCCTTGAGCCCTCCCATGCCGGAGCCGAATCCCTCCGTCATTTTGAACACGTCTGCTTCTTTTATGCCCAGCTCTACGCAATACGAACAGGCAACTGCCTGGCAGCAGTTATAATCCTTCCTGAATTTCTCAACCGCCGTATGCTTGTCCGCCCTCATGATATCCCTCCTTAATCGAGCCTTACATGTGCCAGATCTTCCAGCCAGGCTGCCGCACACGCATCGCTCGGCATACGCCAGTCTCCCCTCGGAGACAGAGCGACCGTTCCTACTTTCGGCCCATCCGGCAGACAGGAACGCTTGAACTGCTGGCTGAAAAATCTCCGGTAAAATGTCTCCAGCCATTTCAATATCGTGATATTGTCATACTCATCCGCAAAAGCCAGCTTGGCAATCCGGTATATCTTCGACGGCTCATATCCGAAACGAATCATATAGTAGAGGAAGAAATCGTGCAGCTCATAAGGGCCTACGAGATCTTCCGTCTTCTGGGCGATCTCTCCGTCCTTCGGCGGCAGAAGTTCAGGACTCACCGGCGTGTCCAGCACATCATAGAGTACCTCTTTCAGTTCAGAGTCTCCACACGCATCCGCATAATAATGGACAAGATGCCGCACGAGCGTCTTCGGAACGGAGGCATTCACCCCGTACATGGACATGTGGTCTCCGTTATACGTCGCCCACCCAAGCGCCAGCTCAGACATGTCCCCGGTACCGATAACGAGCCCTCCCGTCTGGTTGGCGATATCCATCAGCACCTGGGTCCGTTCCCTCGCCTGGGCATTCTCATACGTCACGCTGTGGTCTTCCAGGTCATGGCCGATATCTTCAAAGTGCTGTCTCACCGCGGCAGCTATCGGGACTTCCCGGAGCGTGGCACCGAGCTTCACCGACATCTTGCACGCATTCTGGTATGTCCGGTCTGTCGTGCCAAAGCACGGCATCGTCACGGCGGTGATTCCTTTCCGGTCGAGCGAAAGCGCGTCAAACGCCTTGGCGGCCACAAGCAGGGCAAGCGTGGAATCCAGCCCTCCGGATATGCCTACGACAGCGCTCCTGCACCTGGCATGCGCCAGACGCTTCTTAAGTCCCATGGCCTGGATGGTAAGAATCTCCTCGCACCGTTCTTCCCGCTCTTTCCCTTCCGCCGGTACGAACGGGCTCGACGCAAATGTCCTCGTAAGGACCGTCTCGGTCTCGTCGATATAGAACGGTATCCTGAGGAGCCTTCTTTCTTTGGCGCTCTGAAATGTCGTGTTTTTCCTCCGCTCGCTTATGATGCGCTTTACGTCAATCTCCGAATAGATGACTCCATTCTCAAAGCGACGGCCTGTACAGAGCACCGTACCGTTCTCGGCAATGATATTGTGTCCTCCGAATACGAGGTCGGTCGTAGACTCACCTTCTCCTGCATTGGCATATAGGTACCCGCTGATCAGCCTGGCCGACTGTCCTTCTATCAGGCCTCTCCTGTAACCGGATTTCCCGACCGTCTCATCGCTGGCCGAGCAGTTGACGATAATCGTCGCTCCTTCCCGTGCCGCTTCGATGCTTGGAGGCACCGGAGACCACACGTCCTCGCAGATCTCAGCCGATACGACGAGGCTGTCCATGGCAGCAGACTCGAACAAAAGCTGCGGCCCGAACGCAACCACCTGTCCATCAAGCAATATCTCCCTGGCTTCTTCCGGTCCCTGGGAGAACTGCCGCATCTCGTAGAATTCGCCGTAATTGGGCAGAAATGACTTTGTCGTAAGCCCGAGCACGACTCCCCGGTTCAGGGCCGCCGCCACATTATAGAGTTCTCCGTCCACGACAAGAGGCAGACCGACGAAGATGAGCGCATCCTTATCCTCCGTAAAGTCTGCTATCCGGTGCAGCGCACTCCTGGCGTCCGATAAGAGTATATCCTGGGTGAAAAGGTCACCGCACGTGTAACCCGTCACACATAGTTCCGGGAACACGATAACCTTTGCCCCCTGTTCTTCCGTCTCCTCGATCAGCCGGCATATCTGTTCCGTGTTATACGCCACGTCTGCCACCCGGATATCAGGGGTAGCCGCCGCCACCTTTACAAATCCCTGTCTCATGATTATCCTCCGTCCATACTTTATTTGCTATTTGCTTCGTTTCATAATCTCTTTCAGCTCTTCTACCGTGTAATTGTAAGCTGCATCACAGAAATGACATTTTACTTCGATATCTTCCCCGTCATCGATCATATCCTGCAAATCCTTCTTCCCGATGCTGGCCACTACTTTTTCCACCTTTTCCTTCGAGCAGTCACAGTAGAACCTTGTCGGAACCGTATCTGCAATCTCCAGGCCCAGATCCCCGGCAAGCTCCTGAAGCAGCTGTTCCGGCGTATAGCCCCGGTCAAGCAGCTCCGTCACCGAGGTCACGTCCTTAAGGCTTTGTTCCAGCCGGCTTATCGTATCCTCGGACGCGAAAGGCATGAGCTGTATGATAAACCCTCCGGCGCAGCGCACCGTATTGTCATGGTTCATCAGGACGCCCAGGCCCACGGAAGACGGAACCTGTTCCGAGTTGGCAAAGTAGTACGTCAGATCCTCCGCAATCTCGCTGCTTACAAGAATCGTCTGCCCCACATACGGCTCCTTGAGCCCCATATCCTTAATCACCTGCAGAAGGCCGATGCCAACGGCACCTCCCACGTCCAGCTTGCCGTTCTTCGCCGGCAGCATGACGTCCGGATTGTTGACATAACCCTTCACATTGGCACGGCTGTCCGCGGTCACGGTAATGCCTCCAAGCGGCCCGTCTCCACGAATCTGTAACGTAAGTACATCCGAATCATTCTTCATCATGCTCCCCATCATGGCTCCTGCCGTCAAAAGCCTGCCAAGGGCCGCTGTAGCCACCGGGCTCGTATTATGGTGCTGTCTCGCCGTCTCGACCGTCTCGGCGGTCGTTGCCGCAAATACTCTTATCTGGCTGTCAGCCGCTGTCGCTCTAACGATATAATCTTTCATCTATCTTCTTGTTCCTTTCCTTTATTTTCCCTGTTCCTGTGCGATGACGCATATCCGTTCGCTGGAACGAAGCGGCGCATCCTTCGTGTACGCGTCATAAGCTGCCAGACAGGCCAGTCCCGCTCTTTTCAGCAGTGTCTGTATCTGCACGAGCGTATAGCCCTTCTGGTAGTGCGTCTCCTGATATTTCCGGTACAAGGGCCTGTTATCATCAGCCCGGACAAAAAACGTCAGCTCATACTCGTTGATCTTACGTTCGCTGTCATAATAATTGTCCCATATGAAGCTGCATTCTTCTCTGTCTTCCGCTATGACCTGGCTTCCGAGCACCTCCCGGTATTTATACTCTGTATTGAAGTCAAAGATAAAAATGCCGTGGGGATCCAGATAATTGTTGACGAGCCGGAACACCTCCAGCAAATCCTCCGGGTCTGTGACATAATTGATAGAATCGCAGGCGCTTACGACTGCGCGCACGGTTCCGTACAGCTCAAATTCCCGCATATCCTGCAGCAGATATAGGATGGAATGCCCGCTTGCAGAACGCTTGTCCATGGCAATCTGAAGCATGTCTTCCGAGCTGTCGGCCCCGATCATATCATAACCCTGTTCCGCCAGACGTTCCGTCATGCTGCCCGTGCCACAGCCAAGATCCAGCACAAGCCCGTCCTCTATCCCATATTCTCTTAAGATTCCCACTATATACTCCGTCCATTCTTCATATGGAACATTATCCATAAACGTATCATAGACATAAGCAAAACTTGTATACGCTTCCATGTTTTTCCTCCTTGGTCCATACGTATATAAGTATATCACGCGTCCGGCATTTTATAAAGTAGTGATTCCGACTGCGGTACGCTTCCATCTGCCACGGCTGGAAAAGAAATCCTTCACAAACCGCAAGAAAGATGAAACAGAACGGGCTGTTAGATTGTATAATGAATATTTGGAAGGAGGATAGCGTCAGTTTACAAGGGCACACACGGTTTTGAACTGGCATTTTGTGATTCTGCCACGTTATCCTCAATCAGCGTGCAGCCAGCACGCTTCAATCGTCTGCCTTGTATAATCACAAAATGGCAATTCAAAACTCTATGACCTCGTCCGAAGCTTTTGTCTTATTTGCAAGGAAACGGAATGAGGCGTACTGGACGTACGCCGATTGACGTTAACGCCGCAAATAAGCCAAAAACTACGGTGCGAGGCGTGTGTGCCCTTGTAAACTGACGCTACGAATTATGCCTATGAAACATATTGAACATGTCATATCTGTCATCGACTATCTGGAAGGACATCTGAGTGACAAGACAGATCTGGACACTGTCGCGGAAGCGCTCCACTATTCCAAGTATCATCTGCACCGCGTATTTACGGATACCGTCGGTATTACCATCCATGAATATATCGTACGCAGACGGCTGACAGAAGCCGCCAAGCTGCTCGTCTTTTCAGACAGGCCGATTCTGGACATAGCGCTTGCGGCGGGGTATAAGAGCCAGCAGGCATTTACAGATATCTTTACCGCCATGTATAAGCAGCCTCCGAACCGATACAGGGAATCCGAACGGTTCTATCCGCTGCAGCTTAAGTTCAAGCTGGAAGGAAATTATGAGATGCTGGAGAATCCGGATGACACGGCATGGGATATCACGTTTGCAGCCGAAGAAGATATCCCTTGCTGGATGGAACTGGTGCGGCTCGTCGTTGGCGGATATCCGCACCTTGATGAAGAGGAATATATACAAGCGCTGAAAAAGAGTATCCGGCAAAAAGAGGCCGTCATCCTGAAGGACGGCAGTACCGCAGTCGGCATCCTGCTCTTTTCCGCCAGAAATGGCAGCATAGACTTTATGGGAACTCATCCCCTGTATCGGAAGACGGGGGTGCCGGGAGCATTGCTTCACAAGGTCATGCATGAGCTTATGGGGAGAAGGGAAATCAGTATAACGACATACCGTGACGGCGACCGGGCAGATACCGGGCAGCGCAGAGAACTGAAGGAGCTTGGATTTGCCGAGGGAGAACTGCTGGAGGAATATGGCTATCCCACACAGCGTTTCGTCCTTGCGAATCCAATCCCGTATCCGGATGAGATGATTCATCTGGATGAGACAAACAAGAAACTGGACGCGGCCCTGGCACAGGCGGACAGAGATGTCTCTAAAATCGACAGGGAATACCGGGACGCCAAGCGGTATATGGCAGAATACAGAGGAGAGCTTGACCCCCATGAGATGTTCCAGAATGAACTGCTTCTCAGGCAGACGGACCATACCGGGGCTTTCTCAGCAGGGGTAAGAGACAGGCTGGCAAAGCTGAAAGATTCCCCCTACTTTGCAAGAATCGACTTCGGCCGCAAAAGCGAAGACCCGGAACCATTCTATATCGGACGCTTCACCTTCCGCCATGACGATGAAATACTGGTCTATGACTGGCGCGCGCCTGTGTCCGGCATGTTTTACGACTATGAGCCAGGGCCTGCGGGCTATGACGCGCCGACCGGGCGGATCGAAGGGGAGCTGACGAGAAAAAGACAGTTCAAGATCCGGAACGGCAAGATGGAATATGCTATCGAAAGCTCCTCCCACATCCAGGATGATATCCTGCAGAAAGAGCTGTCACACACATCGGATGAAAAGATGAAGTCTATCATCACGACGATACAGAAGGAGCAGAATAAGATCATCCGAAGCAGCCATGCGGGGACGATGGTCATACAAGGTGCTGCAGGCTCGGGCAAAACCTCTGTGGCCCTGCATCGAATCGCCTTTCTGCTCTACCGTTTCAGAGACAGGCTGACTGCTGACAATGTAGCGATACTCTCACCAAACAAGGTATTCGGCGATTATATATCGGGCGTGATTCCAGAACTGGCAGAAGAGCCGGTCTATGAGCTGAGCTTTGCAGAAATTGCAGCGATTCATCTGGAACGTGTGATTTATTTTGAATCCGAAAGGAATCCATCGGAGACGGAGGACGCGAATCTTGCAGAACGGATCCGCTACAAGTCTTCCCCGGAGTTTGTCTTGCTTATGGATAGATATATTGCAGAACTGCCTTATACTGCCTTTGCTCCTGTGGCTTACACCTGTGGCCGCTTCTCTGTCTCCGGCGAATGGATCCAGAAACGCTTTCTTGCATATAAGAGCCATCCCCTGAGAAAAAGGCTGCCTCTGGTGGCCAAGGATATCTTCCATCGTTTCGAGTCCGACAACCTCATGGGGGATGACCTGCCAAAACTCCAGGCGGTTATGAAAGCTCTCACCGCTATGCTCACGGTAAAAAGCCCGCTCGCCCTGTACAAGGATTTCTACAGGAAGACAGGCCACCCTGAGCTGTTCGTCATGCCCAGGAAGAAGACGCTGGAGTGGACAGACGTGTACCCCTTCCTCTATCTTTATGCGGCATACGAAGGTCTGGCGCAGAGCAGGATTACGAAGCATCTTGTCATTGATGAGATGCAGGATTATGCTCCCATACAGTACGCCGTTATCAACATGCTGTTCCCTTGCCCGAAGACGATTCTGGGGGATTTCGGCCAGTCGCTGAATCCGTATCAGTCCTATTCCCTTGATGATCTGCTTGCCCTCTATGAAGGCGCGCAGTTTGCCGAGCTGAACAAGAGCTACCGCTCCACATATGAGATTATGACCTTTGCAAAAAGCATACGGAATAATGCCGCACTTGAGCCTGTGGCGCGCCACGGCGAAGCGCCGGAAGTCATATGCTGCCTGGACGAGAGGGATGAGCTGCTGCGAATCAAAAAAGCGATAGATGATTTTAACGGAAGTAATAATGCTTCCCTTGGAATAATCCTCAAAACAGACAAGAGCGCCAAAGCACTCTTTGACGCCCTGTCTCCGGAATGTGGACTGCAGCTCATTTCCCCGGACAGCAGCAGGTTTCACAACGGTGTCACTGTCACTTCTGTCAAGATGTCGAAAGGGCTGGAATTTGACGAAGTCATCCTTCCCCATGCCAATAGGGAAACCTACTGCTCCGAGCATGACCGTAACCTGCTCTATATTGCCTGCACGAGGGCCATGCACCGGCTCACCCTCTTATACACGGGAGAATGTTCCGGCCTGCTGTCCGGGGCCTCCTGCACTGCGAAGGAGGATTGATACTATTCTGCGGCTTCTGTCTCAATGATGAATTTAGTAGATCCATCCATGCCGTCCTGGATTCCGCCAAAGGATCTGTAATTCTGTCCGAGCGTCATCATGGCGTTGATCCGGGACGTCACTCCTTCGATATCGCCTTTGAATACCTCTGTCAGCTTATCGATGCCATCTGCCTTGAACGCTGACATTCCGTCAGCCAGCGTACCGGCCCCTTCAGCCAGCTGGCTGACGCCTGACCCCATCTGGCTGCTGCCGTCCTTGAGCTTTGACGTGCCGGTGATGAGCAGGCTGCTCTTCTCATTCAAGGCTGCCGCACCCTGCTGGAGGGCAGCCGCACCATCATACAGGGCTGCCGTGCCGTTCACAAGTTCGGCGCTGCCGTCGCTGAGCCGACCAAGGCCGTCCTGGAGGCTGGCGGTTCCGTTTCTCAGTTCTCCTACCCCGCCCGCAAGCTTCTGTGCGACTCCTGCCAGCTGGTCTACCGATCCTTTGATTGCAGAGCTTGTCGTCGCAGCGGCATTTTGTGCTACGGCCGTAATCTTCTCGGTCAAAGCGGGCACAAATGCTGCAGCCAGATTCTGGATATAGGCGTCTCTCGTCGTACCCATAGTCGTAAACATATCGTCAGTGATATTTTGTGCCGCTGCCTGCGCCATCGCATTGGCGGCGGCACTTATCTCAGCCTTCTGCGCGTCCGTCAGTTGGACGGATGTGCTGCCGCTTCCAAGCTTCTGGCTCAATGCGCTCAGATTGCTGCTCAGCGCATTGGCTGCCATGACTGCACCTGTGCTCTGGTCGTCATATCCCGCAACGAGCGCATCCGCCCCCGTCTTGGCATCATGGATGCCCTGCTGTGCCTGCGTGGCTCCGTCTTTTAGCTTCTGTGCGCCTGCCGCCACCTCTGAGCTGCCCTGTGCAAGCTGGCTTACGCCGCCCGCATACGCATTCACGCCGTCCGCCAGTTCGTTGACACCGCTTTTCAAGTCACCCGTCTTGCTGTTTAACGTATTCACTCCGTCCGCCAGCGTCCTGCTCCCGTCCTTAAGCTGACTGGCCGCGTCGGACAGCTCGTCGATAGAGTCGCTGAAGCTGTCGAAGTCATTGACATCGTTAAGCCCGAATTTATCCAGCAGATCTGCGGATACGACCGTAATCGTCGTACCGACAGATACTTTCTTCACATCCGCAGTGATGGTCACGCTTTCCGGTATCTCTACATCCACATCCTGAAGGTTCAGATTCTCTGTAAGGCCCGGGAATCCGAGTCCGAGCACGATATCTTTATCCGCGTCGGATACGATCTTGCCGCTGTCCACGGTGACATTCTTATACTGGTCCGTGGGCAGCAGGAGCGCGGTCACCATCGTGAACGGCGTGTACATCTCTACATCCTTGCCGTCCACCTTAACGGTCTGTCTGGAATGGTTCTTATAATCGATGTGGATTTCCAGCTTGCCGGACTTTCCTTCCAGCTTCTTTGCAGATATTTTCTTTCCGTCCAGCTTATATGTGATAGTGACGTCCACCGGAAGGGACTCTTCTGCTCTGCCCTGGTAATAGATATCGTTTCCTTTCGCATCCCATGTGACGCAGCCATTCTCCTTTCCTGTAAATGTCTCGTCGCCTTTTACGTTCTTGATATCTGTAAGACCTGTTGCATCCTCTAAGGCGCCGCTGCCCGGATTCTTCAGCCATTCGCTCACTGTCGTGTCCGTCACTTTCCCAGCCGCGTCTGCCTTCACATATACGGTCTCGTCTTTGTATACCCCGTCCGTCTTCGTGTCTGTATCGCCAAGCGCTTCGGATGCCGCCTTCTTAAGAGTCTCCACATCCTCGTTGGCCGCTTTTACTTCCGCCGCGGACATATTGTGCCAGCAGGAGACGCCTGCCATGGAGACAGCCATCACTAGAGCCATGCTTCCTGCCATGATCTTATTCTTTCTACTCTTTCTCATCATAGATACCTCCCTGATTATTCTGCCTGTTTCGGCAAGAATCCTTTGCTTGTTCTGCAGATTACTTTATCAAATACCATGAACATCGCCGGCAGTACGCAGATAACGACAACCGTGCTGATGATTGCCCCTCTGGACAGCAGCGTGCAGAGCGAGCTTATCATATCTATCTTCGAGTACAGCCCCACGCCGAACGTTGCGGCAAAGAAGCTGACGCCGCTGATTAGGATCGACTTCATGGACGACTGGTGCGCCAGGCTGATGGCCTCCTTCTTCGAGCGTCCGCGGCTCCGTTCCTTCTGGTACCGGCTCGTCATGAGGATCGCATAGTCGACCGTAGATCCAAGCTGTACCGTCCCGATGACGATGCTTGCCACGAACGGCAGCTCTGTACCCGTATAGAACGGGACTGCCATGTTGACGCAGATGGCAAACTCGATGATCGCGACGAGTATGACCGGAAGTGATATGGATTTGAACACAAGGCAGATGATGATAAATATAGCAATGATCGATATGACATTTACATTCCGCATGTCGCTGTCTGCGATTACCGTCAGATCCTTTGTCAGCGGAGCTT
Source organism: Extibacter sp. GGCC_0201 (assembly GCF_017566055.1). Classification (NCBI taxonomy): domain Bacteria; kingdom Bacillati; phylum Bacillota; class Clostridia; order Lachnospirales; family Lachnospiraceae; genus Extibacter; species Extibacter sp. GGCC_0201. The sequence goes on along the minus strand of NZ_JABFCH010000012.1, from coordinate 35,011 downwards.
CTCCAATCACCATAGACTCCTTGTCGTAGCTCTTCACGATCTTGTCGATCGACTTGACCTGTTCATTGACTTCATCGGTGGCAGTCTTATAATCCGAACAGATGAACTGTATCTCATAATTGTCGCTCTGCAGCTTTGATTTCACTCCGGATGGAATAAAATCTTCCGGAACGGCGGGACCGACGACAGATTCCATGCCGATGGCCCATTTCACGCCGTCAACCCCTTCTATCTGTTCCATCATCTCTGCTTTTTCCTTCTGATCCATCTCGTCATTCTTCAGCATCACCATATAGACGTTATTCATGTGGAAATCTTCGTCCAGCTTCTGATTGGCCACAGAGCTTTTCAACGTATCCGGGAGCCCTTTGTCGATATTGTAGTATACATCCGTGCGGGCATTGCCATAGATGGCCGGAATAAGCAGGATCAGGAACGCTGCCAGCCATACTTTATTGTGCCGCGTGATGAATGCGGACAGCTTCCCAAGGTCCGGCAGTATCGGCTTGTGCGTCGTCTTGTCGATCCACTTGTCGAATGTGAGCACCATGGCCGGCAGAAGAGTGACACAGCACACGACGCCGATCGCGACTCCTTTGGACATGACGATGCCGATATTCGTGCCGAGCTTGAAGGTCATGAAGCAGAGAGCAATAAACCCGGCTATCGTCGTCACAGAGCTTCCCACGACCGACTTGAACGTATTGGAGATGGCATGTGCCATCGCCCGGTTCCTTTCGCCCGGAAACCGTTTTTTATTTTCCTCATAGCTGTTCAGCAGGAAGATGGAATAGTCCAGCGTCACGCCGAGCTGCAGCACCGCGGCCAGCGCCTTCGTAATATACGATACGTCGGACAGGAACATATTCGTCCCCATGTTGTACAGGATGGCGATACCGATGCTGAACATAAATATGAACGGCGTAATCCACGAATCCATCGTGAGCGCCAGAATGATCAGGCAGAGCACGACCGCAATCAATACGTAGATCGGCATCTCGCTCAGAGCCAGCGACTTGATATCCGTCACCACACCTGACATTCCGCTTATGAAGCAGTGCTTCGCGCTTATTTTCCGAAGCTGCGTCACCGCATCCATCGTCTCATCTGAAGAAGTCGTGTTGTCGAACAGCGCCACGAGCATCGTGGAATCTCCATTTTTGAATACCTTCTCATACTTGGATGGAATCATCTCCATCGGAACGCTGATATCCATGAGATCATCGTACCAGATGACATCCGCCACATGATCTACTGCCTTCATCTCTTCCTTCAGCGCCGCTACATCTTTTTCTTCCATACCTTCTACGATGACCATGGAAAAGGCGCCCATTCCGAATTCGTCCACCAGGGTGTCCTGTCCTTTTACGGTCTCAAGGCTGCCTGGAAGATAGCTTAGTACATCATAGTTGATTCTCGTCATGTTCATCCCGATGATAGACGGGACGATCAGAAGTAATCCGAGTATCAAGATGATATTCTTATGTTTTGCAATCCATTTCCCGATTTTCACCATCATGTTGCTTTCATCCTCCTGTCTGTACAATAATGACCATCAGTCATTTAACTCAGTTGAAACTATACACCAAAAATGACCATTAGTCAATACTATTTTTGACTTTTGGTCATTTTTCTGTTATACTATGAAAAACTAATGGATACTGTGCATGTGGGCAGCTCATTTTGTATAGTTATACGAATCAAGGAGAAAGCATTATGGGGAAAATCGACGAAAACAAGAAGAAGAAGAAGGAAGCCTTGTTCAACACAGCCTACGAGCTGTTTGTCACAAAAGGAATCAACGGCACGTCCATATCTGATATCGTGGAGAAGGCCGGCGTGGCGAAAGGAACGTTCTACCTGTATTTTAAAGACAAGTATGATATCAAGAACAAGCTCATAGCCCACAAGACACACGAGCTGTTCACCAAGGCAGGTACGGCGATGGAGGAAGCCAGGATAAGCGGGCTGGAAGAACAGCTCATCTTCATCATCGACCATATCGTAAACGAGCTGGTCGGCAACAAAGCCCTCCTCAACTTCATATCGAAGAACCTCGTCATGGGCGCCCTGCGCTCCGCCCTGCTTTCCGGAGAAAGCTCGGACGCCATATTCTTCGATAAATATATGATGCTGCTGGAGGGCGACGCACATGCATACGAAGATGAAGATGTGATGCTGTTCACCATCGTAGAACTCGCAGGGTCTACCTGCTACAATTCTATACTGTTCGAAGAGCCCCTGCCGATCGAACAGTATAAGCCGTTCCTCTACCGGACCGTACGCCTCATCATACAGAGCCATCGTGTTAAATAAATAACGGGGGACGTGATCTTTTTGAAAAAGATCACGTCCCCCGTTATTTATTTAACATATCTCACAAATCCATCCTTCGGGTGCTTCTATCTGTCCCATCTGGATTCCTGTCAATGTATCATACAGCTTCTTTGTTATCGGCCCCATCTCTTCCATACCGCTTGGCAGGCAGATTTCTCTGCCGTGGTCGACAACTTTCCCTACCGGCGAGATTACGGCTGCTGTTCCGCAGAGGCCGCATTCTGCAAAGTCTTTCACCTCGTCGAGGTACACTTCTCTTTCTTCCACTTCCAGGCCAAGATATTCCTTGGCCACATATATGAGGGAACGTCTTGTGATGGAAGGCAGTATCGTGTCTGACTTCGGTGTTACGACTTTATTGTCCTTCGTCACGAATATGAAGTTGGCTCCGCCGGTCTCCTCCACTTTTGTCCTTGTGGCGGCGTCCAGATACATGTTCTCGTCATATCCTTCCGCATGAGCGCTCATAATCGCATGAAGGCTCATGGCGTAGTTGAGCCCTGCCTTGATGTGTCCCGTCCCGTGCGGCGCGGCTCTGTCGAAATCGCACACGCGGATTGTAATCGGCTTCGCCCCGCCTTTGAAATACGGGCCTACCGGAGTCGAGAATACCCGGAACTGGTATTCGTCAGCCGGCTTTACGCCGATAACTGGATTGGAGCCGAACATATATGGCCTGATATACAAGGTTGCGCCTGAACCGTAAGGCGGCACATAAGCCGCATTTGCCTCCACAACCTGCTTTACCGCATCCACGAACCTGTCTTCCGGAAATGCCGGCATCTCAAGACGTTTTGCTGAATCGACCATCCGTTTCGCATTCAGGTCAGGGCGGAATGTTACAATATGCCCCTCTTCTGTCGTATACGCTTTCATCCCTTCGAAGATCGTCTGCGCATACTGGAGCACCCCTGCACATTCATTTATGACTACATTGGCATCGGAGGTCATCATCCCTTCATCCCACGCCCCATCTTTGTAGTTGGAAACGTATCGCTTATCCGTCGGAACATACCCAAATCCCAGATTCGACCAGTCTATATTTTTCTTATCCATGTTCTCATTCCTCCGTCCTGGAAAACTTCTGTTTTTATCTGTTCTAATTATAATACGGTACCAGACAGAATTCAAGAGTGCACTCTGTTTTTTGTAAAAACAGGCACCTACCTCTCCATCATGCTGATAGATTCGATTCCCACGCTTCCGCCTCTTACGACCTCTATGCTCTGGAACTCCTCTTTCATCAGCTTGATTACCGCGTCATTTTTCGTTGCCGTCTGGACGAACTCCAGAAGCAGGCTGTCTTTGCCGTAATCTATCACTTTCGCCTTGAATGTCTCTGCTATCTGGAACAGCTCTACCTTATCCTCTGGTGTACATTTCCGTACCTTTACATACAGGATCTCTTTCATCCTTACGAATATGTCTGTAAAGTCGATGACCTTTATCACCTCTACGAGCCGGTTCAGCTGCTTCTTAATCTGTTCAAACGTCTCATCATCGCTGACGGTCGCTATCGTCATCCTGGAAACTGTCGGATCCTCTGTCGTGCCCACGGTAAGACTATCCATGTTGTAGGACTTTCCGGAGAACAGGCCGGAAATCTTCGAGAGAACACCTACCTGGTTCTCCACATACAGGGATATCCATCTTTTCTTCATTCCATTTCCATTACTCATTGCCCTCTCTCCTTTCTAACAGTCCAGAATCATGTCTTCCAGCGTTCCGCCCGGCTGTATCATCGGATATACCAAGTCCTCCGGATCGATGGTGAATTCTATGATGGTCGGCGTCTTCGTGCTCTTCTTTGCTTCTTCAAACGCGGCTGCTATCTCCTCTTTCTTTGTCACACGGATTCCTCTGGCTCCATAGCTCTCTGCAAGCTTTATGAAGTCAGGCGTATATTCCGGACATGCCACTTCCCCGCATTTCCCCCGGCAGGACGCTCCCGAGCGGAGGCAGGTCATGGAATACCGCTTTCCGTAGAAGAGCTTCTGCCACTGCCGGACCATGCCGAGATTGCTGTTGTTAAAGATACAGGAGATGATTGGAAGTTCTTCTAACACGGCTGTCGCCAGTTCCTGTATGTTCATCTGCATGCCACCGTCACCTGAGATGGAGATGACAGGAGTGTCCGGATTGCCAATCTTGGCGCCTATCGCACCCGGCAGGCCGTATCCCATCGTCCCGAGCCCCCCGGACATGAGCAGGCGCTTCTTCTGCGTCAGTTCCACGAACTGTGCCGCAAACATCTGATGCTGCCCTACGTCTGTAACGATGATTGCCTCATCGAACAACTCGTTGATCTTCTCTATGATATCCTGGGGCGTCATGACCGGCTTCTGCTTCATCACCATCGGATGTCCGGCTTTCCACTCGTTCACCTCATCGAGCCACTCCTGCGTATCGCATTCCGTTACATACTCAAGCATCTTCTCGACAGCCTCTTTGGCATCCGCAACAATCGGTACATCCACCTGTACATTCCTAGATATGGCTGCCGTGTCGATATCGATATGTACAATCTGCGCATGGGGCGCAAAGGAATGCAGCTTGCCGGTGATACGGTCGTTGAACCGTGTCCCGATGGAGAATAAAAGGTCGCATTCATTTACAGACATGTTGGCCGCATATGCGCCATGCATCCCGACATTGCCCACGTAGAGCGGATGATTGGTCGGAATCGCTCCCCGCCCCATGACTGTCGTGATGACCGGCACATTCGTCTTCTCCGCCAGCTTTGTAAATGCTTCATTGGCACGGGCGATATTGATACCGCCCCCAGCCAGGTAGATTGGCCGTTTGGCCTTTCCGAGCATTTTGATTGCCCGCTTGAGCTGTCCGATATGGACATGCGTGTTCGGCTTGTAGCCGCGGATGTTCACTTCCTCCGGATATTCCGCAGGTCCGAGCTCTTCCATCACATCTTTGGGCAGGTCTACGAGTACCGGACCCGGCCTCCCTGTACGAGCGATATAGAAGGCTTCTTTAATGATACGCCCAAGGTCTTCCCTGTCCCGCACCGTGATTCCATATTTGGTGATGCTTCTCGTGATGCCGACGATATCGACTTCCTGGAACGCATCGTTGCCGATGAGATGTCTCGCCACCTGTCCCGTAAAACATACGAGGGGCACGCTGTCATAATTGGCCGTCGCAAGTCCGGTCACAAGATTCGTAGCCCCAGGTCCGCTTGTGACGAGGCAGACGCCGACTTTCCCGGTAGAGCGGGCATATGCGTCGGCCTCATGGACGAGCGCCACTTCCTGCCTCGGCAGAATTACTTTCGTATAATCCTGTTTATACAGCTCATCGCTGATGTCAATCGTACAGGCGCCCGGATATCCAAACAGCGTATCTACACCTTCTTCTCTCAGCGCCTTTACCAATAATTTGTTCCCACTGATTCTTTTCATAAACTACCTCCTTAATCTCCCGGACGAAAAGAAAAGCCCTAAGCCATTCCGGCTTAGGGCGAATATTGCATCCGTGTTACCACCTAATTTCAGAGAGCTGCACCCTCTGCACTCAGCCAATACAGGAGCCTTCCAAACCTTTCTTTCCATCTCCGATATTGTTCCCCGTTAACGCAGGGAATGCGTTGAAGTCTACTGGGACATCCTGTTCCTGTCCTTTCGGTTCACTGCTCAAAGGCTACTTCCATAATTCCGTCACGAAGATTCCCACCAGCCATCTTCTCTCTTTGCATCAGGGGATTATGTACTCCTCCTTGTCATAGCATTTCTCAGATAATTAATGTTATTATAGTTGATTTGACTCACATATGTCAACTGATTTCCAATATTCTTTCGCAGATATTTTTCCAGGACAGGTGCGTGATGTCTGTTCGGCCCGCCGCCGGAAGTTCTGCACATTCCTTTATCTTAGCCGCAAGCTCCCGTTCAAATCCTTCCAGCGACTCAGGCACTACTTCGTCCGTATGGCGCATCCGGGGCATGGATACATAGAGGACCGGTGCGCCGGGCGCCTCCTTACCGAGCCAGTCCCGGATGCCGGGGAAATCTGTCACGACGACTTTGTCGCCGCAGGCCAGCGCTTCTATTATCGTCAGCGGCAGACCGTCAAAGAAAGATGGCAGGACAAAGATGTCACTTTCATTATACACCTTGGCAAGTTCGCGCTGCGGCAGCTTTCCCAGGAATTCCACCTCATACGGCGCTTCTTTTGCCAGGCGCTGAATCTCCCTGTATTCTTCTTCATTTCCCGCTCCTCCCGCCAGGCGCAGGACAAGGGATTCCCTCTCATACGGCAGACGGCTCAGGCATCGGATAAGGCTCATGACCCCTTTCTTCTCCGCTATCTTTCCAGCATATGCGAGCCGAAGAACGCCGTCTCTTCTAGGGCTGTCCTCCTTATAATAGAAAATCTCCTGGTTATAACCTGTTCCGGCCATATGTATCTTGTCCTTCTCCATCCCATATATCCGTTCCACGCCCTCCGCCTGGGCAGTCTGCGGCACAAATACCGCGTCCAGCCTGCGGATCTGCTCTGCGATGTAGCCGCGCCGCAGCGGTGTCTTCATCATCTGCCGCAAGTCGGTATTATGGCAGAACCCGTATATTCTATGCTCCGGAAGATGCTCCCTCACGATGGCTGTGAGCAGGTACAGGTGATGGCATAGTATAAGATCCGGCCGGAACTCTTCTGCCGCCCTGTCAACTGCTTCCAGAAATGCCTCTTTGAACTGCTCTGCCATCTCATCCGTCATGTCACGGTAGCGCGTGCTTTTGTACGGCATCTCATCGGACATGCCCGTGATATAGAACGGGAGTCTTTCGCTTGAAAAGCAGACCGGATAGAAGGTGGTGCCTTCCGGGAACTGGGGGGCGTCGTCCTCATAGATTCCGGCTATGACCGCCTGCTTATGCCCTTGGGCGGCAAATGTCTTCACAAGCTCTGTCAGATAGATGCTGCTTCCTGTACTCTCCGGCTTCTGGGCCGTAATGCTTAAAATGTTCATGACTTCCTCTCGTATACGGTAAATACATATTCCAGATTGAAATATGTCTGTTCCTCGCTCGTCTTTGTCATCTCCCACTGCGGGTCTTCATCCAGGTTCGGGAAATATGTGTCAGCGTCATATGCATGGTCAATCCGGGTAATATATGCCCGGTCACAATGAGGAAGGAGCTGGCGGTATATCGTCTCGCCGCCGATGACATAGATGTCCTCAGACGGATATTTCTTAAGCTCGTCCAGCATTTCCTCAAGAGAATGTACAAGCACGATTCCGTTCGTACTGTAACTTTTATCCGTCGTCATCACGACATTTACCCTGTTCTTCAGGGGCTGTCCGCCCGGAAAGCTCTCCAGCGTCTTGCGCCCCATAGCCACTACCTTGCCCTTCGTCGTCTCCCGGAAGAACTTCATGTCCTGTGGAATGCTCACAAGGAGCTTGTTGCCCAGTCCTATCGCCCAGTTCTTGTCTACCGCTACTATCAGATTCATACGTCTTCCTCCTATATCGCTACCGGTATATTTTTTATCTGTTCGTGTGTATTGTAGTCTATCAGCTTCACGTCATCACGCGTAAAGCTGTAGAAGTCTTTCACTTCCGGGTTCAGCCAGAATACAGGGGCCGGAAGCGGCTCTCTTCTTATCAGCTCTTCTATCAGCGGGATATGCCTGTCGTATATGTGCGCGTCTGCGATGACATGGACGAACTCTCCGGCCTTCATGCCGCACACCTGCGCCAGCATGTAGAGAAGCACGGAATACTGGCATACGTTCCAGTTGTTGGCTGCCAGCACGTCCTGGGAACGCTGGTTCAGGATTCCGTTCAGCGTCAGCCTGTCGCTGCCTTTTTCTTTTGTCACATTGAACGTCATGCTGTACGCACATGGATACAGCGCCATCTCATGCAGATCCTGGTGGACATAGAGGTTCGTCAGGATCCTCCGGCTGTATGGATTGTGCTTCAGATCATAGATGACACGGTCAATCTGGTCGAACATGCCTTCCTTGTACTGATGCCTGACGCCCATCTGATACCCGTAAGCCTTGCCGATGGAGCCGTCTTCATCTGCCCAGCTGTCCCATATATGGCTGTTCAGGTCATGAATATTGCTCGACTTCTTCTGCCATATCCAGAGCAGCTCGTCGGTGCAGCTTTTGATGGCCGTCCTCCGGAGCGTCAGTGCCGGGAATTCTTTTGACAGGTCGTATCGGTTGACGACGCCGAACTTTTTGACCGTGTAGGCGGGCGTCCCGTCTTCCCACACCGGGCGCACTTTCTCTCCTTTTGTATCCGTGCCGTTATCTATGATATCTCTGCACATATCTATAAACACTTTATCTGCGTAGCTCATCACTCATACCTCCTGCGTAATCTATCCATTATGATAACATAATCTCTCTCTTCTGTCATGAAAATAGCTGTCCCTTTTATGTAATCTTTAGTACGGAGGGTAAAAAGTCAAAGAAAAGGGCAAAAAAACAGACAGGTTCCGGCCGCGGATACCTGTCTGCGCTGTCTTGTGCCATTATGTCCGACATCATATGTTATGCTGACTTTATGTTCTGAAGTACAGTGTCCAGCGCATTCGCGCTGCTGCTGTGGGCGCGCTCTACCCTGATATTGTACCGCTCCGCCTCTTTCAGCGCGCAGTGGACCATCTTATGGGCCACCGTAGAAGTGAACAGTATAATCAGATCCGGCTGCCCTATCTGAGTTTTTAGATTACCGGACATCCGCGTAAATACTTTTGCCTTATATTTATGACGTTTACAAATCTGCTTATACTGTTGCTCCATCCGTTCATTGCCACCTATAATCACTACACTCAACTATGCCACGCTCCTTTTTCGCCAAATCAGCCTACACTGCTGCCGCCAGCGCTTTGCCGGCATCCTCACATGCTTTCACTGCCGTATCGTCGGGTACCTCATTTGCGATGACGCCTTCTCCGTTTACCAGTACTGCTCCCGCGTTCTTCATGCGTTCTTCCCACATTCTCATCCATTCGCCGTCGCCCCATCCATAAGAGCCGAACAGTAGGAGCGTCTTACCGGACAGGCTTCCTTCCAATGCCTGCACAAAAGGCTCCATCTCGCCTTCTTCCAGCTCTTCCGCTCCCATGGATGGGCACCCAAGGGCAAAAGCTCTAAGCTCTGCCATCCTACCGGCATCTGCTCTGTCCACCCTGCACAGATCGGCCTCCTGCCCTGCGGCTTTGATTCCTTCCGCAACAGCCTCTGCCATCTGTTCCGTATTGCCGGTTCCACTCCAATATACTACTGGTATGTTCATATCTGTACCTCCTTATACTTGCCAACTTTCCAATATTCCTATGCTGCCTCACATGCGATATCCCGTATATGCTTGCCTGCCAGAAATTCATTCACGGCACTTGTCTTTGCCTTGTCATACGCAAGAAATATCATCTGCGCCTTTTCCGGGTCGCCGTACACTTTCCAGTATCCTGTAATCAGGCAGTTCCTGCCGCCGTTGTCTATGAATCCCTTCACATCCTCAAGAGGATAGTCCAGGAAAGCTCCTATCTCATGCGGAAACGCTATGTCTTCCTTGGAATAGCAGCAGATTCTGGCGGAAAGCCTCTGCAGGATATCGTCAACGTCCGCTTCCTTGTCGGCACATCCGTACCCATATAAAGAAAGAAAATCCCTGATATCCTTCCGGTTGAGATATTCCTCAAAGGCCGCCCGCCTGAAAAAAAACACCAGACATCTGCCTTTTCTCACAGCCAGTATTCTATATTCGATTCCGGTACCTGCAAGCACCATCCTGAGTTCCTGACAGACATCCTTATCCACGTTCGTAATACACGCAACCTTAATCCCTTTCAAGAACGGCGCACACTGCAGGATGAGCTGGAACTGCAGCCGCCTCTTCACATCTTCAACTGTCAGCATATAAGCTACAACTTCTACAGGCATATCAAATCCCTTTCCTTATACCATATATTGATATTGATTATCATTTACATTAACAAATATATCATAAGCAAATTTATATAGCAAGCGCAATGTAATTATTGATAGTCTTTTCTCAACAAACTCCGATTATGCAAAAGGGACAGGGCAAAGGCGAATTGGGGACGGAGGAAAATTCATTTTCCTCCGTCCCCAATTCGCCTTTGCCCTGTCCCTTTTGGAAACTCCTATGGGTCTGATATGTTGTAAAGCACTTTCCCGAGCATCTTCTGAAGCGCCTCTTTCTCTTTCTTCGTCATGCCGATTGTAAGCTTTTTATCTATCTTCTTCCGGTCTGCCTCCATCCTGCGCTGGATATCATACGCCTTTTCCGTCAGGTATACAATCTTGCATCTCTTATCTCTATTGCTCGGCACGATCAGGATGAACCCTTTTTCATCCAGCCTTTTCAGAAGTCCCGTAACCGTAGGGTTCTTAAGGCTGAGCGCCTTCTCGATATCCCTCTGGTTCACTTCTTCCTTCCTGCTGGAAAACAGATAATCAAGTACTGCGCACTGTGACGCTGTAATGCCCAGCGTCCGCAGCAAATTGTTGAATTCCTTCTCATATACATTGTTAATCTGCTTAAATACGAAACCTACCGGTAGCCTTTCCTGCATGCCATCACCCTTATCCTTAGTATAACGACAGTATCCATATATAGCATGCTATACTTTCGTCAAAATGTCAAGCCATTTGGGGACACCACAAAACGAGTTGGGGACGGGGGAAATCTCAATTTCCCCCGTCCCCAACTCGGCTCCGGATTACATTATCTGGGTCCATATCCACGAAAATGGCATGGCGAGTGCCATGGCGGGCAGCATATTGGCGACAGGGAAGCGTTTGATTCCTGCAATCCGGAAACCGGTTGCCAGCATGAGGATGCCTCCGCAGGCCGTGAAGTCCGCCAGCATCCTGTCTGTCGTCATCGGCATGATGAGTCCTGCGCACAGAAACAGCAGGAGCAGTATGACAAACTGGGGGACTGCAACGAGCGAGACGATAAACCCGAGGCTTGCGGCGAATATGGCCGCCGTAAACAGATCCAGTATGGCTTTTGATATGAGGATAGTATGGTCTCCTGTGATGCCCGACTGCAGTGCCCCGAATATGCCGGTGCCGCTGGCGCAGAACAATACGAGGATGCTGATGAACTCTGCCATAAATGTGTCTTTACTGTCCTTCGTATCTGTCTTCATGATTCTCGCCACCGGCGCCTGTACCTTCTCCGCCGCCAATGCGATGTTGTCTTCCAGACGCAGCAGCTCTCCGGCGAGCGTCCCGAGTATGACGGCAAATATGACGGCCGGCATCTGTTCCATCTTAATGATGCTCATGATGCCCAATGTCATACTGCACACGCCAAATACAAGCGTCAGCGTATTGCACAGATTCTTGCCGAGCCGCTTCCCGAGAAGCGCTCCTGCTATCCCTCCCACAAATACGCATACGCTGTCCACAATCACTCCAACCGGCATCTGTTCTCTCCTCCTCTATTCCTCGTCATCTTCTCAACCTTAGCATAGCAACAGGGCAGCATGACAACAGGGCAAATGTCCGGCGGCTGCCACGACACTTGCCCTGATTCTTAACTTGCCGGACCTCCCGGCCCGCATATTCTTAGCCGCCTACTGCTTTGCGACTCTCCCTCCGCCTGCAAACAGGTGTGCCCTGGAGAGCACTTTCGCCACCGCATAGAACAGGACCACCTCAATCGGCAGCATGATTATCTGCTTCACAACCCTGGCCGGTAGAAGCGCAACAAACGTATTGCCGTACAGCAATGTGAGCCAGTACGTATTCAGCAGCAGGTTGATGAGCACCGTCACCAGCCCATTGGCAGCTATAATCCGCTTCATGCTGAGCGGTTTCTTATAGAGCACGATTCCATAGATGATGCCGCCGAGCAGTCCGCTGATGGTGAATCCGGGAAAGAAAGGACCCGTAGGCTTCACCAGATACTTTACCAGATCCGCGAGACCTCCTACCACGCCTCCCACGGCCGGACCGAACATCATACCGGCAAGCTCGTTTGCGATATACGCAAAACCAATCTTGATGTAGTCGGTAAGCTGCAGCGTGTAGAACCCCAGCACAACCGCAATCGCAAGCAGCATGGCAGACATCGCCAATGTCTTTAAGCTTCTCAACTCTTGAAAGGAGTCCGTGAACAGTGACTTGATTTTTCTCATAAAAAATACCTCCTTTGCAGTAGTTTTCCTTAAAGCTACGCACAGCAGGTATCTTCTGTCTATGTGTAGCAGCGGGATGCGAGATATGTACCGCAAGCTCCATGCTTTTCGTCCTGCCGGCAACTCCCCGTCCGGCTGGCACTTAACGCACATATCTCTACTCTGCTTTTCTTATTTAATTTTTACCTTTTTATTCTAGCATATTATCCTGCGAAGGGCAATGGCCAAACTTTTTCAGTTCACGGTACGCATATGCAATCGCGACCGCCGCGGCCGCCGCATCCGCAATCGGCCCTGCATACATGACTCCGTCAATTCCCATGAACAGCGGAAAAAGCACAATCAGCGGCAGCAGGAATATGACCTGCCTCGTAAGAGACACCACGATACCAAGCTTCGCCTTTCCGATAGACGTAAAGAATCCGGATGACATCGGCTGCAAGCCGTTTATAAACGTCATTAGCATAAAGATGCGGAAATACCGTTCCGCAAAATGGAAATATTCCTCACTGCCACTGCCGAATATGCTGACAATCTGTCTCGGGAATATCTGGAATGCCGAGAAAAATATAATTCCAACCGCAAGAGAGATGACCGCCGCCTTCTTATATGTTTCCTTCACCCTCCCGAAATTACCTGCACCATAGTTGAATCCCCAAATCGGCTGGCACCCCTGGGATATTCCGATACAGATAGCCATGAAGACCATGTTCACCTTTGATATGATCCCTACGCAGGCGAGCGGAATGTCCGTACCATAGATTGAGGACGCTCCATAGTGGCGCAGCGTATTATTCATTACAATCTGTACGGCAGCCATGGCAATCTGATTGATACACGCCGCCATCCCAAGTGACATGATTGCCTTGAGATAAATCCCCTTCGGCCGCATCATGGAAGCCGTAAGCTCCATGTGACGAATCTTCATAAAATAGATAATCACCATAATTCCGGAGATAATCTGCCCGATAATCGTCGCCCAGGCTGCCCCTTTAATCCCCCAGTGGAATCCGAAGATAAAAAGCGGATCCAGAATCGTGTTGATGATTGCTCCCGTGAGCATGCACGTCATGGAATAGGTCGGACTTCTGTCCGCCCGGATGAGGTGGTTCCCTCCGGTCGTCAGCACAAGGAACGGGATGCCGAATGCCGTTATCCCTGTATAATCCAGGGCATACGGCAGCACGTCCGGCGTGACGCCAAACAGATGCAGCAGCGGATATAAGAATATGAGCACGACACCGGCAATGAGCACACCGCTCACCGCAAGCAGGGACAGGCCTGTCCCTGCTATCCTGGCCGCACGCTCCGGATTACCTGCACCAGACTCCAGGTTGTAATTAGAAGCGCTTCCGATACCGAGCAGAAGGGCTGTCGCCGTACAGATGATAGACACCGGAAATGCAATGTTCGTCGCCGCATTTCCAAGCATGCCTACCCCTTGTCCTATGAAGATCTGGTCCACTATATTATAAAGCGAACTGACAAGCATACTGATGATTGCCGGAACCGCAAATTTTGCTATCAGCCTGCCCACTCTTTCAGACGCCAGCGGATTCTGTTTTACTAACTCTTCCATATCAAATCTTTAACTCCTAATACTCCCGGATGATACTGCTTATCTCCCGAGTCGTCTCCATATCCTTCAAGTGCTCCAGCGCATCCTTCATATGATATTCTTTCACCGCTTCCGTAACGATGACAAGCTCTGCTGTCCCGTCCTTGATTATCTTCTGTACGACTTTCGATATGCTTACCTTGTGGACGCCAAACACGCTTGCAATCGCAGCCAGAACTCCCGGCTTGTTATCCACCTGCATCCGTAGGAAAAACTTATTTTTCACATCATCGAACTTCTTGATTGGCGTCGTCCTGTAGCATGTGCAGCTGATCCTGCCCGTACAGTGGTACTGGATATCCCTTGCCACATCTATGACATCGCCCATGACCGCACTTGCCGTCGGGAACTCTCCTGCCCCTCTTCCGTAGAACATAGCGTCATCGACCGCGTCGCCATGGACAAAGACCGCGTTGAAAGAATCCCGGACCGACGCCAGCGGATGGTCCTTTGGGAGCAGCATCGGATAGACTCCTACCTCTATGCCGTCTTCTGTATTATGCGCAACACCGAGCAGTTTAATCACACTTTTAAACTCCTGTGCATACTGAATGTCTCTGGCCGTAATTCCGGTTATGCCCTCCGTGTATACATCAGAGAACACTACCCTGGAATGAAAAGCGATAGACGCCATTATAGCCACCTTCCGCCCTGCATCAAGCCCTTCTATATCTGCCGTGGGGTCGGCTTCCGCATAGCCAAGTTCCGTCGCCTTCGCAAGCGCTTCTTTAAAGTCCATGCCGTCCTCGAACATTTTTGTCAGAATATAGTTGGTCGTTCCATTAATGATTCCAATCACTTCGTCTATCTCATTAGACGCCAGGCACTGTTTCAACGGACGGATAATCGGAATCCCCCCTGCAACCGCAGCTTCGAAGAGAAAATCCACGCCATTGTTCTCAGCTGCGTCCAGCAGCTCTTTTCCATACTCAGCCACAAGGTCTTTGTTGGCTGTGACGACATTCTTTCCGGAATTAAGCGCCTCAAGTATCATCGTCCTGGCCGGCTCTATTCCTCCCATCACTTCAATGACAATCTCTATCTCCTTGTCATCTATGATATCTTCCCACCTGTCGGTCAGCAGAGACGCCTCCACGCCATCCCTCTTCTTGCCTATATTATGTACAAGTATCTTTTTGATGCGAAGGTCCGCACCAACTTTGTGCACCATCTCTTTCTGCTGTCTCTCAATTAACTTGTATACCCCGCTTCCGACTGTTCCCAGCCCGAGAAGCGCTACTTTGACTGTTCTTTTTTCTGTCATATATTATCACCGTCCGTTTCCTTAATTCATAACTGCTAACCATGGATGCCACGCCACCGTGGGCCATAGCAGTTCATACCCTGATATCAGGTCATGATGTAAAGTATACCACAATTGAAATGCGACTTCCAGTATCATATATTCCAGAAACTCTCCATTTCTGTATTGAGTCCGAAAGAAAAAGCAGATCCCCAATCCGGGACCTGCCATATCGTAAGCTGCTCTGATGCTCTGTAGCAGCCATGAACCAGAATGTCATATCTGCAGCTTCATCTACTCACATATCAGTAATTCTCTCAGGCTGCATGTGTTCTCCCTCTTAGCAAATGCCTCTCCATCGAGAGATCTGTGTATCTGCTTAAGCACCTTCTTTTTCTTCATGACAAACACATTCAGGTTCCCCATAAAGCGCATATCATCGATTTCCTCCGAGACATTCGGCATGTAGAGAGGGACGGACGGGCCAACCCATCTCACTTTTCCACAATCATCATAATTAACGATGACAGTAAGACCTTCCGGAATCTCTACCCCTTTGATAGAAGTCACTTCGAACAACGTACTGCCCCCGCGCATCCCGGCTTCCTTTGCTTCAAAATCTTCTACCAGTATCTCTTTTAATATCTGCATTTGGCGTTCTCTATTACTCATAATCCACCTCCTGATACAATTAGAATGATTCACATGTCTCTCTATACTCAGTATATCATCACCGCAATCAGAACGAAAGACAAATATTCCTAAAACCAAAATAGATACCGAAATAATCTCCCAATATGCTTGGATTATTATTTCAGTATCTATTGTCATCAACTGTACTTCCAATCGTACTTTTTAAGCAAAGCAGCGAAAGCACCTCAAATATTAGATGTTCAAAGCGACAGACGGGGTTCGAACCCGCGACCCCGACCTTGGCAAGGTCGTACTCTACCAACTGAGCCACTGTCGCATATGTTGTGTTTTTGTTCCTCAGAACAATAATTAATATACTATATACTCTTCTATTTGTCAACACTTTTCTTGGGATATTTTTCATTTTTATTTTTCCCTTGTATTATAACAATATTACAGCAGAGGCGGGACGCTTGCCCGCCCCCTGCTAGCTCTGTTTTCCAGCCTTTATCTCCACTGAATCAAGATTTAATTTAATGCCTTCCTCTTTTAAAACAGTTTTGACCTTTTTAAAAATATCCAGCACATCATTTTCGTACTGCATATTCTTTTTATACTTTTTATAATATTCGTAGTCTTTCAATCTCGTCTTTTTTATATTATTACGCTTTATGTTCCAGGCTGCCACCTCCCTGCCACAGAAGATGAAGAAACTGCCCGTCCCGACAGAATATCCATTATCCAGCGTCTCCGGCAGATTCTGAATAACAAGCACACTGTCCTTCATTATTCTCTTAATCTTATTAATGCTCTTCTTGCGAAGTGTAACGACCGCAATCTTCGTGCTGCCCTCTTTCTTTTTATGTACTTCAAGTCGAAGGATCCCATTCCTTCCTACCGTCAGCGTGAATCCTGCACTGCTATTTTCAAAAGCCCCGGACGATGCTGCCGTGCGGTAGCCGAATAATACGTCATTGACGATATACGGTACTTCCGGCACTTCTTCTGTCTCTGTACCTGCTTCCGTTGACACTTTGACTACACCGTCATCTGACTCTGTCATCTGCACGGGCCGCTCATCCCCTGGTTTCTCATTTGTCTGTTCAGGTGCTGAATCAGGTGCATCTAATACCAGATCACCAGCATTTTCGGCCATCTGTAATTCCATCTGTGCCTTTTCTTCCCTGTCGAACTTATTCCAGAGCAGATGATGGATAAGCAGTATAATAAGTATAATCCCAAGCTCCAGCAAGGCAAAAGGACTCTGCAGGAACTGGACGACCTTTCCTGCATATGGAATGTGAAACATATATGTTCCTAATATATCTTCCCTGTAAGTTTTATAATCATCATAGCGGTCTGCATTTTCCGCCTGTGTGTAATACCGCTCCTTGCCGCTCTCATCAACTTCCTTCTTTTTAAAATAATGGGTGAAGATGACATCATCACCAAGGCGGTCTACATTAAAAGATATAATAGTATTCTCTTTTATCTCATCCTCATCATCAAGACATCTGTCAATAACGAGAGATCCTACCGGAATTGTAGGCTCCATACTGTCTGTCAAGATGACATACGTTTGAAAGCCTGTCAATTCCTTCATTTTATCGGGATAGAATTTCATACAAATTATATAGGAAAAAAGTGCTATCACTATAAATATGAATATGAAATTTTTTAATAACAGCAATGCTTTTTTCATATAATGTATGCTCCATTTTTTCTATATGGTAAGGTAATTAAATCTGCAAGAAAAGATACCACCCTGTGATGGTATCTTTTCTACTATTCATTCTTATTATGTCAATTCAACTTATGGTGCTGCTGGAGTATCAACCAGCTCTGCTGTTACCGTTACCTTCACTTCATTATTGCTGGTCCAGTTAGCAGCATCCGCCCTGTCAGCACTAACCTTCACTGTATATGTGTGTTCTCCTGAGGCTATTCCTGTGTCTGTATATGAACCGGTTGTCGCATCAGCAGCTTCTTTTGCTATACCTACCGTCACTCCGGTCTTTTCTGTAGAATCGTCTGCTAAAACAGCCGTCAATTTCAAATCTTTACCTGCTGGCACATTAGCCACATCAACCTTGGTAGAACCCGTATATACCATGGAATCTCCAGATTCCGTCCCCGATGCTCCAATACTAAAATCCGATACCGTCGTCTGTATTGGTTTGTTGATCGTTACGCTGGCTGTTTTCGTATCTTGAATCTTATCCCACACCGCAAATGACCCGACCGTCGTCGCCACAATCGCCACTGCCGTCAGCAAGCTCAATATCTTTTTCTTTCCTAATTTCCGCATATGTATTTCCTCCTCATATAATAACAAGTTTTTTTGACCTGCCTATATAATAACAAATGAAATACACTTTGGATAATGCTTCTTTTTCATTCCTCTGCGATAAACAAAACGTATCGCTAACGCAACCGCCTAGTCTGCGTAGTTTTCTTTTATGATATCGAGGAATTCTCTTGCCTGGATGGAAAGAATTTCCTTCTTACGTTTGATCCACATGAGCTTTTTCTCCACATTGCAGTTGTTGAGCAGCAGGCTGTCGATATGCCCCTTCTTCAGCTCGTCTATCTGCCATTTCCCGCCAAATATGAACGCATCTGTACGCTTGACCATATTGACGATAGCGTGATAATTATTTATGACGATTGTATGCTTAAAGTCCATGACTCTGATATCGCCGAGAGAGATAAGCTCATTAATGTTGGAGAAGTAATCATAGGGAAGATGTACGTAAGTATGGCGCAGCAGTTCCCTCGGTTCGATGCAGTCCATCCCGTACAGCGGACTCTTTCCGCCGACGTGCACGTACAGCGGGCTGGAAGCTATCTCATGGGCTTCAAGCCCCTTGATCTCCAATATCTTATTAAGCGCCGGATACTGTTCCGTATTCACGGCTGTGATACCGATTTCCGCCTCCAGCTTGGCGACATGAATCAGCACCTTTTCAATGGATGTCTCGTATATGGAGATGTTGGCATGGCGGGTCTGAAGGTTCTCATAAAAGTTCAGCATAATCTCATCCTTAAGGATGATGTTCCCGACGGATAAGGCCAGCTTGTTCTGGACGTATTCTTTGTCCTTCAGCTTAAGCGCTTCTATCTCGCTCAGCTGATTGATGACCGACTGGGCATAATAGTACAGGCTTTCCCCGGTCGTCGTAAGGCTTACGCCGTGGTTGGAACGTATGAGCAGCTTCATGCCCATCTCGTCCTCCAGATTCTGCATCGCCCTCGTAAGGTTCGGCTGCGTCACATACAGGCGGTCTGCAGCCTTGCGCATGCTTTTCTGCTCTGCTATCTCCACAAAATATTTTAAATGTTTCAGTTCCATACATTTACCTGCATATTACTCTTCAACAGTTATGGCAAGTCCCAGTTCCTCCAGCTGTTTCTGCTCTACAGCAGTCGGAGCATCCGTCATCAGATCGGAGGCATCCTTCACCTTTGGAAAAGCGATGACGTCGCGGATGCTGTCCTCCTTCGCCATAAGCATGACCAGACGGTCAAGCCCATAGGCAAGACCTGCATGGGGCGGTACTCCGTACTTGAACGCATCCAGCAGGAAGCCGAACTGCTCCTGTGCCTTTTCCGGTGTAAAGCCAAGTACCTCGAACATCTTGTTCTGCACTTCCTGGTTAAATATCCTGACGCTGCCGCCACCGATTTCATTGCCGTTCAGCACGATATCATAAGCCTTGGCCCGGACCCTTCCAGGATCTGTATCGATATATTCCAGATCTTCCTCCATCGGCATCGTGAAGGGGTGATGCATGGCCGTATAGCGTTCCTGTTCGTCATTCCACTCAAGCAGCGGGAATTCCGTCACCCAGAGGAACTTATATTCGCTCTTGTCGAGAAGTTCCATCTGGCGCGCCAGTTCCAGGCGCAGGCTGCCGAGCACATCCCACACCACTTTATTCTTATCAGCGGCAAAGAGCAGCAGGTCGCCGTTCTCTGCGCCCATCGCTTCTACGAGGCTTGCCATCTCCTCTTCCTTCATGAACTTGGCAAAAGAGGACTTGAGCGTTCCGTCCTCCTGGATTGCTATATAAGCAAGTCCTTTGGCACCATAATCTTTTGCAAAGCTTACGAGCTTGTCAATCTTCTTGCGTGGCATGCCGCCCTGCCCCTTGGCATTGATACCACGTACCGAGCCTCCGTTTTCTATGGCGCCTTTGAATACAGCGAATTCACACCCCTTCACAACATCCGTCACATCCGTAAGCTCCATGCCAAAACGGGTATCCGGCTTGTCGGAACCAAACCGGTCCATGGCCTCCTGCCATGTCATCCTCGGTATCGGAAGCTGCACTTCTACGCCAAGGACTTCGTGGAACAGCTTCGCAAGCAGCCTTTCATTTACATCAATGACATCATCCACATCTACAAAAGAGAGCTCCATGTCGATCTGGGTAAATTCCGGCTGCCGGTCCGCTCTCAGATCTTCATCCCGGAAGCATCTTGCAATCTGAAAATACCGGTCATAGCCGGAGCACATGAGCAGCTGCTTAAAAAGCTGCGGAGACTGGGGCAGCGCATAAAAGTGTCCCTGGTGGATACGGCTCGGCACGAGATAATCCCTCGCCCCTTCCGGGGTGCTCCCAATCAGTATCGGTGTCTCTATCTCCAGAAATCCTTCCTCTGCAAGAAACTGGCGGGTCAGCGTAGCCACCTGGCTTCTCATCATCATATTTCTCTGAAGGTCCGGCCTTCTCAAGTCAAGATATCGGTATTTCAGCCGCATCTCTTCCTTCGTCCTGGAGTTCTCCTCGATGGGGAACGGCGGCGTCTCAGATTCCGACAAGATACGCAGTTCGGACGGTATAATCTCTATATCCCCTGTGGCAAGGTTCTCATTGACAGCTCCGGAGCGTCTCTCCACCTTACCTGTCACTGCAACTACATATTCAGCGCGGAGCTTCGCCGCTTTCTCGATTAGGCCCGCGTCTGTACTTCCTTCTTCAAACACTATCTGTATGATGCCGGAACGGTCTCTGACATCGACAAATACAAGCCCCCCCTTGTTACGGTTCTTCTGCACCCATCCCATGACCGTCACGACCTGTCCTGCATTGGTCCCGGACAGTTCACCGCAGCGGTGTGTTCTCTTTATGCCCTGCATCGATTCTGCCATACTTTTCTCTCCTTATCCTTTTCTATAATTATAAATTGCCGATGGAATCGGAATAACATTCGATGATTTCCGTGTAACCCTCTGATTCCAGCTGCTCTTTTTGAAATTTCTTGTTCTTCTTCATATTCGCTATCATGACCTGGAAACCTGCTCCCCGGTCAGCCCTTGCCAGGCTTAGCACTTTGAGCATCCCCTCTGAGGACAGCTTCTTCTCCAGTAGATATGCTTTCCGCGCTCTGTTGCCCGGCGCTTCGTATCCATGTTCCAGAAGGAGCATGACGATGCGCTCGAATCCTATAGAGAATCCGCACGCCGGCGTGTCCTGGCCGGTAAATTTGCCTATCATCTTATCGTATCTGCCGCCTCCGGCTACGGAACCTCCGAAGTCATCCATCGTAACTTCAAAGATTGTGCCGGTATAATAGGACTGGCCTCTCACAAGGGTCGGGTCGAACTTTATCCTGAACTCCGCCTCTTTTGCCGATTCTACGCTGGAAATGATAAGCTCCATGCCGTCGGCGGTCTCTTTGGGCAGGCAGGCCCCGAGCTTCTCCCGCAGGTAAGCAATCCCCTCTACATCCGGTGATATCTCATCAAAAAGCTTCAGATACGTGTCCACATTCTCTTTTGCATAGCCGAGCTCCTGAAGCTCAGCGGATACCCCTTCGCTGCCTATCTTGTCCATCTTATCCAGGATGATGAAGACTTCATCATAGTCTTCCTCCTTGAACCCGCTGAATGCGGCCATCGCCTTCAGTATGTTCCTGTCATTGATGCATACGGTAAAGTTCTTAAGGTCCAGCTTTCCAAGCATCGCTGTCGTGGCCAGAATAAGCTCTATCTCAGCCAGATTGCTCTGTTCGCCCAGAATGTCGATATCGCACTGCATGAACTGGCGGAAACGGCCTTTCTGCGGACGGTCCGCCCGCCATACATTGCCAATCTGCATCGCCTTAAACGGTGATGGCAGTTCATTCGCATGATTCGCGTAGTATCTTGCAAGAGGAACGGTCAGGTCATAACGAAGGCCTCCGTCAACAAGATCATTTTCTTCTTCTGCCTGATCTATCTTAAGCTTTTCCCCGCGCTTCAATATCTTAAAAATCAGCTTCTCATTATCTCCCCCCTGTTTGCTGCACAGATTATCTATATGCTCCACACAGGGGGTCTCCATGGAGACAAAGCCATATGTCTTATACGTCTCCTTAATCAGCTGTATGACATAATCCCTGATTTCCATTTCTTTGGGAAGCATGTCCTTCATACCGGTAACCGGTTTCTTCTTTAACGCCATAACCATTCTCCTTTACGTTCTATCATCTCGCCGATACGCGCGATATAGGCGTCAACCGCCTTGACGTTCTCGATACGTATCAGATTCGTCTTCTTGCCGTTTTTACTGCCCGGCTGTTCAGCTTCCTCCTTTAATACAATCTTTGTAGAAGCACCCGCACCTGCGGCAATAATGGATTGTTTTTCCTCCATAATAAGTATATTGTATATTCCTGCTTTGTCAACCTTTGCATAGCCAACATTTTCAAAATTGCCCGCAATATTCTTCTGCCGGTACAGATAATAAGGCTTCAGATCCATCCGGCGCGCGCTCTGGGCGGCGGCCCGAATCATCTCCGTCATATTTGCAGCCATCCTGGCGGCATCTTTGTCCAGAGCTTCCACGTAGCCGCGGGCATTCTGCTCCTGTCCCATCAGTGCCGCCCGTTTGATGGCAAGCGAATGCACGGTCAGGCTGTCCGGTGACAGCGCCTCCGTCTGTCTGAGCGTATCATACACGTCCGCTGCCGTCTCTCCCGGAAGGCCTGCTATGAGGTCCATGTTGATATTGTCAAACCCAGCCTCCCTTGCCATCTCATACGTCCTGACAACGTCTTCCACCGTATGATGCCTCCCTATGAGATCGAGCGTCTTCTGCTGCATGCTCTGCGGATTGATAGATATGCGCGTGACGTGATGCCGGCGCAGCACTTTGAGCTTCTCAGCCGTTATGCTGTCGGGGCGTCCCGCCTCCACCGTATATTCCAGGAGGTGTTCCATGTCAAAGTTCCTGTCTATGCAGGCAAGGAGCCTCTCCAATTGACGCGCTGTCAGCGTCGTGGGCGTCCCCCCACCGATATATATCGTATTCAGCTTCTTGCTGGCGGACGCTCCCCCGATATAGGCCAGCTCTTTTGTCAGACCATCCAGATAATCGTCCACCCTGTCCTTCCACATATCCAGCGGGCCGGAACTGAACGAACAGTACGTGCAGACGGACGGACAGAACGGAATGGCGACATACAGGCTGTAGCCGTCCGTACAGTCAAGCTTTCCTAGAAGCTCTTTCTCCCGTCCTGCAATCTCCCAAGCAAGCCGCGCCTTCTCCCTGTCCACAAAAAACCGGTCCATATAGAAGCGGAGGAACTCTTCCTCTTGCATTCCCTCCTCCAGCTTCTTCATGGCAATCTTCGTCGGACGCACACCGGTCAGAAGCCCCCATGCCAGGGAACGCCCGGAATGGCGCTCAAGTTCCTTGTACAGTTCTCTGTCTATATAACGCTTCCATTCCTGCCGGGTTGCATGCTGCGGCAGCTCTTTATGTCCAATTCTAAGAACCGTGCAATCCGGCAGCACGGCCCGGACCGCGTCCTTGCAGTCTGTCTCCACAAGCTGATGCACCTTCTCTTCCGGAAAGAACGCCTTCATAATATGATACACGTTGTATGTATACAGCTCATCGCTGCTGATAATCTCAATCATTATTCAACCTCACACTCTCATTTGGGTACAGGGCAAAATGTAATTTGGGACGTAACCCTTTTGAAAAGTGTTACGTCCCCTTTTTATAGAAATGGATTGTGACTTTTCTCGTAACCGATTGTCGTTTCGCCCATATGCCCCGGGTATACGAGCACTTCATCCGGCAGTACCATCAGCTTTTCTTTGATTCCTCTTACCAGGTCCGACATGCTGCCTAGTGGAAAGTCTGTCCTGCCGACAGAGCTCTGGAACAGCGTGTCGCCGCTGAAGAGTATCTTCTCAGCCTCGGCGTAGTAGCACACGCCGCCGGGCGTATGGCCGGGCGTGTGCAGGACTTTGAATGCAAAGCCCGCCGCCTTGATCTCCTGTCCTTCTTGTATATATGTGGCCCCGTCAAACGTATAGCCTGATGTGTAGACGCCGGACTGGTTCAGTCCCGGATCTGTCATAAGCTGTTCGTCATCTTTATGCACGTACACCGGGACATGGAATTCCTGAAGAAAGCCGTCCAATCCCATGATATGGTCAAAATGTCCGTGGGTCAGGAGGATGGCCTCTATCTGGAGTCCCTCGCTCTTTATATGGCCCATCAGATAAGACGGGCAGGCTGCCGGGTCTATCACGACAGCCTGTCTCGTCTCTTCATTGATGGCCAGATAACAGTTGGTACTTATAATTCCTGTGACATATTTTTCTACTTTCATGTAATCCTCTCTCATCTAGCCTGTCGTCCGCTCTATATCTATGACTCCTTCGAGCTGGCGCAGCTTCTTAACCATCGTATCCAGCTCTTCCCTGCCGTGTACGATAAATCCTGCTTCAATCGTGGCTGTTCCCTGCTTGCTCGTACGCACGTTCATGGACTTCACGTCGACCGTCGCCTCGGTAAATATCTTGGACATCTCCATGATGAGCCCCTGCCGGTCATGGGCATACATCTTGATTTCCGCAAGGTACTGCCCGCCGTTTTGTTCCGCCACTTCACTTTCCCACTCTGCATCTATGAGCCGTGCACGTTCTGCTTCGGTCAGATGTATCATATTGACACAGTCCGTCCTGTGGATGGAAAGACCTCGTCCGCGGGTCACAAAACCGACAATCTCGTCCCCAGGTACCGGGTTGCAGCATCTGGAGAAACGGACTGCCATATCATCAATGCCTTTGACGACGATTCCGCTCTTTGATTTGGCGATATGCACCTTATTCTTGGACGCTTCCGCTACCTTCTCCAGGACAACTTCATCGGTCATCTCCTGCTTGTGTTCCTTGCTGTATTCTTCCACGAGCCTGTTCACGACCTGGCCTTCTTTCAGCCCTCCGTGGCCAATCGCCGCCAGCACAGATTCCCAGTCTTTGAAGCCGTATTTCTTCTGTACGATCTCCATATATCTGGAATTCATGATATCGCTCTGGGTAATCGCTTTTGCCTTACAGTAGGAAGCGATCATCTCCTTGCCCTTGACGATATTGCTCTCCTTGAATTCCTTCTTGAACCACTGGTTGATCTTATTCTTCGCCTGCGTGCTCTTGACGATGCCAAGCCAGTCACGGCTCGGCCCTCTGGAATTCTGGGATGTCAGGATCTCTATCCTGTCCCCGTTCTGTATCTTATAATCTATATTGACGAGCTTCCCGTTGACCCGGGCTCCTACCATCTTGTTGCCGACCGCGCTGTGGATTGCGTAAGCGAAATCTATCGGCGTGGAACCGTTGGGGAGATTCTTCACATCCCCCTGGGGCGTAAAGCAGTACACATCCTCGGCAAAGAGATCCAAATCACCTTTGAGCAGATTTAAGAATTCCCGGTTGTCGGACATATCCCTCTGCCATTCGAGAATCTGCCTGAGCCAGCTCAGCTTCTCTTCCTCCTGCGCCTGTACGCTCTTCTTGCCGTCATTTGATTCCTTATACTTCCAGTGCGCCGCGATACCGTATTCCGCGGTCTTGTGCATCTCCACGGTCCGTATCTGAATCTCGAAAGGCTGTCCGACCGAGCTCATAAGCGTCGTGTGAAGCGACTGGTACATGTTCGGCTTCGGCATCGCTATATAATCTTTGAACCGCCCCGGTATCGGCGTGTACATTTCGTGAATCACGCCAAGCGCTGCATAGCAGTCCTTTACTGAATCGACGATAATCCGCACGGCAAACAGGTCATATATCTGGTCTACCGTCTTATCTTGGTTCACCATCTTCTTATATATGCTGAAGAAATGCTTGACACGTCCGTTGACGTCCGCCTTGATGTTGGCATTCTTCATATGCGTGGATACCTCATCCACGATCTGCTGCACGAATTCCTCCCGCTCCGTCTTCCTCGAATTAATCTGGTTCACCAGGTCAAAGAATACTTCCGGCTGGGAATACTTAAGCGCCAGGTCGTCAAGCTCTGTCTTAATCTTGGAGATACCGAGCCTCTGGGCGATGGGAGCGTAGATATCCATCGTCTCCTTAGCCTTTTCCTTCTGCTTTGCCGGCGTCATGAACTGCAGCGTGCGCATATTATGCAGACGGTCTGCTAGCTTGATGATGATGACGCGGATATCTTTCGCCATGGCCAGAAACATCTTCCTCAGATTTTCCGCCTGCACTTCCAGCTTATCAGAGGAATAGGACAGCCGCCCCAGCTTGGTAACTCCGTCCACAAGAAGCGCAACTTCCTCTCCGAAGTCCTTTTTAATCTTTTCCTCCGATACAGAAGTATCCTCCACGACATCATGGAGCATCCCTGCAGCAATCGTCTCCTTGTCCATCTCCAGATTCGCCAGAATGATGGCTACCCAGAGCGGATGGACAATGTATGGTTCCCCGGACTTGCGGCACTGGTCGCCGTGCGCCTTCTGGGCCGTCTCATATGCCTTCTCTATCATCGATACATCCGTCGAAGGATGGTACTTCCGGATACGGGCAATTAACATGTCATAAAGCTGGTCCGGGTCCTCATAGTCTCCGGGAGCCTTCACGGCATGCCCGTCCACAATCTCTAACCCTTTCGAAATCTCATCTGCGATTGATTCCGGTGCAATCCGGTTCTCAGACTCATATATCGTGTTCTCTGACATATTAACGCCTCCTTCCTCTTCATAATTTATATCTGACTATTTGCCCGGATAAGCAATCACGGATTCCACATCATAACCTTTCAGCCGCTTTCTTCCTTCCAGACCGGATAGTTCCATAAGAAATATCGTCTTCACCACTTCACCGCCCAGGCCTTCCACAAGCTTTATCATCGCTTCGTTCGTCCCCCCTGTGGCAATGAGATCGTCGATGATAACGACCTTCTGTCCTTCTTTGATCGCATCACGGTGCATCTCAAGCTCCGCAGTCCCATACTCCAGATCATAGCGGATAGAGACCGTCTCACATGGCAGCTTGCCCTTCTTCCTGATAGGTATGAACGGCTTATGCAGATTATACGCTATCGGGACACCGAAGATAAATCCTCTGGACTCAGGTCCCACGATTACGTCAAAATCCACCCCGTCCAGCTTCCCCTGCATCAGGTCGACTGCAAGATGCAGGCCGTCCGCATCCTGGAGCACGCTGGTGACATCTCTGAAGATGATACCCTGCTCCGGAAAATCCGGTATGCTTCTTACATATTCTTCTATTGGTTTCATGACACCCTCTCCATTCTCTCATATAAATACAAAAACAGTATAACATTAGTTTATGTTATTTTCAAACAATTCTATACACTTTAGACAGCTTACTGGTAATGCGTGATAACAATCTGCATTGTGCGGTTTCCCATATACTCGTTCACCTCCGGATAATAGGTAACGGACAGTGTCATCCCGCTCGGCCGGCGGCTTAAGAACTGCTTCAGGGCAGCTTTGCCGTAATGCTCCTCCAGATAGGAACACAACCGGCTGATATCGCCGAAATACACGGCTTCTGCCTCACAGCCACGGCCGTCTCTCAGACGCATCTTCAGCACATTTTTATTCTTCCCGAATATCTGGCCGCCAAGCAGTTCAACCTTCCTGGCTGCAAATACAGGCTTGGTATTCCCCTTTCCATAGGGCTCCAGATATTTAAGTTCTCTGACAATATCCTCCGTAACGCAGGAAAACGGCAGCTCCATGTCGATAACCACCTTCTCCCTCATATCACTTTCTTCCAGCGTGCAGTTTTCATTCAGCATCCTACGGAACCGCTCTACATCCTCCCTCTTCAGTGAAAATCCCGCAGCCAGCTTATGTCCTCCGTACTTTGTGAGCACCTCTCTGCAAGCGGCAAGCTCCTCATACATATGATAGGCTTCTATCGAGCGCCCGGAGCCCTTCACTCCATCTTCCGCATCCGTCATGACATAGGCTGGACGGCAGTAGCGCTCCCGCAGCCGCCCGGCTACGATTCCTGCCAGGCTTTCATGGCAGTCCGGGAGATATACGGCCAGCACCCGGTCCCGGCCAAGGGATGTCGTCTCTATCATCTGAACCGCCTGGTCCACAGCGGCGGCCGTCATCTCCTTGCGGCTGTCATTCAACGCCTTCAAATCCCCCGCCAGCATATCCGCTTCCTTCTTGTTATGGGCACAGAGCAGGTCAAGGGCACGCTTCGCCGTATCCAGACGCCCTCCCGCATTCAGGCATGGCCCGAGGACAAAGCCGATATGGTACGTATTCAGCTTCCTTCTGTCTACCCCGGTACAGTCGATCAGGGAGCTGAGGCCAGGATTGACGGTTCTTCTTAGCCGTTCCAGCCCTTCCCTGACAAGAATCCGGTTTTCATCCTCCAGCTCCATCACATCTCCGACCGTAGCGACCGCCACATTTTCCAGAAGATCATCCAGGTCGTCCGCTTCATTTCCTATCGCCTCATACAGCGCCTCTATGAGCTTGTAGGCGATTGCCGCCCCGCACAGCCCTTTGAACGGGTAGCCGCAGCCCGGCTGCTTCGGATCCACGACCGCGTCCGCGGGCGGGAGCAGATAATGCTTCTGGCCGCCCTCTTCTTCATATGGCACCTCATGGTGGTCCGTCACGATAACCGTCATTCCGAGCCGCCTGCCATAGTCAATCTCCTCTCTGGCCGCGATGCCGTTATCACACGTCACT
Source organism: Extibacter sp. GGCC_0201 (assembly GCF_017566055.1). Lineage (NCBI taxonomy): Bacteria > Bacillati > Bacillota > Clostridia > Lachnospirales > Lachnospiraceae > Extibacter > Extibacter sp. GGCC_0201. The sequence goes on along the minus strand of NZ_JABFCH010000012.1, from coordinate 6,057 downwards.
ATCGTATCTATCCCGTCTCTGTAAGCTCTCTCGACCAGCTCTATGTTCAGTCCGTATCCATCTTTAATGCGGTCCGGGATATCGCTGTCCACATCTGCGCCCGATTTCCCCAGGCCCTTCAGCAGGATATACGTGGCATTCACGCCGTCTATGTCGTAATCTCCGATAATACGTATCTTTCTGCCTCCGTCTATCTTCTCCCGGAGTATTTCTACCGCCTTATCCATATCCTTCATGAGCATTCCGTCATACAGGTCGGTAATCGTTCCGTTCAGATACCGGCGTACGGCCTCCGTACCAACCACGTCCCGGTTCCTGATAAGGCAGGCCAGCCTCGGGCTGATTCCGAATTCTTTCCCGATGGCCTCAAAATCTGCTCCTTTTCTGAGCAGCACCCACTGTTCCATTCTCGTTTCCTCCACTGTAAACAGCCACAGCCATATAAATATGGCCATGGCTGCTATACTGTACCGCTCTTTTATTTTTTCTTTGTATCTGTCGTTTTCTTCCCGAGCTTTGTCCGCATGACATACCAGAGCGCGCCGGTGATGCATACGGATGAATAAGCACCGCATATGATGCCGACCATGAGCGGAAGTGCAAATTCACGGATAGAGCTTACGCCCATCACGTACAGCACGGCCACCATGACAAATGTGGTCAGGGAAGTATAGATGCTCCTCGTCAGCGTCTGCGTGATGCTCTTGTTCACCACCTCCGCAAGCTCTGTCGCTTTCGTCTTCAGCCTCAGCTCCTCACGGATACGGTCAAATATGACAATCGTGGCATTAATCGAGTAGCCTACAATCGTAAGCATACATGCGATGAATGTATTTCCGACCGAAATCCTGGCCACGGCATAGAAGGCCAGCACCACGAGCACATCGTGCAGAAGAGCGGTGACAGCACTTGCCGCAAAACGGATATCCTTGAATCTGAACCAGATATATATGAGCATAAATATCGTGGCAACGATAACTGCCATGATGGCATCCTGCCTCATCTCATTACTGATGGTCGAGCTGATATTCTCTGCGGTAATGAGCGACTCGTCCACCTTAAAGTTGTCGGCAAGCGCCTTGTTCAGCTCCTCTCGCACAGCCAGGCTGAGCGTCTTCGTCTTAATGATGACCTGGTTCGTGTCGGCAACCTTCTGTGTCTGGACGTTGGCGTCCCCGGTCACTTCTTCCACGACAGGCACAATCTCTTTATCTATCTCTTCTATCGTATAGTCTTTATTGAATGTTACATTTGTCGACGTACCGCCTTCAAACTCCAGGCTGTAAGCAAATGCTCCTTTTCCCTTTGAGCCGTTCACGCCCATGAATACGAAGCCGAGTATGACGACCGCCAGAGACAGGGCGAAAAACCATTTCTTCCTGCTGAGGAAATCAATCGGTTTCCTTTCCTTTCTCGGACGGTAATACAGCTGCTCCTTCCTGAGCCCTACCGCATAGAATGCATAGATGATCATCCGTGTTATGACCAGCGCCGTAAACATGGATACGATGATACCGATGGCCAGCGTCTGTGCAAAGCCCTTGACAGAACCAGACCCCTTGAACCACAGTACCGCCGCGGCGATAAGCGTCGTCACATTGCCGTCCACGATGGCAGACATGGCCTTCTGGAATCCTGTCTTAAGAGAATTACGCACGCTCTTACCCTTGGACATCTCTTCCCGCACACGGGCAAATATAATGACATTGGCATCCACCGCCATACCGATACTCAGTATGATACCTGCGATACCGGGCAGCGTCAGCGTGACGTTGAACGCATTCAGAATCACAAGCACGAGCCCTGTATAGATAATGAGGGCAAGGCTGGATGCAAGCCCCGGCAGCAAGTATACGCATATCATAAAGAGAAATACGATAGCAAGGCCGATAGCACCCGCTTTCAGGCTTGTACTGATCGCCTGTTCTCCAAGCTGTGCACCGACCACGTTGGAACGCAGCTCGGTAAGCTCCAGCTTCAGTCCGCCGATACGAATGGTGGAAGCAAGATTCTCCGCCTCTTCATAGCTGAAATTACCGGTGATATATGCCTGTCCCCCGGTGATAGCCGTCTGCACCGTGGGGCTGCTGATTGTCTCATCGTCATAGATGATAGAGATGGTCTTGCCTACGTTCGCCTCTGTCGCTTCGGCAAATTTCTTCGTCCCTTCCTCGTTCAAGTCAAGCTCAACGCTGTATTCCTTATTGCCCATATCGTCTTCGCCGGCACGGGCCGAAGCAGTCTTCACGTCAGAACCGGTAATGACCGTCTCACCGTCCTGCGTCTGAAACGACAGGGAGCCTGGTTTGCCGAGCTCATCCAGGATAGTATTGGCATCGCTTACGCCAGGAATCTCTATATTAATCCTGTCGTCGCCTTCCTGATATACGTTTGCCTCTGTACTGTACTGTTCCACACGCTTTTGAAGCTTGTAAATCGTATCCCGCATCTCTTCCTCTGAGGGATTCTTGTCTTTTACCTGGTAGGTGATGCTGACACCGCCCGCCAGGTCAAGGCCGAGCTTAATATTTTCCGCAGAACCGGTCTTTCCTTTACCGAATCCTGCTGCTGTCGTGAATGCGAGCAATGCTATGAGCGCTGCCGTCACGACAAGACTAAGTATGCCCTTACTCTTCTTCATGGTCTACTTCCTTTCTCTTATCCTTCCGAATCTTCCTCTGCCAGCGCCGCCTTCATCATAATCGCGCACTCTACACGCTTGCGCTGCATCTCACAGCCAACCTCATATGTATCGTGGATTGTACCGTGGAAGTTATAGGCATTCGCCATACAGCCGCCGCTGCAGTAAAATTTTGCAAAACAATTCTTACACTTTTCTTTGGAATATACGTTGCAGCTTCTGAATTCATCTGCAATCTCCGGCCTGACGATTCCTTCGTCAACATTACCCATCAGGAATTCTTCCTGTCCGACAAACTGATGGCACGGGTAGAAATCCCCCCAGGGAGTCACAGCCAGATATTCCGTACCGGAACCGCATCCTGACAGACGTTTCGCAACACACGGCCCACCGTCTAAGTCTATCATAAAATGAAAGAAATTAAAACCTTTTCCTTGCTTTTCACGGTCGATCATAATCTGTGCCAACCTGTCGTATTCCTGCTTGATAGCCGGTATGTCTTCTTCCCTGATTGCATACGGATCCGTCTCTTCTCCCACGACCGGCTCTATAGACATCTGTTGGAAGCCCAGATCCGCAAAATGCAGGATATCCTCCGCGAAATCCAGGTTATTTCTTGTAAATGTACCTCTTATGTAATACTTTTCCTGATTCCTGCTCCTGGCCAGTTTCTGAAACTTCGGTACTATCAGGTCATAACTGCCCTTCCCGTTTCTGAACGGGCGCATCCCGTCGTTGACCTCCTTGCGTCCGTCCAGGCTTAGAACAACGTTATCCATTTCTTTGTTCACAAATTCCTGTATTTCGTCATTCAAAAGTACACCGTTGGTCGTCACGGTAAAACGGAAGCGCTTGTCATGTGTCTTCTCCTGGCTCCGCCCATATGCTACAAGGTCCTTCACGACCTGCCAGTTCATAAGGGGCTCGCCGCCGAAGAAATCCACTTCCAGATTGTGTCTGCTGCCGGAATTGGCTATGAGGAAGTCCAGCGCCTTCCTGCCCACTTCATAACTCATAAGCGCGCGTCTTCCGTGGTATTCCCCTTCTTCCGCGAAGCAGTATCTGCAGGCAAGGTTGCAGTCGTGTGCAATGTGCAGGCAGAGTGCCTTGACGACTGTCTTCCTCTTCTTCACATCCTCAATCAGGCATTCGTGCGTATCCGGTGTAAACAGCCTTCCGGCCTCCGTTAGTTCCACGATGTCTGCAAGCGCCTCTTCTATCTCCTTCGCATCATATGTCCCGCCAAGCTTCTCCTTCAGCCCCTCCAGCGTATCCGGCGCCTTAAGGCGCTCTGCCGTCCGGGCTTCTGGCGCCTCCTCAAGCGCCGCTATGACATCGTAGCACAGTCCGTCGACTACGTGTACTGCCCCGCTGTTTACATCAAGGACTATATTATATCCATTGTTTTTATATTGGTGAACCAAACTGTATATCCCCCTTTTTCAAACAACAAGAAACAGCGACCCTTAAGACCGCTGTCCCGAGTATTCCGTATGATGTTTCATTATTTCTTCTGTTCGCACGTCTGGTTTCCTACGGTGCAGGATGTCTTACATGCTGACTGGCAGGATGTCTGGCATTCCCCGCATCCGCCTTTTTTAACAGTATTATTCAAAGTCTGTGTATTCAATGTCTTCACATGTTTCATGTCAATATCCTCCTTACGTTTGCTTAACTTTTGTTATTATAACATAAGCAATATGTTTTTGGAAGTATTTTTCCGGCTGTTTTTCATGAAATCATTCCGCCCACCATGCCCCCGCCGGCGCAGAGAATGAACGTCGTAATGAGGTTCGCGCCGTTTCCGTTCAGCGTATGATACACTCCGAGCGTAATCAGAAGCAGAAGTGCAAAATATCCGATTCCCAGGCCAAGTCCCCACACAAACCTGCGCACCCTTGCAAGCTTCCCGATAATGATACCTCCGATAAGCGTAGCCATGACATAGATAGCCACGATGCCGGCCGATACTGCTTTTTCGTTCAAATCCATCTTATAGAGCAGCACAGTCAGCACCAGGAGCATAATTCCGGTGACAATATAAGAAGCAAGCAGTGACTTTAACACCCACATGACTTTTGAATCTTTCTGAATCCGTCTCTCCATCTAATCCCTCCTCGTCTATCACAAGGTATGAATCAGAACACGGATTTATGCCATTATTGTTCCATCTGTCTGCCCAAAAATCCTGCAGCGCAGGCCGCCATCTTCTGTTCCAGTTCCGAAAACTTCTTTTTGCTCTCTTTCGTCAGGAAGATGACGCCGCCGATGACGTCTCCTTCACATACGATTGGGTGTATTACCTGATAATGATATTCATCATCCTGGTCATTGATCGTCTTCATGAACTTCTTATCTCCGGCTGCCGCCAGAATCGGATTTCTCTCTTCCAGCGCTTTTTCCAGCTGCTTGCTGATATATTTGTCCTGGAAATCTTTCTTCCCGGTTCCGGCCGAAGCCACGATCTGATCCATATCGCTAACGCACACGAGGCAGCCCATCGTCTGAGCAAGACTTTCCGCATATTGTCTTGCAAAAGCAGACAGTTCGCCTATCGGAGAGTATTTTTTTAAAATGATCTCTCCCTCCCGGTCCGTAAATATCTCCAGCGGATCCCCTTCCCGTATCCGCAACGTCCTTCTTATTTCCTTGGGAATCACTACTCTTCCCAGATCGTCGATTCTTCTCACTATTCCAGTTGCTTTCATGTCCTTATGTTCCCTCCATTTATCTTGATTGGCAGATAAATGTATTATCTGTTAAAAGCAGGAAAAACATACATGCCGCAAAAGAATAATATGCTTGCCGTTTCACAAGGTACGGTATTGAAAATACGGTCTTTGTATACTATTATATCTTATAGAAAGAAAAAAAATCAAAACGGAGGATGTATCATGAGTAAAATCGAAGACGTAAGAAGTGACATGGTAAGTGCTATGAAAGCAGGCGACAAGGAGACGAAGGAGACATTATCCATGCTGCTGGCAGCCCTTAAGAATAAAGCGATAGACAAACGTTCCGACCTGACAGAAGAGGAAGAGACACAAGTCATCCTGAAGGAAATAAAGCAGACAAAGGAGACGCTCGAGATGACCCCTGCGGACCGCACGGAAATTATCGATGAGTGTAACAAACGTCTGGCTGTCCTGGAAGGGTATGCCCCGAAGATGATGGATGAGTCTGAAATCAGGGAAATCGTGACCGCCACGCTGAAAGAAATCGGTATCGAATCCCCGACAGCAAAGGATAAAGGGAAAATCATGAAGTCCCTTATGCCAAAAGTAAAAGGCAAGGCAGACGGCAAGCTCGTCAACGATATCGTAGGAAGCTTCTTTCAATAAATGGGGGTTTAAGTAATGTAGACGCCGCTGGGGAGGTATGGGGCAGATGCTCCGATGCGTCCGGGAACTGCGACT
>NZ_JABFCH010000127.1:0-228 GCF_017566055.1 Extibacter sp. GGCC_0201 | reverse complement strand
CTTTGGCAAGCATATAGCCGCCCTGGGCGCCGCGGGCGCTTTTGACAAGTCCGGCGCGGCTCAGCTGGGTAATGATCTGTTCCAGATATTTGTCGGAAATATCCTGCCGCTGGGAGATATTTTTAATGGGGATGAAGCTGCCGGTATGATTGTAAGCCAGGTCAAGCATCAGCCGCAAAGCATAACGTCCTTTGGTAGAGATTTTCATAAGCACACGTCCTTTCAAAA
>NZ_JABFCH010000126.1:0-228 GCF_017566055.1 Extibacter sp. GGCC_0201 | reverse complement strand
CCATTGAATGATCTCTTCTTCGAACTCCAGTTCCACCCGACAAGTGTGTGCATCCGGCCCGGGAGGCACGGGCACGAACCGCGCCGCCGGTCAGGGCTGGCGGGTCAGCACCGCCACCGGCTGCCCGAGCAGACGCTCCGGGACAGGAACCTCCTCGCGGTCGGCCTCCACCGTCGACCCGTCGGACCATGAACCGCGGCGGCCCACGAGCTCGGTGGGCAGACGGAC
>NZ_JABFCH010000125.1:0-228 GCF_017566055.1 Extibacter sp. GGCC_0201 | reverse complement strand
ATCCGGTATCTCCGAAGGAACCTGGAAAAATTCTCTCCCACATCTCTGCTGAACAGATAACTGAAATATTCCGCACTGACACCCAGGTCTGCAGCCAGATCTTTCTGTGAAATTTTAGATGCATAAGAGCATTCTATAATATGCATTGCCTTTAAAATAAGCGGATGCGCATTGGGATATCTGCTTTTTAAATCCCTGTTCTCTTTATCCCAGACCACACTGTTGTGC
>NZ_JABFCH010000124.1:0-228 GCF_017566055.1 Extibacter sp. GGCC_0201 | reverse complement strand
AGCATCAGCACGGGGCGGATTCTTTTTCCACCCATGGACAAAACATAGGCAACCGGGTCGTACAACCCTTTCGGAGTACGTTCAAACTGCAAATCCGCAATATGGGAATTTATTTTATCGAGAAGTTCGGAAGCTGTAAACATAAGTATTTCAAATTAGGAATGGCAGAGAATGAAAAGAGGCTGCCTAAAAGCAACCTCTTTACGCGATATTTAAATATATTAACTA
>NZ_JABFCH010000123.1:0-228 GCF_017566055.1 Extibacter sp. GGCC_0201 | reverse complement strand
ACCGCCAGCATTACATGCTGGGTAATCTTGCTAATATAGGCTATGCTGCTTCAGGCAGTGCCAGCCTTTATAATATTCAGATGATGGAAGAGCGTCACGTTGTGCTTGGAATCGGGCCGGCGTCTGCGACTAAAGTGCCGCAGGCAGACGGGCATCATCTTAAAAAGCTCAATATGCCCAAAGATATCGGGACATATACGGGTAATCTGCCGCAGCTGGCGCATAAAC
>NZ_JABFCH010000122.1:0-228 GCF_017566055.1 Extibacter sp. GGCC_0201 | reverse complement strand
GTCCGAGCCCCTCAGCCCGCTGTCCGTCTACGGCCAGTCCAAGGCCGCCGGCGACCTGGCCGTGGCCGGCTGCCCGCGCCACTACGTCGTCCGCAGCTCCTGGGTCATCGGCGACGGCCGCAACTTCGTCAAGACGATGAGGTCTCTCTCCGACCGCGTGGCCGACGCGTCCGACGCCCTCGAGAAGGTGACCGTCGTCGACGACCAGCTCGGCCGCCTCACCTTCAC
>NZ_JABFCH010000121.1:0-228 GCF_017566055.1 Extibacter sp. GGCC_0201 | reverse complement strand
AGGTCATTGAATGCAAAAACAGCAGTGGCTTTCGTTTCCTGCAGGATTTGTTTCATAGCTTCATTTCCGCTTTGTTTCAGATAGTCGCCATGAAATACATACTTTTCAGGAAGAGAGACTCCGGCATCACGGTAAGCCCATTCATAACCGGCAAGCCGTTCCTGGGTACTGTCAGAATTGGCAGGGCCTGTAATGCACACGATGTTTTTATGTCCAAGTGACAGCAGA
>NZ_JABFCH010000120.1:0-228 GCF_017566055.1 Extibacter sp. GGCC_0201 | reverse complement strand
GGCACTCTCCGTGATCTCCAGCCGCATCATCTGCGGCTCCAGCCGGTACCTTTCTGTCAGGTCTATGATGCTTCTGCAGAGATTGGGATCATAGAACTCCAGCCTGGATACATTTACAGACACCGGAATGTTTCTTAAGCCGCGGCGCCTGAGCTCCATCATATTCCTGCAGACTTCCTCCCTGATGTAGGCGTCCAGCTTGATGATAAAGCCATTATGCTCAAAAAA
>NZ_JABFCH010000119.1:0-228 GCF_017566055.1 Extibacter sp. GGCC_0201 | reverse complement strand
AAATTAATAGCAATAAGAACCGGTTCTTATTTATTGCAATCTTTTCCGGTATGCCGAGGTATTTTCCCCCGTCATATTCTTAAAGAAGCGGCTGAAAGTACCCACACTTTCAAAACCCAAAATCACCGATATTTCTTTGATGCTATGCGAGGTATGCAGCAACAGCCGTTTCGCTTCGGTCACCACTCGTTCTTGTATAATCTTCAAAGGGGAAGGCATACCGTATGC
>NZ_JABFCH010000011.1:0-105065 GCF_017566055.1 Extibacter sp. GGCC_0201 | reverse complement strand
GAGAGCATCTGCCTTACAAGCAGAGGGTCATAGGTTCGAGCCCTATAGGTCCCATATGAAAATGGATGGATTCCCGAGTGGCCAAAGGGGGCAGACTGTAAATCTGTTGGCAACGCCTTCGAAGGTTCGAATCCTTCTCCATCCACTGGAAAAGAGTCAACTGTTTGCTAGAGCAAAATGGTTACAATCTTTTCATTCGTTATCAGACTTGCCGTTGTGGCTCAATTGGCAGAGCAGCTGATTTGTAATCAGCAGGTTACCGGTTCAAGTCCGGTCAACGGCTTCAATATCATATATTAGTTAATAGCGCGGGGTGGAGCAGTCTGGAAGCTCGTCGGGCTCATAACCCGAAGGTCGTAGGTTCAAATCCTGCCCCCGCAATTTGCACGTTGTAGTTCAGAGCGTGCACAGATGCAAAATAATAATTGAGTCAAGCTTGCTTGAGTGAAAGTATTATTTTGTAGATGTATAGGCGGTAACGCCGTGACTGAGAAAACATAGTTTTGAAGTCGTACGCGAAAGTTTCACATAATAATGCCCATTTGCCCAGATAGCTCAGTCGGTAGAGCAGAGGACTGAAAATCCTCGTGTCGCTGGTTCGATTCCGGCTCTGGGCATTTTCTTTACTGTCATAATTGTATAAGGGCGTGTAGCTCAGGTGGTAGAGCACTTGACTTTTAATCAAGTTGTCCGGGGTTCGAATCCCCGCACGCTCATGGGAATGAGAGGAAAGCAGTGTCTTTTATTGGATACTGCTTTTTTTGTTCAGTAAAATCAGGTGGCTTCTATAAAAATATTAATAAAAGTGACGAAATTTGAAAGAAGATATAATTTTATTGACCTTTAATAGTAATATAATGTCTCCTAATTACTTTTGCCTTTGTGAAAACATGAGTTATTATCATTCAGCACACAAAGATAATAACAAGAAGACGGTTTATTCAAAATCTGGATTAGATTCGAATGACATAAAAACAGTAATTGAAGAGAGGCTGTCAGAAAATGAGAGTCAGCCTTTGAAGTTAACAGACGAGCAGAAAAATTATCTAAAGGAGAAATATGATTTGGAGGAAATGACTTTTCCAATCAATTATACTTCATCATCAGTGACCGACAGTTTTATGAAAGACTTGTACGAGAGGTGAGAATATAAGAGATGCCTTTGAGATTTTGGCAGTCCAGCAATAAAGGTATTCGGAGATTGTATTGGGCGAGAACAGCAAGAATATGTACTTGGAAAATGCAAATATGTATAATAAACTGTTGGATATCTTAGATGAGATATATGGATAGAATTGTGTCTATATGCATGACCTCTTGACTCGGTTATCATATTATAGGCTTAAGGGGCTATCGGCTGATACTGATTTTAACCCCAGATATTTAAGAAGGAAAAACCCCTGTAGAATTCAGGCTTTTTCAAAGCCTTGAACCTCTACAGGGGTTTTTTACTCCTTTCCCCCCATATTTCTCAATCTCTTGATGAAGGAACCGGTGATATTTATCCATATTTCGTCCTATCGCATACAACATGAACTTTTTGTATACTTATTATGTCCTATTATGTTATTTGCTATAATTTATAATTTTTAGCGAAACTTAAGATTATCTTTCAGAAATGGATAGATACTATATATATTTACTAATGATTCAAGCAAAAGTAATCAGACATTAAGAAGGAGGTATTTTATGGTCAATATACAGAAAACTGCAATCATCGGGTGTGGATTTGTCGGTTCTACAATTGCGTATACATTATTGCAGAGAGGGACATTTTCAGAGATGGTACTGATTGACACAGATAAGAGAAAGGCCGAAGGAGAAGCGATGGATATTAATCATGGTCTCCCCTTTGTCCATGCTATGGATATCTACGCGGGAGATTATGATGATATAAAAGATGCAGCGCTCGTTATCATAACCGCGGGCGCCAATCAGAAACCGGGAGAGACAAGGCTGGATCTTGTACAGAAAAATACAAAGATTATGCGTTCGATTATCCATGATATCAAGGCTGCCAAGTGCGAGGGCATCCTCTTAATCGTATCGAATCCTGTCGATATACTCACGTGCGTAGCACTAAAAGAATCAGGCTTTCCAAAAGAAAGGGTCATAGGGTCTGGAACGGTCCTTGATACGGCAAGGCTTAAATATCTGCTTGGCGAGCATCTGAAGGTTGACAGCAGAAGCGTGCATGCATTTATCATCGGTGAACACGGTGACAGTGAGCTTGCGGTCTGGAGTACGGCGAATATATCCGGCATAGATATAGAACACTTTAGCGAGCTGCGTGGGCGTAATTCAGAGGAACACGTATGGGAAACCATATATCAGGATGTACGTGACAGTGCCTATGAGATTATAGAGAGGAAAGGGGCTACGTATTATGGCATAGGAATTGCCGTAGCCAGGATTGCAGAGTGCATCATCCGCGACAGCCATGCGGTGCTGCCGATATCTGTATTCCTGTCAGGGCAGTATGGATTACAGGGGCTGTGCCTCAGTATTCCTACAGTCGTAGGCCAGAAGGGGGCAGAGCAGGTACTGGAGATTGAACTGGATGCAAGGGAGCGGCAGAAGCTGATACAATCAGCAGAAGAGATAAGTAAAACACTCAGCCAGATAGTATAACGTGAGCTGATTAAAAGCAATCTTTATCTAAACTTAAGATTTTCTTTCGGAAATCGATAGATACTATATCTATAATTACTATTGAACCAAGCAAAAGCAATCAGTCATTAAGAAGGAGGTTTTATAATGTACGGAGATAAGAAACCTGCGGTCAGCGTGGTTGTCCCTTGTTATAATGAGCAGGATGTACTGCCTCTTTATGTACAGGCCATGCAGGAAGTAATAAAGAAGATGGAGCCTGCAGCCGTGGAGATCATATTTGTAGATGATGGTTCTACAGACGATACGCTTAAGCTTTTAAAGGGATATCATGAGCAGGATAAAGATTACCGATACCTATCCTTTTCCAGAAATTTTGGAAAGGAGTCCGCCCTTTATGCGGGCCTCAAAGCAGCAGGGGGCGAATATGTCGTCGTAATGGACGCAGATCTGCAGGATCCACCTGACTATATACCGGAAATGCTCGGTATATTACAGCAAGGCGAGTATGATTGCGTAGCGACGAGAAGAGGAGACCGTGAGGGCGAAGCCAGGATACGGTCATTCCTGTCGGCATCTTTCTATAAATGTATTAATAAGCTCTCTGAGGTCCAGATAGTGGAGGGTGCCAGGGATTTCCGCATGATGAATAGGAAGATGGCCGATGCCATACTCTCGCTGAGCGAATGCAACCGATTTTCCAAGGGCCTGTTCGGATGGGTCGGTTTCAGGACGAAATGGCTGGAATACCACAATGTGGAACGTGCGGCAGGGGATACGAAGTGGTCTCTTTGGAAGCTGTTCAAATACTCCATCGACGGGATCCTCGGCTTTTCGACAGTACCTCTGTCAATGGCTTCTTATGGAGGGATATTGTTCTGTGGGGCAGCATTCTGCATGATCGTATTTCTCGTCGTCAAGAACCTGTTCTGGCATGACCCCGTAGCAGGCTGGCCGGCCATGATGTGCGTCATCTTCCTGATAGGCGGGATTCAGCTGCTCTGCATTGGAATCTCGGGACAGTATCTTGCAAGGGCTTACACGGAGATCAAAAACAGGCCAATCTATTTATTGAGGGAATCAAGTGATGAAGAGGATGCAAAAACTGATGGCAAAGGCAACAAAAAACAGGGAAGATATTTTATATCTCTCGATTCTTATAATCATTCCGCTCATCCTGTATATCCTGAAGACAAGAAACGGATATCTGGCAGGCTCTGAGATAGACTGGCTCGGGCAGCATATCGTATTCCCGGACTATTTCCGCAAGCTGTTTTATGAGACAGGGACCTTGTTCCCACAGTTTGCGGCAGAGCTTGGAGGAGGGCAGAACATCTATAACTTTGCATACTACGGGCTCTTTAATCCGCTATATCTTCTGTCATACATGCTGCCTTTTATAAAGATGACCACATATATTCAGGCGTTAGCGCTCCTGGAACATATAGCGGACGGGATCCTGTGCTATTGCTGGCTTGGGAGAGGCCATTTCAGAAGGCGGGAAAGCTTCTATGCTTCCGTTATGCTTGCGCTGGCTGCTTCTGTTACCTATCATTCATCGATGCAGCTGATGTTTGTGAATTATATGCCGTTTCTTCTGCTGGCGCTGATCGGTTACGACCGGTATTGCGAGAATGGGAAATATGGCCTGTTGACGGTATCTGTATTATGTATGATACTGACAAGCTTTTACTTTGCCGTGGGAGGGCTGGCAGCTCTGTTCATCTATGGAGCGTGTGGATACAGGCACGAGAAAGGGGCATCAGTGTGGGGCATGATCAAGTGGTTCTGGTACAGGTATTACCCGGCCCTTCTTGGCTGCCTTCTTTCTCTGTTCTATCTTGTGCCTGTATATTTTGCGATGTCGGCAGGGCGGACCGGACACGCGGCCCAGTCTTTGAAGGAGCTGCTTGTTCCTGATATACGGCTTCATAAGCTCCTATACAGCGGTTATGGGATGGGTCTCTCTGTCGCTGCACTCATCCTATTATGTGCGAGTATCTTTTACAGAAGATGCAGAGAGAAGTATATGGCAGCCACGTTGTTTCTCTTGCTGCTGTTCCCGGTGTTTGACTGGCTTCTGAACGGAACGCTCTATCTGAGAGACAAAGCATTCATACCGTTTCTGCCGCTTATGTGCTGGCTCGCCGCCTCGTTCTTTTACAGAATCGGCAGCCGCCTGCTCAGGGCGCGTGAGGCTGTGGGAGGCTGCGTGCTGGCAGGTGTGCTGCTTACGGTCTCCCTGCTGACCAATACTTATGTACGGCAGGAGCAGTATTTTATCTATATCGACTTCGCAGTTTGTGCGGCAGCAATCGCCATCAGCATGTATTGCTGGAAAAAGGCCGTATCCACAGTCATGCTTGCGGTGATGGCTCTGCTGTGCGTAGGTCAGGTGACGCTGCTGAAAGAGGAGCTGGTCACAAAGGCGGAGATGGAAAGAATTGAAAGCCCGGCTATCGGGAAAGCTGTCGAATCTGTGCAGGGTGGCGGTTCATACCGCACTGAGACACGGGACGGATACAGTGCGAACAAGGCGAACCAGAATAAGGTGTGGGTGTGTGGGCAGAACCTGACCACCGTATATTCTTCTATCAGCAATCCTTACTACAGCAGCTTCCGCAGCAAAGTCCTGCATCTGAGCAAGCCAAGCAGGAACAGCCTGATGGCCGATACGGTAGATAGTCCGGTATTCCTGAAGATTATGGGCGTCCGGTATATTGTGGGCAGCCGGGCACCGGACGGCTACAAGAAGATAAATCGGTACGGGGACGTCAATATATATGAAAATAATGAAGTGGCGCCCTCCGTTTATGTGACAGACCAGATTATGACGGAAGAGGATTTCTTAACCTTATCCTGGCCGGAAAGACAGCTTGCTATGCTCCGTACCGCAGTGGCGGATACAAAAGAGGCGGCGGTTGAGAGTAAAGAACGCGCTGCAGAGGTGGATGTACATATGAGTGCATCCAGAATCAAGGGAAGTGCATCGTCCGGTATATTGACTGTTGATAATGACAGGGAAGAAGATGCTTATCTGTTTCTGGAATTTGATGTAAAGAACAATAAGGCTGCCAGAGATGTAACGGTTACGGTAAACGGGGAGCAGAACAAGCTGAGTGCAGATAATGCGGCGTATTATAATGCCAATACGACGTTCCACTATACTTCATTACTTTCTGCCGGTGAGAATGAGGTTCCGGTTGAATATGGCGAAGGAGATTACGAGATCAGCAATGTCCATGCATGGATTGGAAGAGCAGACGAGAAGGAGACGCGCAACCTGTACAGCAGCCCCGTCAGCCTGAATGTTACAGGAGCGGGAAATGTGCTGGAAGGGACGGCCAGGTCCGGCAATGGAGGGTGGCTGGTCACATCCATTCCTTACGACGAGAATTTTAAGCTCTATGTGGATGGCAGGCAGGAGAAGATACACAAAATCAATACCGCTTTTATCGGTGCGCCCCTTAAAGAAGGTGTTCACCAGGTCAGGCTCGTGTACGAGGCCAAAGGCAGAACAGCAGGTATAGCAGCAACGCTGGCAGCCCTTGGCATACTTGGAGCAGACCTTATAAGAAGGAAGAGGAGACTGCATGGTAAAATATAAATATAAAAGAATTACAGCTTACATGATATTTGGGATACTGACTACAGTCGTCAATGTGGCGGCGTATTATGTCTGCTACCAGATACTGAAGGTTCCAAACGTGTACAGCACAATAGCCGCGTGGTGTATAGCGGTCGTATTTGCGTTTCTTACCAACAAGCCTTTCGTGTTCGAAAGCAGGGACTGGAAAGGATTGACAGTCATATCGGAGGCAGCCCGTTTCTTTGGGTGCAGGGCGCTGACCGGCGTGCTGGAGGTGGTACTCATGTATCTGCTTGTGGATATGCTGTCGCTGCAGGGCACGGTTATGAAGATACTGACCAATATTGCAGTCATCATATTGAATTATATCGCAGGCAGATATTTTGTATTTGACAGATGATAATAAATGGCAAATAGTATTGACTTTTATGATTTTATTCGGTATATTATGAAATAATAAAAGGGAGTAACTGGCGCCGGCAGAAGCCCGCGTTTACGATGTCGTCAGTACGATGAGCAATCATCCGTATCGTAATGAAATGGTGAGACTTTTATTGCATATTAAATTATGCAATAGAGGTCTCTTTTTTATTTAGGTGGAAATAATAGAAAAGAGAGTCTCATTGCAGGAAAGAGAGGAAAACATATGCTGACAAGTGAACAGGCAAAAATAAACCAGGAGAAATACGGCTATAATGAGCTGGCGGAAGGCAAGAGGAAGAGCACGGCGAGGATATTTCTGGAACAGTTTGAGGACTTTCTCGTCATTATACTTATAATTGCAGCCATCGTTTCAGGCTTTTTAGGCGATGCGGAAAGTGCTGTGGTCATCTTCGTAGTGATAACAATCAATGCCATACTGGGGACGGTGCAGACGGTGAAGGCAGAACAGTCTCTGAAGAGCCTGAAGCAGCTGTCCGCGCCCGAGGCGAAGGTCATAAGGGACGGGGTGATGGTCCAGATACCATCCAGGGAGGTCACGGTTGGAGATGAAGTGATACTGGAAGCCGGGGACTGTGTTCCTGCTGACGGCCAGCTTCTTGACGTAGCCAGCCTCAAGGCAGATGAAAGCGCCCTTACCGGAGAGAGCCTGTCTGTGGAGAAATCACTGGAAGAAGCTCCGGCCGGGGCAGCGCTCGGCGACCAGACGAACCGGGTCTTTTCCGGAAGCTTCGTAACTTATGGGAGGGGTACCTTTGAGGTCACCTCGATTGGGATGGAAACGGAGGTCGGCAAGATTGCCAGGCTATTGAAGACGACATCGGAGAAGAAGACGCCGCTTCAGATGAATCTGGATGACTTTGGAAAGAAGCTTTCAATCATCATCCTCGTATTCTGCGGTATATTATTTGCAGTAAATGTGGTGCGGGGCGGTTCTGTTGCGGACGCGTTCCTGTTCGCGGTGGCGCTTGCAGTCGCGGCAATTCCGGAGGCACTGAGTTCCATCGTTACGATCGTGCTGTCTTTCGGTACCCAGAAGATGGCCAGGGAACATGCCATTATCCGCAAGCTCCAGGCGGTAGAGGGACTCGGGAGCGTGTCTGTCATATGCTCGGACAAGACAGGAACGCTGACGCAGAATAAGATGACGGTGGAAGATTATTATGTGGACGGCAGGCGGATACCGGCGGGGGATATAGATCTGTCTGTCTGTAACGAGGAGAAGCTGCTTATATTCAGCATGCTCTGCAATGATTCCGTGAATGCGGAGGGTCAGGAAATCGGGGATCCGACGGAGACCGCGCTCATCAATGTGGGCAGCAGGCTTGGCGCTGACGCGTCTGAGATAAGGAAGAGGTTCCCACGTAAGTCAGAGATACCGTTCGACAGCGACCGGAAGCTGATGTCTACGCAGCACCGGATAGACGGAGCAGAGATTATCGTCGTCAAAGGGGCCGTCGATGTTCTGCTTGGACGTATGAGCAGTATAAGGACGGGGGAGGCAGTACGGGATATTACAGAGGACGACAGGCTGGAAATCGAGAGACAGAACATGGAGTTCTCAAGGGATGGCCTGCGGGTGCTGGCATTTGCATATAAGGAGATAGAAAGTGCCCGTGCCCTAACGCTGGAGGATGAAGACGGCCTTATCTTCCTCGGACTCATATCGATGATGGATCCGCCGAGGGAGGAGTCGAAAGCCGCCGTATCGGAGTGCAAGGCAGCGGGCATCAAACCGGTTATGATTACGGGAGACCACAAGGTTACGGCAGCGGCGATTGCAAGGAAGATCGGTATCCTGGAAGATGATTCCGAGGCCTGCGAAGGCGCGGTTATTGAAGACATGTCCGACGAAGAGCTTCAGGACTTCGTGGAAAAAATCTCTGTGTATGCGAGAGTTTCCCCGGAACATAAGATAAGGATTGTCCGTGCATGGCAGGATAAGGGCAATATAGTCGCTATGACGGGAGATGGCGTGAATGACGCTCCTGCGCTCAAACAGGCAGATATCGGGGTGGCCATGGGTATCACCGGTTCGGAGGTGTCCAAGGATGCGGCGTCTATGGTACTCACGGATGACAACTTCGCCACCATTATCAAAGCAGTAGAAAATGGCAGAAACATCTACCAGAACATCAAGAACTCCATACAGTTCCTCCTGTCAGGGAATTTCGGCGCTATTCTGGCTGTACTGTATGCTTCTGTGGCGGGACTGCCGGTGCCGTTTGCTCCGGTCCATCTCCTGTTCATCAATCTGCTGACAGACAGCCTTCCGGCTATCGCGCTCGGCCTTGAACCGCACACGCAGAACGTGATGCAGGAGAAGCCCCGCCCGATGGATGAATCTATACTGACGGGAAAGTATCTGCTCAGTATCGGAACGGAAGGGCTGTGCATCGGCGTCATGACGATGGCCGCTTTTTATATCGGCTATGTAAGCGGGGGCAGTGCGCTTGCAAGTACGATGGCTTTTGGTACACTCTGTACGGGCAGGCTTGTTCACGGTTTCAACTGTAAGTCGAAGGGCCCGGTACTGTTCACGAACAGGTTCTTCAACAATATATACCTCATAGGTGCATTTGTCATCGGCCTGCTGCTTATTACGGGTGTACTGATGATACCGGGGCTTCACGGCATCTTCAAAGTGGTTACGCTTGATCTGGGACAGCTGCTTACCGTATATGGGCTGGCGCTTCTGAACCTTCCTGTGATACAATTGATGAAAAAGATAAGGAGTTAAGATGGAATTTGACAGAGAGAGTGTAAAAAAGATAAGAGGGCTCATCATATTTACAGCTATCGTCGTGCTATGCCTCTGGGAATACAACAAAGTATTCGATATTCTCGGATTCGTGTTCCATATCATGTTCCCGTTTATTCTTGGCGGAGCGATAGCATTTGTGCTGAATGTGCCGATGAACTTTGTGGAACGCCATCTGTTCGGCAGTGAAAGGGCACAGAAGAGCAGAGCGTGTGCCAAAGCGGCGCGTCCGGTCAGCATGCTCATCGTGCTGCTGCTGGTCTTTGGAGTCATAGCCGTCGTAATGTTCATATTGATACCGCAGCTTGGAAGGACCTTTGCAAATCTGGGTGACAGCATTCAGGCATTTATCCCGAGGGTGCAGGTGTGGGCTAATGACCTCTTCCACAACAATAAGGAAGTGATGGCCTGGGTGAACAATCTGAAATTCGACTGGAACAAGATTATGGACGCGGGGATTGATTTCTTCCGGAACGGCGCAGGAAGCGTCCTCGACTCGACCATCACGGCGGCCAAGAGCATCGTGAGCGGAATCACGACGTTCTTCATCGCATTTGTATTTGCCTGCTATGTGCTGCTGCAGAAGGAAAAGCTGAGCGTTCAGGCGAAGAAGGTACTGTTCGCCTTTGTAAGAAGAGGAAGGGCAGAGGCGGCTCTGGAAGTGTTCTCGCTGACCTACAGTACATTTTCCAGCTTTCTGACCGGACAGTGCGTGGAAGCGATCATACTTGGAAGCATGTTCGTCGTATCCATGGGGCTGTTCCGCCTTCCCTATGCGCTGCTGGTCGGTATTGTGATAGCCTTTACGGCGCTGATACCTATCTTCGGCGCTTTCATCGGGTGTGCGGTAGGCGCGTTCCTCATCTTCATGGTCGATCCGGTCAAGGCGCTTGTATTCGTCGTCCTTTTCCTCGTGCTGCAGCAGATTGAAGGGAACCTCATCTATCCTCATGTAGTCGGTAACTCGGTGGGACTGCCGTCCATATGGGTGCTGGCAGCAGTCAGCATAGGAGGAAGCCTGATGGGAATCGTGGGCATGCTCATATTCATCCCTATCGTATCTGTCGTATACGCCTTGTTCCGTGAAATCGTGTATCTGAAGCTGAGGCAGAAAAAAGTGGACCCGGGTTCCATAAAGTAGCAGAAAGGCACAGCCGCATCGGCTGTGCCTTTCGTGATTATATCTGTTATTTAATGACCTCTCGAATAAGACGATGCCAGTTCTTATAGGAGATCTTTTCAATCTCCTCACTATGGAATCCGGCACGTTTCATTTCCTCAATGACATTTGGAACCTTGGAGGCGTCCTCCAGACCGATCGTATAGGGATTCTCCTGGCTGCTGAACGAGCTCAGCGTGTCTCCGCATATAAATTCAGAGAAATCGAAGCCGAAGCCGACGTGGTCGATCCCCATCAGTTCCACCATACGGACGAGATGCTTCACAAGGTTCTCTACCGTCTGTTCTGATTCCACATCATGTACGAACTCATTGAAGGAATTCAGGCCGACGATACCTCCTGTCTTAGCCAGCTCCTTTAACTGTTCATCGGTGAGGTTCCGGCGCTGGTTACACAGAGCCCTGCAGTTGGAATGCGTGGCTACGACAGGTCCTCCCGCCGCATCAAGCAGATCCCAGAAGGATGCATCATTTAGATGCGATACGTCCAGTATCATCCCAAGCTCCTGGATTTTCCTCACTGCCCTCCGGCCCACATCTGTCAGTCCGCGTTCAGGATTCCCCAGCGCTCCCGTTGCCAGCGGATTTTCTTCGTTCCATGTAAGGCCGGCGTGTCTGGCCCCGAACCGATAGAATTCATCAATCAGATCCAGGTCTTCACCGATACTTTTTAATCCTTCCAGCCCGATGAAGGCATACATCCTGCCTTCCTCCCGGGCTTTCATCATATCATCGTAAGAACGTGCCACCTTTAATATATCCGCACAGTCAGGCTCTTCGTGGGCAATCGCCTCCATCATCTGGCGTGTGCGCTTCAGCGGCTCCTTATCGAAAGGTGGATCATTCCAGATTACAAATATTCCGCCCTCAATCTGTCCTTTTTTAAGACGTTCATAGTGGTATTTGCGGAAAATGTCAGATTCCCCGTCAAGATAATGGTGTGTCACGTCGGTCCAGATATCAGAATGTGCATCAAAATTCATATCTTATAATCCCCTTTCTTTCTAGTTGTGTTTGGCTCTTATAAGCCGAGTATGCTTCCTACTACAAGGCCGAAGTATGTACCAAGGACATAACCTAATGTACCGATAAGTACAATCGGTCCGACGAGCTTCGTCCAGCCTTTGGATACTGCCATGGCGACCGCTGTCGTAGGTCCGCCGATGTTGGCGTTGGAGGCAAGTATGATATCCTCCAGGTTGAACTTCAGCAGCTTACCTGCCACAAGGCTGAATGTCATATTGACCGCAACGACGATGGCAGCGAATACGAGCAGCAGCGGAGAGTTCCGGATGATAAGCGGTACAGATGCCGGAACACCGATTACGAAGAAGAACAGGTAGATCAGGAAGGTTCCAAGCTCCTGCGTGCCTTTGATATTGCCGAAGAACCCCGGTGCGAATGTAGCACAGAGCATGGCAATCGTCGTAATCCACAGATACATGTTGCCGAACAGCGTGTTGAGGATCTTCAGGAACGCGTTGGATGTCGGGATGACGCTTCCAAGTCCGGTTGCGATGATATTGGACAATGCAACGATTACAAACGCGGTTGCAGCTGCAAGGGCGATATCCTTCAGGGAGATTTCTTTTCTTCCCCAGAATGCAGATGCGTTCGTCTCGTTTTCTTTCAAGTTGCTACCTGCAGCCTCAACTTCATCCACGTATGGGTGCTTGAAGTTCTTGCGGAAGAAACCGATGGACGGCATCGCAATCAACAGGAAGAAATATAATACCATCAGCAGGTTGTCTGCTACCGTGGCAGCGGAAATCATCTCACCTGATACGTCAAACGCCGCGCCAAGTGCCGCGAAGTTCACCGTGCCGCCGATGTACGTTCCGGTGAAGACTCCTGCAAGCCCTGCCAGCTCCGGAATAAATTTGTTGAGCGCCGTATAGGCAAGCAGTGAACCACACGCCGTACCTACGGAGCCTATGAGGAAGATTATCAGGATACGCCCGGAATCCTTACCTATCTTTCTCATATCGCACTGCAGAAGCAGCAACGGGATGGACAGCGGTACCACATACCCCCACACGATGTCCCATACAGGAGCGCTCATAGGAATGATACCGAAATTGGATAAAACGATTGCAAAGATAAGAGCGATGATGGCTCCCGTCATTTTTGCCGCCCATTTATACCTCTGTTCCAGATAAATGGCAGCAGCGGCGCCTGTGGCACAGATAGCCCAGAGCACCCATGTGTTTTCCTCTCCTATAAGAGGATTGCTCAGATCGAAAATATGTCCCCACATACTCTCTTCCTCCTTTCATTTTTGCAAGTTTTTTGAAGAAATTTCGTCAATTGTTGTTAATTGAACTAAACTAAGTATATATAATCTGTCTAAAAAAGTCAATAATTGTACCAAAAAGGACAAAAAAAGAAAAGACAAAATTGAAATTGTGAGAAATTTTTCACAAAAAAAGAATGGTATGTGTCAGAAGAGCGATGAACTGTGCGTTCGTCGGCCTGACGTCGCAGTAACAGTTGGTCAGTTCCTGATAAGTTATCTTGGCATGTGAATGCCATAGTATGTCGATGGAGTTGCGGATAGCCCGCTCCACGGCGGAGGGGCTTGTGCTGTACGCGGCAGCGAGAGAAGGATATAGATTTTTCGTGATTCCTGAAAGATAACTTGTATCATTGATGCAGAGTGACAAAGCGCTTCTCAGATATAGATATCCTTTCAGCTTGGGAGAAATCTCAAGCCGGTTCAGCAGAAGCGTCAGCCGGCGGTTAAGCTGGATATCTACCGGTGTAGAAGTGTAAATATTGTTAGTCATGGCGTTTACCTCTCTTTTTTGAACATTATGCTTAAAAAAATAATAACAATAAGTCTGATTATAGGAAATATGCTATAATAAATCAATATCGGCATAGGGTAGAAAGTTTCCAAAAATGGAAAGGTGGAGAATTTTGAAAAACGAAAGAATAAAGTATATCATGCAAAAAAGAGGACTTACATTTGAAGATCTGGCATGGCTGAGCGGGGTTCCCTACAGTACGTTGACGAAGATTGGAAGCGGCGTGACGGAGAATCCCGGATTTTCCGCCATGGAGAAGATAGCAAGGGTGCTGGACTGTTCCCTGGACGAGTTTACGGACAGGGAGCCGAATGTGCCATACGACTTTTCGGATTATGTATATCGGTTTAAAAAGCTGCCGGACCCTATGAAAGAATATATAAAATACACGATAGACACCGAATACGACCAGATGATTCACAGCACTTCCCATGAAAAGATAAAAATGAAATGTTTTGAATTTACGAACATAGTACAGGGCCTGGCGCAGTATGACAGCAGGATAGAAAGAGATATAATGGTGAGCGATAATGAGATAAGCCGGCACTGTACCTTCTGTGTATATGTGAGCACACCAGTGCTTACTCCGAAGTTTCCGGAAGGCAGCCTGCTCGGGTTCCGTTATGATGATGATTATGATCCAAAGAACGGAGAGATATGGATTATAATGCGGGGAGGCTATCTGTATATGGGGAGAGTATATAAGAGGCACGATGACATATATATTAAGGCGTTAAATGGTACGATAGATGACTGGCATATCAATTCTCATACGCAGTATAAGAGGATAGGCAGGCTGGTCGGCGTCCTGAGGGAAGGCCATGTGGATGTAGGTGCAAACGGCCCGGTAAGGCAGGACAGGAAGAAGAGCCAGATAAGGAGAGCCAGACGATGACAGGACGTCTGGCTCTCCTTCGTGTACGTATCTGCCGGATGCCGATGTGTCTCGTCCAGAACATATAATATCCCGGTCCGGCATAGGATGTAGAGATATTACATAAATGGAATGATTACATGCTGAATTATCTGTGGGCAGGAATGATACTTGTGGGCATCATATTTGCCGCCTGTACGGGAAAGATGCCAGACGTGACGAATGCAGCCATAGACTCGTCCAAGGAGGCAATTACGCTATGCATCACCATGATGGGGGTCATGTCCTTCTGGGTGGGACTTATGGAAATTGCGACAAAAGCAGGAATTATCAAGAGCGTATCGAAGAAAATGCGGCCCATTATCCGGTTTCTCTTTCCGAGGCTTCCGGCTGACCATCCGGCTGCGGAGCACATTACGACCAATATGATAGCCAATATCCTCGGACTTGGATGGGCGGCCACCCCTGCGGGGTTAAAGGCCATGGATGGCCTGGCGGAACTGGAACGGGAGCGGGGCAACCCAGAATACCAGGATAAGAAGAGGCTGCTTGGAGGCGTGTCGAAAGGCCGTACCGCAAGCAATGAGATGTGTACCTTCCTGATTATCAATATCTCGTCCCTGCAGCTTATCCCGGTCAATATCATCGCTTACCGGAGCCAGTATGGGAGCGTGAATCCCGCCGCTATCGTAGGGGCGGCTATCGTTGCGACAAGCATAAGCACGCTGGCAGGAATCATCTATGCGAAGCTGATGGACAGAAAGTGAGTAGTCTATGACGATGACGGAATATATCAAACAGGTCAACGATGTTCTTCGTGACTTTATCTGGGGCCGGGGCATGCTCATCATCTTTCTTGCGGTCGGCCTTCTTTTTACGGTGCGTACCGGCTTCTTCCAGTTCAGGAAGTGGCGTGTCTGGCTCGGCATGACGCTTGGCCAGCTCTTTCGAAACAGGAAGGTAAGGCGTACGGATGACGAACAGTCCATGTCCCAGTTCCAGGCATTCTGTACGGCTCTGGCAGCCACGCTCGGCACGGGCAACATAACCGGAGTCGCTACAGCGCTCATCGCGGGTGGTCCCGGTGCCATATTCTGGATGTGGATATCTGCGGTGCTGGGAATGATGACCATGTATGCAGAAAATGTCCTGGGCATCCTCTACCGCTATAAGAACAGAAGCGGCAGATGGGTGGGAGGCGCAATGGTCTATATGGAGCGGGGGCTCGGCTGCAAGTGGCTGGCCGTCCTGTTCGCCGTGTTCTGCATCCTTGCCTCGCTCGGCATGGGCAATATGACACAGGCCAATGCGATGGCCGGAGGGCTGAAGGAAGCCTTCTATGTCCCCACTTTTGTCACCGGTCTGGCGGCCATGGTGCTGGTAGGCATGGTATTGTTCGGCGGCGTCCGCCGTATAGCGACCGTGACAGAACGGCTCATACCGCTCATCTCTCTCTTTTATATTGCAGGGGGAGTGATTGTGCTGGCGGCCAATGCGTCTGAGATTCCAAAGGCATTCCAGCTCATTTTTACAGAGGCCTTTAAAGTGCAGAGCGTGGGCGGAGGGGTGCTCGGCTACGGGATGCGGCAGGCAATGAAGACGGGAATCTCCAGAGGGGTATTTTCCAATGAGGCGGGGCTTGGCTCCTCTGTCATGGCCCACGCCGCATCGGATATAGACTCTGCCCCGGTACAGGGGATGTGGGCAATTGTGGAGGTGTTCATCGATACCATCGTATTCTGTACGGTGACGGCGCTTGTCATCCTTACTTCCGGAGTATACGACCAGCAGGGCTTCCTTGCCAATATAGCAAGAGGAGCAGAGAATGTAGACGGCACGACGCTGTGCGGAAGAGCGTTTGCCACGGTCATACCGGGCGGAGACAAGTTTATGGCGCTGTCCATGATATTCTTCGCTTTTGCTACGATCATAGGGTGGGCTTACTTTGGAGAAAGGACTTTTGCGTATCTGTTCGGTGAAAAATCTGCGACTCTATATAAGGTGATATATATTGTGGTGCTGCTTCCAGGATGCGTGATTGCCCCGGGACTTGTGTGGGAGATTGCCGATACGTTCAACGGATTCATGGCAGTACCGAACCTGACCGCCCTTATACTGCTGAGCGGCCAGGTGGTTAGAGTGACGAAGGAATATATGAGGAATTAAGTCCTGGCGGCGATGCTGCCGATGATACGCCGCTGCCTGGACGTCCTTTCTTTTGCAAAGAGGTAGCCGATAAGACCGCATATGGCAGCGGGAAGCATCCACTGGAATCCATATTCATATAGTGGAAGGCCGGCGATATGGATCGGAACCGGCAGATATTCCGATAGAGCTGACAAGGTGCTTACGACGATGGTTCCTGACGCGGCAGACCGATAGACGGCGGCGTCCGGGAGCCATTTTTCCATCAATCCCATGAAGACCAGAAGAACCAGCACTGGATATAAAATATTAAGTATCGGGGAAGCCAGTGCCAGTATCCTGGCTATACCAAAATTAGAGATTACATAGCTGATGCCTGCAAATCCAAACACAAACGCACGGTAGCTTACTCTCCCCTTTGTCTGCTTCTCGAAGAAGGAAGCGGAGGAGGATAAGAGCCCGATAGCAGGTGTCAGGCAGGCGGCGCATACAAGTACGCCGAGCAGTACCATCCCGCCCTCGCCGAGCAACGCCTTGACGATGGCGATGAGCAGTGCCACCCGGTCAATATCGGCAGAAAACTGCCCGCTAACCGTCGCCCCGAGATAGGCGAGGCCGCCGTACACGGCAAAGAGGATGAGCGTAGCGAGAAGGCCGGCGGCGGAGATGACCTTGAACTGGGATTTCGTATCATTGTAGCCTTTCTGCTTTATGGTCAGCAGTATGGAAGCGGAGAATATCATGGCTGCCATTACGTCCATCGTCTGGTAGCCGGCATTGATTCCGCCGCGGACAGCCGAAGAGGCGGCAGACTGAGTCTCCATAACGCCAAGTGGCGACACGATGCCTTTTAAGATGAGGAATAAAAGGGCAGCGAGAATCAAAGGCGCAAAGACGGTTCCGATGATATCGATGACTTTGGACTGCTTAAGACAGAACAGTACCACAGCGAGGAAAAAGAAGAGTGAAAATATCTTTGTGTCAAGCTTTGGAAAGAACGGAGCAATAGAAAATTCATACGCAGTGGCAGCAGTTCTTGGAATGGCAATGAGAGGTCCAAGGCATACCGCGTTCAGTGATAATATTAATATAGAAGGAAGCTTTCCGAGCTTCTCCGTAATGCCCTCTGTCCCCTTGCCCGTTCGCGTCACGACAAGCAGTGCCAGCAGGCTGAGTCCGATATCCATGATGATGAAGCAGAGGAAGCTTAAGAACCAGCTTCTTCCGTTTT
This sequence comes from Extibacter sp. GGCC_0201, assembly GCF_017566055.1. Taxonomy (NCBI): domain Bacteria; kingdom Bacillati; phylum Bacillota; class Clostridia; order Lachnospirales; family Lachnospiraceae; genus Extibacter; species Extibacter sp. GGCC_0201. Next base: position 87,428 of record NZ_JABFCH010000011.1, on the reverse strand, counting down.
GCAAGCCGAGGTAGGGAGGAAAAATCAGGTTCCCTGCCCCAAAGAACATGGCAAATATTGCAAATCCTATGATAGATATATTCTTTGTGTCTGTTCTGTTCATTCATTACACCTTCTGGCTTTCCATCTGTATTGACTTTATTCTATCGTTAATTATTAAACGAGACAAATTGGATGGGGTGTCTTGACAGGAAACTTTTAATGTGTTTATCTATTTATGGTAAACTTAAATTATAAATCATTGGGAAATACATATGAGTATTATCCTATCGGTTATTATTCATGGAAAAGGTGATTTATAGGAAACGGAGGCATTATGGCTATTGATGAGCATGTGGGGAAGAACATCAAGAAGTACCGGCTTGCATATAAACTGACGCTTGAAGAGCTGGCGAAGAAGATACATAAAAGCAAGTCGACCATGTCTAAGTATGAGAAGGGCCTTATATCTATTGATGTGTCAACGCTTAAGGAGATTGCGGACGTATTCCAGATATCGCCCGCGTATCTGCTGGCGGTACAGGATGAGGAGCTGCACGCCAGGCTGGAGCCGGGGGAATTTCTGGACAGGCAGTATATGTATTCCTACGATGGAAGGAGCAGGCGCATTCTGAAAAGTGTTATGGAGAGATACCAGATTCCGGGCTCGGAGCAGATAGGGATACAGCTGTTTTATGACGTCCAGGATGAGGAAAGCTGCGGAAACTGCAAGACATTCTACACCGGCTACAGCCGAAGGTATGAATTCGTGGAAAATTATAACCTGCAGAACCAGAACAACCCTACGGAGCAGGCGTGGATATGCTGCATCAACAGTCTGAACCGGACAAGCCGGAGGACAGGAATGCTGACAGGCCTGTCATACAAAACTATGATGCCCGTGGCGATTAAGGTGATGCTCTCTTCGGCAATACTAAAGGAAGACGATGGGCTGGTATCTTCCCTTCTGCTTACGAAGGAGGATATCAAGATATCCAGAAAATTCAATTTATTTACGATTGACCAGTTTATGGAATGAGGAGGAACAGAGTTTGGATACGAAAAAGGAAAAGAAAAAGGTCTCGCTGACGGTCTGGATTCTGGCAGCGCTTGTACTTGGCGTCATTGCGGGGCTGCTGCTGCAGACGAACAGTGATATAGCGGAGACATATATCAAACCGCTTGGAACGATATTCTTAAATCTTGTAAAGATGGTAGTGGTACCGGTCGTGCTGTTTTCTATCATGCAGGGGGTGATATCTCTCCAGGACATCAGGAAGGTAGGCTCTATCGGTGGCAAGACGGTCCTGTTCTATATGTGCACGACAGCGTTCGCGGTAACGCTAGGACTTGTGATCGCCAATGTGCTCAGTGTAGGCAGCGGGTATAAGCTGTCTTCGGAATCGCTGGAGGCATTCGAGGGAGTCACGGAGACGCCGTCATTTATAGATACGATAGTGAACATATTCCCGTCCAATGCCATCCAGCCTCTGGCTGAGGCTACCATGCTGCAGATAATCGTGATTGCCCTGTTCTTTGGATTTGGTATCATACTTGCGGGAGAGAAGGGCAAGCTGGCCGGAGCGGTTGTGGAGAGCTTTTCGGAAGTCTGCATCAAAGTGATGGGCGTCATCATCAAACTGTCCCCTATCGGAGTGTTCGGCCTGATTACTCCGGTCATAGCGACAAACGGCATGTCTATCCTTCTGCCGCTGATGAAACTGATAGGGGTCGTGTATCTTGTCTGTGCCGTGCATATGGTATGTGTCTATTCCAGCCTTGTCAGGGCGATGGCTAAGATGAGCCCGCTTACTTTCTTCAAGGGTATGGGCGAGGCTATGATATTTGCATTTTCCAGTGCAAGCAGTGTTGGGACGCTGCCTTTTAACATGGAATGTACACAGAAGCTCGGCGCCAGAAAGGAAGTTTCAAGCTTCGTACTGCCCCTCGGTGCTACGATTAATATGGATGGAACTGCAATCTACCAGGGGGTCAGCGTTATATTTATCGCGCAGATATTTGGCATGAACCTCACCATTTCGCAGCAGATTACGATTATACTGACCGCTACGCTGGCGTCCATCGGCACTGCGGGTGTCCCGGGTTCCGGCGTCATCATGCTTGCCATGGTACTGCAGAGCGTGGGGCTTCCGCTGGAAGGGATTGCCCTTGTGGCCGGCGTGGACCGTATACTCGATATGGCAAGGACTACGGTCAATATCACGGGGGATGCGGCATGCACCATCTGTGTGGATGCCTCCGAGAAAAAGAGGGAGCTGAAAAGGCCCCACAGCATGGAGGCGGACGGATAGCGGATGGTAACGAGATGGTAATGTGTGAGCATTGCATTTTCACCATGTTTCCATTATACTTTAAATGATATATGTAAAACAGGAGGCAGTCTTATCTGAGATTGTTGAATCGACAGTAGTGATAACCAGGAGGATATGATGACAAACTGGGATTGGGAAAGATTTGGGGAAGATATCCGCAGGACGGTGCAGGACGCGGTGGATACGAGGAATTTTGATAGATTGAACCAGACGATCAATGATACGATATACCATGCGGTGGATGGTATTGGAAAAGGGGTGCGCAGTGCAGGCGACGCGGTGGACAAGGGTATGCAGGACATGGCGCGCCAAGGCAGGCAGGCGCGGGAGAGAAGGACATACCGGAACCGTCCTTACCCCGGACAGTACCATGGCCGGAGCGGGTATGGGTACGAGGCTGGCGAAAGGCAGATGCCTGAACTGTATGCCAGGACAGGAAGCGCAAAGGCCGGCGGTGTCATCATGGCGGCTGCAGGATATATGCTGGGCGGAATTCTTCTGATTGGGCTGCCTGTCTATATGATAAGAGAGCTTGCAATCGGCAGCTTTGATTTTTTGTTCCAGCTTTTGTTCGGATCTGGTGTCATACTGCTCGGAGCCGGAGCGGTGCTGGCGGGAGCAGGCCATCACGTTCTCGGTAAAGTCAAGCGCTTCAACGCCTACATAAAAGGGATGGAAGGCAGAGAATACGGGGAGGTCAAGGTACTGGCGGAACGTGTGAAGAAACCGCCCAAGTTCGTCGTGAAGGACCTGGAGAAGATGATTGAGAAAGGATGGTTCAGACAAGGACACCTGGACAGACAGAGGACATGCCTTATGGTGACGCACCATGCATACCGCCAATACGAAGAGCTGATGGAACATACGGAGGCGCAGAAGCGGCAGGAGCAGGAAAGAAAAGCGCAGCAGGAAGAGACGGCTGAGAGCATGGATCCCCAGGTGCGGGACATTATACGAACCGGCGATGCATATATCAAGAAGATTCACGAATGCAACGACGCCATTCCGGGGGTAGAGATATCTGCCAAGATATCCCGTATGGAGACGCTCGTGGACCGGATATTCGACCGTGTGGAGCAGAATCCCGGCTGCGTGCCGGAGATACGCAGGCTCATGGAATACTATCTGCCGACTACGGTAAAGCTTCTGGAGGCATATGAGGAGCTGGACGCACAGCCGGTACAGGGGGAGAATATACTGTCTTCCAAGCAGGAGATTGAAAAGACGCTTGATACGCTGAACGCTGCGTTTGAAAAGCTGCTGGACAGCCTGTTCCAGGATACGGCGTGGGATGTGTCGTCCGACATATCTGTACTGAAGACGATGCTGGCACAGGAGGGCCTTACCAAAGACGACTTTTAGGCGAGAGAATATATGAGACCGGCACGGCCGGGCGGAGGATATCATTATGGAGAAAGAATTTGAACAGTTTCAGACGACCCCCACTTTGACATTGGATCCATTCCAGGAAGAGCGGCGTAGCGCCCCTCCTGCCAGGCAGGAAGAGGCTCAGGTATTTGATGAAAGCATCCTGACGGAAGAAGAGAGGAAAGCGGTGGATGCATTTGCAGATCAGATTGATTTGACGAACTCTTCTGTAATCCTCCAGTACGGCGTAGGGACGCAGAAGAAGATGGCGGATTTTTCAGAAAATGCCCTTGAAAATGTGAAAACGAAGGACCTGGGTGAAGTAGGTGAACTGCTCTCCGGTGTGGTGAAGGAACTCAAAAGCTTCGATGAGGAAGAGGATAAGGGATTCTTTGGCAATATATTTAAGAAGACGTCCAATAAGATAACGGCGATGAAGGCGAAGTATGCCAAGGCCGAGGACAATGTGAACCAGATATGCAAGGTGCTGGAAAATCATCAGGTGCAGCTGCTAAAAGATGTTGCTATCCTGGATAAGATGTATGACGTGAATCTTACGTATTTTAAAGAGCTATCCATGTATATTCTGGCGGGGAAGAAGAAGCTTATGGAAATACGGGGCAGCAGGCTTCCGGAACTGATGGAGAAGGCTCAAAGGAGCGGCTTACCCGAAGATGCCCAGGCGGCAAAGGATCTGGACGCTATGTGCAACCGGTTTGAGAAGAAGATACATGATCTGGAGCTGACGAGGATGATTTCTATCCAGACGGCGCCGCAGATTCGTCTCGTACAGGGCAATGATACGCTGATGGTGGAGAAGATTCAGTCCACTATCGTGAACACGGTACCGCTCTGGAAGAGCCAGATGGTGCTTGCCCTCGGTGTGGAGCATTCCGCGCAGGCCGCGGCGGCGCAGCGGGAAGTGACGGATATGACGAACGAACTGCTGAGAAAGAATGCCCAGAAGCTTAAGATGGCTACCGTGGAGACGGCGAAGGAATCGGAGCGTGGCATCGTGGATATGGAAACGCTTAAGATGACGAACGAATCGCTTATCTCCACTCTTGATGAAGTGATGCAGATTCAGCAGACCGGCCGCCAGAAACGCCGGGAGGCGGAGCAGGAGATGATGCGGCTGGAAGGTGAGCTGAAGGCGAAGCTCCTGCAGATGGGGTAATTGAAGACGGCACAATAATGTTAAGAAGGCAGGCTCACGTGTGGAGCCTGCCTTCTGATGTACTCTGATATATATGTCGGAGTGTACCAAGTGCCGGGGCGTACTCAGGGCTGGAAAGGAACCCCGGCTGGCAGCGGCAGTCAGATTACTCTGGGCGCCTTCGAAGGGCAGGCCAGACGGTCAGCATCATGGTAACAAAACAGGCGGTCCCTCCGATGAAGTTGGACACCGGTTCAGCCAGAAATACGCCGTCTGTACCTAAGCCGCATATGGCAGGCAGCCACAGTGTCAGTGGAATGACGATGACGACTTTTCGGAACAGGGAGAAGAATACCGCCTGTCTGGATTTGCCCAGGGCCACGAATACCGACTGTCCCGCAAACTGCAGCGCCATCATGAAGATGCCGAAGAAATAGATGCGCATTGCGGGTACCCCTTCCTTCATCAGACTGGTTTCGCTGCTGAACAAGTGGAGGAAGAAGTTGGGGAAAAAGAAAATTGTGGCCCATGCGGCTGTGGAGAATAAGATGGCCCATATGGTGGAAAAGCGGATAGCCGAGCGGACACGGTCATATTTTTCTGCACCGTAATTAAAGCTCATAACCGGCTGTGCACCGCTTGTCAGGCCGTTGACCGGCATGGTGACGATTTCCCGGACGGAGTTGATTACTGTCATGATGCCGACATAGAGGTCGCCGCCATAGCGCTGTAGTGTTGCGTTGCACATAATCTGTACGGAACCGTTCGTGACTGCCATCACAAAGCCTGACAGCCCGAGTCCTGTGATTTCCTTTACGAGTGCCGCTTCCGGACGCATATATGTTCCTGCTATACGCAGTATCGCTTTTGGGCCGGTGAGAAAACGGAACACCCAGACGGCAGAGACGAACTGGGAGAGGACGGTAGCCGATGCCGCGCCCCTCACACCCATGTGGAAGACGAAGATGAAAATCGGATCCAGTATCAGATTCAGCACTGCCCCGATGGAAACGGTCAGCATGCCGATGATGCCGAACCCCTGCGCGTTGATGAAATTGTTCATCCCAAGGCTTGTCATCACGAACAACGTGCCGCACAGGTAGAGTGTCAGGTATGCGTCCGCGTAAGGGAAGGTGGCATCGCTGGCTCCGAAAAGATAAAGAAGGGGCCGTTTGAACAGATAGCAGAGGATGGCGAGAAGCAGACCGGAGATAATAAGCATGGAGAACGAGTTGGCCATAATCTTCCTGGCGCGCTCTGTGTCCCCGCGTCCCCGCGCCATAGAGAACAGCGGAGCACCTCCCATGCCGAACAGATTGGCGAATGCGGTGATAATCGTAATGACAGGGAGCGTAAGCCCGATACCGGTGAGGGCCTGAGTTGAAGCGTGCGGGATATGTCCGATATATATCCGGTCTACTACATTGTATAGTACATTTATGAGCTGGGCCAGAGTCATGGGGATAGCGAGGCGCATAATGTTCCCCGCCACGCTGCCCTGCCCGAAATCATGTCTGCTGTCCATCTTACCACCGTCCTGTTGTAAATCTCTTACTGCATATAAGTATATTCTTTTTTTATCTGCCTTTCAATGGAGGAAATTAACCATAAAGCCGCGCGGTATGGCATATATTGATAATAAGCATCTATTATAAGGAAATGGTTTATGCGGTTATTCATGTATGTATCAGACTTCATCGTGCCACTCGTAATCTTTGGCATCGTGAGCTATGGGGTGCTGATGAAAGTAAATGTCTATGATACGTTTGTAAAGGGGGCGAAGAGCGGCTTCTTTACCGTCATCAAGATTATGCCTACCCTGATAGGCCTCATGGTGGCGGTGGGGATACTGCGGGCCTCGGGCTTTCTCGGCTTCATGTCCGGGCTTATTGGAAAGGCCACCGAATACATAGGTTTTCCCGGAGAGCTCGTGCCGCTCACCGTAGTCAAGATGTTCTCATCCTCCGCGGCCACTGGCCTGCTGCTGGATGCGTTCAAAGAATACGGGACAGATTCCTATATCGGCCTGATTGCCTCCATCAGCATGTCGTGCACAGAGACGATATTCTACACGATGAGCGTCTACTTTATGACAGCCAAGGTGACAAAGACCAGATATACGCTGTCCGGCGCCATGTTCGCCACCTTTGCCGGCCTCGTGGCGAGCGTGGTACTGGCAGGGATGATGGCATAGGGACAGGGGAAAACGAGATGGGGACGGAGGTTTTTTAAAAAACCTCCGTCCCCATCTCGTTTTCCCCTGTCCCTAATTTGTTTTATGGTGTCCCCATGTAATAAAAAGCCGCCGCAGTTAATTTGCGGCGGCCTTACTCTGGCCCGGTACTTTTGCAGAATGATTTTGGGGATATATTATTGGAAAATGTATGTACGGAGTATGTCGAAAGAGGCCGGGCCAGCGGTAAGCACTTTCTTGTGGAAATTTTCCTGGGTGAAGGTATCGCCCCATTTGTCGATGGCTTCTTTTTTCAGCTCCATAAATTCAACATAACCGATGTAGTACTTCAGGTAGTTTGCGGGGTCCGATATAATCAGGTCGTATATGTTTTCTATCGTATTGGCATCCTCGATGCCGTACTGCCGGAAGAAGGATACCGTATCCATCAGCTTCCAGCCATCGTAGTGGATTCCCATATCGGCCAGGGCGTACAGCCCTAATATCACGGAAGTATTACGCTGCAGCAGGGCGGCCTGCTCCTTGGGTATCGGTGCATAATAATAGCTGAGCATCTCGGTATAAGTGGCCCAACCTTCCGTGTAGCCCCCAAAATTTAGCAGATTGCGTATCGGATCAGGCTTCAGGTTCTGGAAGTATACGGTCTGGTACAGGTGGCCCGGATATCCTTCATGCGCTAGCGTAGTAAACAACGACAAGTCATCCGGCATATGCCCCTGGTTGATGTAGATGACATTATCCGTAGTGCTGTCGATGGCCGGAACCATGAAGAAGGCGGGGCTTAAATATTTTTCCATGGACTTCTGTACATATTTGATTTCAGTAGATACGTCAGGCGGGTCAGGAAAACTTCCTTTTAGCTTTGCCTTAAGGCCTGACAGGATGGAGACAGGATCCGTATCGGAAAGTGCAGGTGCCGCATTGGAAAATGTCTCCTTTGATGAGGAAGTGAGTATCTGCTGCATGGCGGTAAGGTCTTCCAATATCTGCGTCTGTGTGAGCTCCTTTAGCTCATTGACCGAACGACTTGAACCGGTCTCCCGTTTTACAACCAGTTCATAGTATTTACGTCCGTCCGGAAGATAGCACAGGCCGTTGTCGTTCTTACCTGTCGTACGCAGGGCCTGCAAAGCTTCTGCCAGTTTTTTATAAGAAGGGAAAATGTAGTCTTTTACATTTTCGTTGTTGCGTTTTACATAATCATCATAATCTGCCTGGTCGAGCTTCATGGCGTCCAGACGCTCAGTGAAGGAGGAGTAGAGGTAGTTGTCGTTCCCCATATTGATGAATGCATTGCATTCATCGATAATGTCATCCGCGGAATAAGATGCCATGAACAGCCCCTTGTCAGATTTGGCCTGCTCGAAGGCTATGATAGATTCAAAATATTCCGGCAGCTTTGTCATAAGCGTCAGGTATGTATCAATATCTTCTGCATTCTTAAACTGATATTCTGAGAGAAGTACCGGGAGCTGTGCCTGCGTACCCGTCAGCGGGGCCAGAGGCTCATCATACAATGCATATTTCGCCTCATCAAGGGAAATACCGAGATAATCATCCAGCACGTCGTAGGTCAGCTTATTTTTATCTGATAGCTGTGCACGGTTATGGGCGTGGAGCGATGCCAGGGCATTTTCCGCAGAGGCACTGATGGAGGCTGTGTCAGTAGTGCAGCTGCCAAAGGAGACAGGGGCCTCTTTAATTCCGTAATCGGATGGATTTTCTAATGTATAGTGAAGAGAAATCGTGTTGGAGGAAACTTCCTGGCAGAATAAGCTGTTCGTGTAAGCTTCAAATTTTGCGTCTGCACTGCCGCTGCCTCTGGAGCAGGATGCCAGAGCGGCAAGCGCGAAGAGGAGCGTGACGGTCAGGAAAAGCGATATTTTTTTTCGCATGTGGGCTCCTTGGATGTTTTATCTATAAATATGCAGGAACAGGCCATCGTATGAATGTTCCGCAGTTTCCACGGCTTGACAATTGATTTTCCTTATGTTACGATTTTTACCATATTAATAAAGCGTTGAAATAAAATCTAATAAGATGAAACGCGATGACGAAGAGAGTACGTCTTTTGACATTTTACAGAGATATCCTGAACCTTGGCGGCCGGTTGATGATGCAGGGCCGCATGGGGATGCTGAGAGGGATGAATGAAGACTGACGGAAGATGGCTTCTGAGTGGTGTACCGAACAGGGGGCATACGGTGGCGGTTAACGCCTGCGTGTGTTCCATGCAAGGCTGCAATGGGTCCGCCCTTTACTGCGGGAGAGTGCCGGGAGGCACTTGCTGAGGTCCCTGCCGTGAGGCAGAGATAAATAGAAGTGGTATCGCGGGTGAGCTCGTCTTCTCTGATTGAAGGATTAGGGAAGACTTTTTTTATTTCAACGGCAGGAGGATAAGAGATGGAAAAACAAAAGTATTATATTACGACAGCCATTGCCTATACATCAGGAAAGCCCCATATAGGGAATACGTATGAAATCGTGCTGGCAGATGCGATAGCCAGATATAAGAGGAGCCAGGGATATGATGTGTTCTTCCAGACCGGCACGGATGAGCACGGACAGAAGATAGAGCTTAAGGCGGAAGAAGCCGGCGTTACGCCAAAAGAGTTTGTGGACGGCGTTGCAGCAGATATCCAGGGCATCTGGAATCTGATGAACACTTCGTATGATAAATTCATCCGTACGACAGATGAGTATCATGAGAGGCAGGTACAGAAGATATTTAAAAAGTTGTACGACCAGGGAGACATATATAAGGGGCATTATGAGGGGATGTACTGCACGCCATGCGAATCCTTTTTTACAGAATCTCAGCTCGCGGACGGAAAATGTCCCGACTGCGGACGAGAGGTGCAGCCGGCAAAGGAAGAGGCTTATTTCTTCAAGATGAGCAAGTATGCAGACCGTCTGATTGAGCATATCAATACGCATCCGGAGTTTATACAGCCGGTATCCCGTAAAAATGAAATGATGAACAATTTTCTGCTGCCTGGGCTTCAGGACTTGTGTGTCTCCAGGACTTCATTCAAGTGGGGGATACCGGTGGATTTTGATCCGAGCCATGTTGTGTACGTATGGCTGGATGCACTAACCAATTATATTACCGGAATCGGCTATGACTGCGGGGGCGATAATACGGAACAGTTCAAAAGAGACTGGCCGGCGGACCTGCACCTCATAGGCAAGGATATTATCCGTTTTCATACGATATACTGGCCGATTTTCCTTATGGCGCTGGATCTGCCTCTTCCAAAGCAGATATTTGGACATCCGTGGCTGCTGCAGGGAGACGGCAAGATGAGCAAGTCAAAAGGGAATGTGCTGTATGCGGACGAACTGGTAGATTTCTTCGGTGTGGATGCGGTGCGTTATTTTGTTCTGCATGAGATGCCGTTTGAAAATGACGGAGTCATCTCATGGGAGCTGATGGTAGAGCGCATGAATTCAGACCTAGCTAATACGCTGGGCAATCTGGTGAACCGTACTATCTCTATGACGAACAAATACTTTGGAGGCGCGGTTACGGACAAAGATGTGACAGAGGATGTGGATCTGGACTTGAAGGCAGTCGTGGAAGCTACCCCGAAGGCAGTGGAAGCCAAGATGGAAGAACTGCGGGTTGCGGACGCAATCACGGAGATATTTAACTTGTTCAAGCGCTGCAACAAGTATATAGATGAGACGATGCCGTGGGCACTTGCAAAGGATGAAGAGAAAAAGGACCGGCTCGAGACGGTACTTTGCAACCTGCTGGAAAGCATCAAGGCCGGTGCGGTAATGCTGGAACCTTTCATGCCAGAGACATCCGCGAAGATTCTCAGCCAGCTCGGTAGCGGCAAAGTGACTGAGAAGCCGGAGATACTCTTTGCAAGGCTGGATTTAGAAGAAGTGCTGAAACAGGTAGAGGAACTGCACCCTCCGGTAACAGAAGTTCCGGAAGATGTCATAGACATCGAGGCCAGGCCGGAGATAACATTTGAAGACTTCGGAAAGATGCAGTTCCAGGTAGGCGAGATACTCGAGTGTGAAGAAGTACCAAAGTCCAAGAAGCTCCTCTGCTCCAAAGTAAGGGTCGGAAGCGAGATAAAACAGATTGTGTCAGGTATAAAAGCACACTATAAACCAGAAGAAATGGTCGGCAAAAAAGTAATGGTGCTGGTGAACCTGAAACCAGCCAAGCTCGCAGGAGTCCTTTCAGAAGGAATGCTGCTGTGCGCAGAAGATGCAGAAGGCCGCCTGGCACTCATGACACCAGAAAAAGAAATGCCCGCAGGCGCAGAAATCTGCTAAAGGGACACGTTAAATTTAATTGGGGACGGAGGAAAATGAGAAATACCCCGTCCCTAATTCAGAAAGGGACGGGGGAAATTGAGAAAACCTCCGTCCCCAATTGAGAGGAGATGGATTTGATTATGGATAAGATTAGAATTGGTATTGTTGGTTATGGCAACATTGGAAAAGGGGTTGAACTTGCGGTGGCCCGTAATGACGATATGGAGCTTAAAGCTGTATTCACCCGAAGGAACCCATCCGATATCAGCATTGCTACGGAGACTGTGGCGGTGAAGCATATTGATGACATGGCTTCTATGAGAGAGGATATTGATGTCATGGTACTCTGTGGGGGCTCCGCTACGGATTTGCCGGTCATGGGACCTGAAATAGTAAAGAACTTCAATACGATTGACAGTTTTGATACACATGCTAGAATTCCGGAATATTTTGAAAATGTGGATAAAGCGGCAAAAAGCGGTGGAAAAGTGGGGATTATTTCTGTAGGATGGGATCCGGGAATGTTCTCTCTTAACCGATTATATGCGGAATCCATTCTTGTGCAGGGAAGTACATACACATTCTGGGGAAAAGGCGTCAGCCAAGGGCATTCTGACGCAATCCGCCGTGTGGAAGGTGTAAAAAATGGAATTCAGTACACAGTACCTGTGGAAAAAGCTGTGGAAAGAGTCAGAAGTGGAGAAGAGCCGCAACTCACTATAAAAGAAAAGCACCTGCGGGAGTGCTATGTAGTCCCGGAGGATGGTGCTGACCTTAAGGCGATCGAACAGACTATCAAGACGATGCCAAACTATTTTGACGATTATGAAACGACCGTTACCTTTATCACAGAGGAAGAGCTGAAAGAAAATCACAGCAAGATGCCCCACGGAGGCTTTGTAATCCGCAGCGGTGAGACCGGAACAGTGGGAAGCAAGCACATTATCGAGTATTCACTTAAGCTGGATTCAAACCCAGAATTTACGGCCAGCGTACTCGTATGCTATGCAAGAGCGGCATACCGGCTCTCAAAGAGTGGAGAGGCCGGGGCCAAAACAGTATTCGATATTCCGCCGGCATTACTTTCCAACAAAACACCAGAGCAGTTAAGGGCCGAACTCTTATAGGGGACAGGGCAAAAATAAAAAGGGACACGTTAAAATGAATTAGGGACGGAGGAAATTTAAAAAACCTCCGTCCCCAACTACTTTTGGATTTGTGGAGGATTTTATGATTTTTGATACGCATGCGCACTATGATGATGAGCAGTTTGATGCAGACCGGGAGGGGTTGTTGAATTCTATGCAGGAAGGCGGTGTCGGTACTATCGTGAATATCAGCGCCTCGTATGACTCCTGCCGGAATGTTGTGGAGCTGGCTGGTAGGTATCCATTCATGTATGCGGCCGTAGGGATTCATCCAGACCATGTGGGCAGCCTGGACGAAAAGGTTTTTGACGAGATGGAAGGGCTGATGGACAACGAGAAAGTAGTAGCCGTGGGGGAGATAGGTCTTGATTACTACTGGGACAATGAATCCCACGATTTGCAGAGAAAGTGGTTCATCCGCCAGCTTGAGCTGGCCCGCCGGCATAATCTGCCGGTAGTGATACACAGCAGAGATGCAGCGGAAGATACGCTGGAGGTTATAAAGGAACATGCACAGGGGCTCAAAGGTGTAATTCACTGCTTCTCGTATTCCAGAGAGCTGGCCAGGGAGTATATCAAGATGGGCTTTTACATCGGCGTCGGCGGCGTCGTTACATTCAAGAATGCGAAGAAGCTCAAAGAAGTGGTAGAAGAAACACCCCTTACATCTATTGTTCTGGAGACAGACTGCCCTTATCTCGCACCGGAGCCATACAGAGGAAAGAGGAATAATTCTCTGTATATCCGGTACGTGGCAGAGGCAATTGCACGTATTAAAAATGTAGATTACGACACGGTCGTAGGACAGACAGAAGCCAATGCGATAGAATTGTATGGAATTTCAGACAATTTTGTTGTATAATAAAAATTAGCACATTATTCAGGAGTTAAGTAATATATGATGAGACCTACGCTCGGAAACCCGCAGAATACCATAGAGATACTGCAAAGATACGATTTTTCATTTCAGAAAAAGTTTGGCCAGAACTTCTTGATAGACACTCATGTCTTGGATAAGATTATCCTGGCCGCAGGCATCACAAAGGATGATATGGTATTGGAGATCGGTCCCGGAATCGGAACCATGACCCAGTATCTGGCAGGGGCCGCCGGAAAAGTTGTCGCCGTTGAGATTGACAAGAATCTCATACCGATTCTTTCGGACACGCTGAAAGATTATGACAATGTAACAGTCATCAACGAGGATGTGCTGAAGCTGGATATAAAGAAGCTGGCCGGTGAGGAACATGCCGGCCGGCCGATTAAAGTGGTGGCAAATCTGCCGTATTATATAACGACGCCCATAATAATGGGCTTATTCGAGCATGATGTACCGGTGGAGAGTATAACGGTAATGGTCCAGAAGGAAGTGGCAGACAGGATGCAGACAGGGCCCGGCAGCAAAGATTATGGAGCACTGTCGCTGGCCGTGCAGTATTACGCAGAGCCTTATATAGTAGCAAATGTACCGCCGAACTGCTTCATGCCAAGGCCGAAGGTCGGATCTGCCGTCATACGACTCACAAGACACGAGAAGCCTCCCGTTGAAGTAAAAGACGAGAGACTGCTGTTTGATATCATAAGGGCATCTTTTAACCAGAGGCGTAAGACGCTCGCAAACGGGCTGAACAATTCCGGCACGCTGGATCTGCCGAAGGAAGAGATTATCAAGGCGATAGAGAAGCTTGGGAAGGGTCCGGGTGTGCGTGGAGAGTCGCTCACGCTGGAGGAGTTCGCGCGGCTAAGCAACTACCTGTATCCCCTGATGGCTGCCGCCCCGTAAGCCGCACTTGCCGAATCCCCTGATAGATAACCGGATATGTCCGTAAGGACTTGAGAATGTGATATTTCGTCCGCCCTGGGCGGATTGACAATATGAATAAGGACAGAAAGGATGATGACTATGACTAAAAATGTGGAACATGCATTATTCGAAATCACGCCGGAGATACAGCAGCTGGCACAACTATGTGAGGACAACAATGCGATTGAAAAGGAACTGTATACCAAATACGAAGTTAAACGGGGCCTCCGCGATGTTAATGGCAAAGGTGTACTTGCCGGTCTGACAAATATATCTGACGTATGTGCCAAGAAAATTGTTGATGGCGAAGAAGTACCCTGTGCAGGCAATCTGTATTACAGGGGTTACAATATCAAAGAATTAGTCAAAGGGTTCCTGGAAGCGAAGCATTATGGATTTGAGGAGATATCCTATCTATTGCTTTTTGGGGAGCTTCCGACAGACGAGCAGCTCGCAGCATACCATGAGACTCTTGTCGAGAGAAGGACGCTTCCGCCGAACTTCGTAAGAGATGTCATCATGAAGGCTCCAAGCCGGGACATGATGAACAGCCTGTCCAGATCTATCTTGAGCCTGTACTCCTATGATGCAAAGGCAGACGACACATCTATACCAAATGTCCTCCGCCAGTGCCTGAACCTGATCAGCCAGTTCCCTATGCTTATGGTATATGGATACCATGCATATAACTATCGGCTCGGAGAGGACTTATTTATCTATGCTCCGTCACCTGAGCTGTCCACGGCGGAAAACATACTTATGATGCTCAGAGAAGACAGGAAATACACGAAGCTGGAGGCCAAGATACTGGATATGGCACTCGTGCTCCATATGGACCACGGCGGCGGTAACAACTCGACCTTTACGACCCATGTCGTTACATCATCCGGTACAGATACATATTCGACAATCGTAGCCGCCATGGCTTCACTGAAGGGGCCGAAACACGGCGGAGCCAACATCAAGGTAACCCAGATGTTTGAGGATATGAAGAAGAAGCTCACAGACTGGAAAGACGAAGATGCGGTTAGACAGTACCTGTGCGATCTCCTGGATAAGAAGGCCTTTGACCAGAAGGGCCTGATATATGGTATGGGACATGCGATTTATTCCGTATCCGACCCAAGAGCGGATATCTTCAAGAAGTTTGTAAAGCAGCTGGCAAAGGAAAAGGGCTTTGAGGAAGAATATGCCCTCTATGAGATGGTAGAACATATGGCTCCGGACGTTATCGGAGAGAAACGCAAGATATACAAAGGCGTCAATGCCAATGTAGACTTCTACAGTGGACTCGTGTACAGCATGCTGGATCTGCCTGCATCACTCTACACACCGATATTTGCCGCTGCCCGTATCGTGGGATGGAGCGCTCACAGACTGGAAGAGCTCAAGAATGTAGATAAGATAATCCGGCCGGCATATAAGCCTCTGGCACCGCACCGGGATTATATTAAGATGGATGACCGCTGATACAGCGGTCTTTTCCATAATCAGGTTCCATAATCAAAATGTTCCGGGAGGACGCATGCCAGCGTTTCTGGCCATTTAATCCGCCTGCAATAAACGTTAAAGGCGCAATCTATGAATGACAGGAGATGTACGAATGAAAAAAGATTTTTATTATCCGTCCAACGACGGCCTGACCCAGATTCACGCGGCAGAATGGATACCGGATCAGGAGATAAAAGCTGTCGTCCAGATATGCCATGGTATGGTGGAATATATCGAAAGATATAGCGAATTTGCCGATTATCTGACAGAACAGGGGATATATGTAACAGGACACGATCATCTCGGCCACGGGCAGTCCGTCAATAAAGAAGAGGAGCACGGTTATTTTGATGCGGCCAAGGGAAATGAATTTATCATCGGAGATATCCACAAGCTGAGGGAGATGACGCAGGAAAAGCACCCGGATGTGCCATATATCCTGCTCGGCCACAGTATGGGGTCTTTCCTGCTTAGGCAGTATCTGACTGTATACAGCCAGGGTCTCGCCGGTGCGGTTATCATGGGAACCGGATGGAAGGGGAAGGCCCTGCTCACCATGGGGCAGACGCTATGCAGGATTATCGCCGCATTCAAGGGATGGAAGCACCGAAGCCCCCTGGTGGACAACCTCAGCTTCGGAAGCTACAATAAGCGGTTTGAGCCGGGTAATACGCCGAAGGACTGGATAACCTCAGACAAGAAGAAATGTGCCGAATATGTCAGCGATCCGCTCTGCAGCTTCGTATTTACCGTCAGTGCGTATTACCAGATGTTTGAGGGTATGAAAGTTCTGACAAAGAAGGAGAGCACGGAAAACATCAAAAAAGACCTTCCCGTCTTAATCATTTCAGGAGCGGAAGACCCGGTGGGGGACTTCGGCAAAGGGGTGCAAAAGGTGTATGAACAGTTCCGGGGGGCAGGCATACAGGATGTAACAATGAAGCTCTATGAGGGAGACAGGCATGAAATCCTGAACGAGACAGACCGTGAACTCGTATATGAAGATATTTATCAGTGGATTTTCGAAAAAATTCGTGTATCATAAGAATAGAATCAAAAAAAATTCGGAATCAAAACTGATTTATTGACATTGAGGAACGAAGAGAATAGAATAAAACAAAATTTTAAAATAGGTACACAGACAAAGGTGTCGAAACTTTGTTTGTGTACTTTTTTTATGCATTTTTTTAACTGAGGACAGCAGATGTCCATAATTACGAATGGGCCGCGCCCGGGAATGGAGGAAAAAGGATGAAAACATTAGGGTATTACAATGGTAGATTCGGGGAGCTTGATGAGATGACGGTACCGATGAATGACCGCGTATCTTGGTTTGGAGACGGGGTATATGATGCGGGGCCTTCAAGGAATTACAAGATATTTGCACTGGATGAACATATAGACCGGTTTTTCAACAGCGCGGGCTTGCTTAGGATTCAGATGCCGGTGACAAAGAGCAGGCTGAAGGAGCTGCTGAAGGGGCTGGTGGAGAAGATGGATACCGGAAACCTGTTCGTCTATTATCAGGTGACAAGAGGAACAGGTATCCGTGACCACACATTTACAGATGGCCCGGGCAACCTGTGGATCATGTTAAAACCAGCGGAAATATCTGACGGAAAGGAACCTGTCCGGCTCATTACGATGGAGGACACGCGCTATCTTCACTGCAATATCAAGACACTGAACCTGATACCTTCAGTAATGGCAGCACAGAAAGCCAAGGAGGCCGGCTGTCAGGAGACGGTATTCTACCGGGCAGGAGGACGCGTGACCGAGTGTGCACACAGCAATATCCATATTATCAGGGACGGCGTCCTTGTGACGGCGCCTGCGGATAACCTCATACTTCCCGGCATAGCAAGAGCCCATCTCATCAACATATGCAGGCAGCTATGCATACCGGTGAGTAAGACGCCATATACGCTGGATGATCTGTATGGCGCTGAGGAGATTATCGTTACAAGCTCCAGCAGCCTCTGCCTCCACGCAAATGAAATAGATGGAAAGACAGCCGGGGGAAGGAACCCTGATTTGCTGGAAAGAATCAGGGCAGCGCTGCTGCAGGAGTTCTATGACGCGACTCCGGCAGAAAATGCCGGGAGATAGACGGGAGGATGTGGCATGAATGCAATCAGATTTCTGCCCGGAGGAGACCGGGCCATGACTGTGGAGTTCGGGAGCCGAATCGACACTAAGACCAATGACCGGGTACACGCTCTTGCGGCAAAGCTGGAAAAGGAAGGGCTGACTGGAATTATAGAGCTCGTGCCCACCTACCGGTCGCTGACAATATATTATGAGCCAGGAGAGATATCTTTCGGCACTCTGAAAGAGAGGATTCTCTCTTATGGAGATATTGCAATGAATCCCATTCACATGAAAAAGAAGATATGGAAGATACCGTGCTGCTATGGGGCAAGGTTCGGATGTGACCTTGCGGATATGGAGACATATACCGGGCTGGGACGGGATGAGATTATCGCAGTCCACAGCGCGGTGGATTACAAGATATATATGATGGGCTTCCTTCCAGGCTTCGTCTACCTTGGAGGGCTTGACAAGAGGCTTGAAGTGCCTAGGCTTGAGACGCCGAGGTTAAAGATACTTCCAGGCGCTGTAGGTATCGGAGGCGGCCAGACAGGCGTGTACCCGGTAGCATCGCCCGGAGGGTGGCGGCTGATAGGGGCAACGCCAGTGGAGTTCTATTACCCTGGCAGGAAGGAGCCTGTCTTCTGTAGGGCCGGCGAATATATCCGTTTTGTTCCGATAACAATCAGCGACTACTACGACATACGCAGGCTGGTGTCAAGAGGCGAGTATGAGGTAGAAGTGCAGGAGTGCGAGGAAATGGAAGAGGAAGAAGTGGAAGAGGTAGAAATGGAAGCGGAGGTGAAAGCATGGCGGTAAAGATTACCATGCCGGGAGCATTTACGACAGTACAGGATGCAGGGAGGTACGGCTATCAGTGCTATGGGATAGGACCATCAGGTGTCATGGATGAAAAGGCATATGCGGATGCCAATTATCTGGTAGGAAATGAAAACAAAGAGGCAGTATTAGAGACAGCCCTGTACGGAGGCGAGATGGAAATTACAGAAGATACGGTATTGGCTGTGACAGGTGCGGATATGGAGCCGAAGCGCAATGGAGAGCTGGTTCCCATGAACGAACCTGTCAGGATGAAAGCCGGAGATACCCTTTCTCTTGGCGCGGCCAGGGAAGGCTGCCGTACATACATCGCGTTTGCGGGAGGAATAGACGTCCCGGTGGTGATGGGCAGCCGTTCTACCAGTATCAGATATAAGCTTGGCGGATATGAGGGGCGTGCATTGAAAGCAGGAGACGAACTTCCGTTTGGAAAAGGAAGAAGCTTCGAGGAAGTGAAAGGCAGGAAGACAGAAGGGCGTGAATTCCCTTCTGAACTATGCATAAGGGTGATTCCAGGCCCCCAGGATGATTATTTTACCGAGAAGGGAAAAGCCACATTCTATAGTGCCATATACACGGTCTCGGAGCAGAGCGACCGTATGGGCTGCCGACTGGACGGCCCTGGAATCGAGAGCAGGGAAGGAACAGATATCGTGTCTGACGCCATCCCATGTGGTTCTGTCCAGGTTCCCGCAGACGGCCGTCCGATTGTACTGATGGCTGACCGCCAGACGACAGGGGGATATGCCAAGATTGCGACAGTATGTGCTTTTGACATTCCAAAGCTTGCACAGGGAATGCCCGGAGACAGGGTGAGATTTACCGCTGTATCAAGGGCAGAGGCGGATAGAATCAACAGAAAGCAGGTGAGGAAATGACAGAATATTACAACATGAGTCCCCGAAAGGTGAGAAAACTTGTGCGGAACGGTATGATTACCGGTCCTACTTCCGGAATGTGCGCCGGATATGCACAGGCCAATCTCGTCGTACTGCCGAGAGAGCTGGCTTATGATTTTCTGCTGTTTACACAGAGAAATCCGAAGTCGTGCCCGTTGCTGGAAGTAAGCGATACAGGAAGCAGAAAACTGCCTCATATTGCCCGGGATGCCGACATAGCCAGAGATTTCCCTAAGTACCGCGTCTACAAAAGAGGGACACTTATCGGCGAATATACAGATGTGGAACGATTCTGGAGAGATGATTTTGTAAGCTTTCTTATCGGGTGCAGCTTTTCTTTCGAATCCGCCCTGCTGGAAGCAGGAGTAACGGTAAGGCACATAGAGGAAAGCTGCAATGTACCTATGTATAAGACGAACATAGCCTGCACCCCTGCGGGGATGTTCTACGGCAATCTGGTAGTGAGCATGCGTCCCCTTCCGCAGGATCAGGTTGCAAAGGCGGTCCTTGTGACGGGGGAGATGGCGAAGGTACATGGAGCGCCGGTCCAGATTGGAGAACCGGAGGCAATCGGCATCAAGGACATACATACGCCGGATTTTGGTGACAGGGTTACCATCCGCCGGGGGGAGGTGCCGGTGTTCTGGCCGTGTGGCGTGACGCCTCAGAATGTTGTGATGAAGGTAAAGCCGGAGATTGCCATTACGCATTCGCCCGGACACATGTTTATCACGGATGTCAAAAATGTGGAGTTGAAATATTAGCGCAATGGAAGGAGGAAGAACTATGCATACGGTAGATTTGAATTGCGACCTGGGTGAAAGCTTTGGCAATTATAAATGCGGGCTGGATGAAGAAGTGATACGCTACATATCTTCTGCCAATGTAGCATGCGGGTTTCACGCTTCCGATCCTGCCGTGATGACAAGGACTGTAGCACTAGCCAGAGAGAACGGCGTGAGCGTAGGGGCCCACCCCGGCTATCCCGATCTGCAGGGATTCGGGAGGAGAGACATGGATGCATCACCGGCGGAAGTCAAGGCGATGGTACAGTATCAGATCGGCGCACTGGAGGCGTTCTGTACGGCGCAGGGCATAAGCCTTGCACACGTTAAGCCCCACGGGGCGATGTACAATATGGCAGGCAGGGATGAAACGCTGGCAGAAGCAATCTGTGAGGGGATATATGAGGTGGATCCCGGTCTCGTACTTCTGGGGCTGTCAGGCAGCAGAATGCTTGAGGCTGCGAAGAGGACTGGACTTAAATGTGCAAAAGAAGTGTTTGCAGACCGGGCCTATGAAGAAGACGGCACACTCGTGGCAAGAAATGTCCCAGGGGCCTTGATTACAGATGAAGATGAAGCGGTAGAGAGAGTACTGCGGATAGTAAAAGACGGCGTGGTGACGGCAATCACGGGCAGAGACATCGAAGTGGCGGCAGACTCGGTGTGCATACACGGAGACGGGCCAAAAGCACTTGCTTTTGCCGCAAAGATAAGAAAAGCGCTGGAAAGAGAAGCTGTCCGGATCGTGCCGCTTGGAAAGTCTGCCGGTTAGGAGGGATGTGTGATGGATACTGTGGCAAAGAAGAAAACAGAGACAGTGGAGGATATCGTACTGCGCTATTCCAGAAGAGGTATGCATATCCTGCGTGAACATCTGGATGAAAACTTCTGCAGACTGGCAGCAGAGAGGATGCTTACGCTGAAGAAAGGGAACATCCTGCTGACAACAGGATTTTATGTGGATGGCCATGCGGAGACAGACGGCCCTCTCGGGACGATGACGCTGGCCAACGCTCTTCGGAAGGTAGGCTATCACCCTATTATCATTACAGACATGTTCTGCAGGGGCTTTTTTGAGATGGAAGGACTGGATGTCACATACATGGATATTAAGGACGGATGGAAAGAGTATGGATCACTGATTAGAGAATATGACCCCGTAGGCATGATTTCTATTGAACGCTGCGGACGGAATACAGAAAGCGATTATGTCAACATGCGTGGTGACAGCATCAAATCCAGGACCGCCAGAATCGATCTTCTGTTTGAACTGGCCATGGAGCATAAAATACCGACATTCGGCATTGGAGACGGAGGAAACGAGATAGGCATGGGCAACCTGAAAGAAGTGATACAGGAGGAACTGTCGCTCGCTCCATGTGAGGTGACGGTAGATACGCTCGTGATATCCACCGTGTCAAACTGGGGCGCCTATGCCGTGGAGGCTTACATGCAGCAGATGAAGAAAGTAAGGCTGCTCCCTTCATACAAAGAGATAAAAAGATATCTTGAGACAATTGTGAATATGGGAAGCGTGGACGGTGTGACAGGCCGGCAGTCTGCCAGCGTGGATGGATTTCCACTGGAGGTAGAAAGAGAAATCTTAGAATCCCTTGACGTTGCAGCATCAGCGGCAGATGCAGGAGAAGCAAGAAAAGCAGGATAATTCCTGCTTTTAAACATCGTCCTCCTTCGCGGGCAGGGAGGAATGTATATTCTTAATCGTGCTCAGCACGTAGTGGGTTCTTGTCTGGCGGACACCTGTCTGGCTTTTAACCCACTTGTGTATCTCTTCCAGATGTTCCGACGACTTGCAGGTGACTTTCAGCAGAAAGTCAAATTCACCGGTAAGGTAATAACATGCTATCACATACGGGTTGACTGTCACATTTTCAATAAATGTGTCATTGAACTGCGGGTGCTCCATACTCACTTCTATAAGCACGGTCACATCATTCCCCACCTTGGCGTCATCCGTTATGATCGTATATGATTTGATGATGCCGGCCGCTTCCATCTTATGGATGCGGTCGATGACCGTGGAGACAGAAAGGTGGACTTCACGGCTGATTTCAGAGGCACGCTGCCTTGCATTGCTCTTTAGTTTTTCGAGAATCTGGTAATCAAGAGAATCCATGGAACAGCCTCCTTCAGATTAGTGCGGCAATCAAATATATTCTATCACAGGTTCTGGAAAAAAGAAAGGAGACAGTGCGCTGCAAATTGTTCTGCTGAAAATTCCCCCAAAGTCTGATATAATACTCATTGAGACTTAAATCCCTTAGACAGAGTGGGATTACGGAGGTAGTACCAATGAACAGAGAGAGAGAAAAGACAGGCCTGAAAGAAGAGATAAAGGCTGCTGCATGGGAACTGTTTTATGAAAAGGGATATGAAGAGACGACGATAAATGACATTATAAAAAAGGCAAATACATCGAAGGGCGGTTTTTATTATTACTTTAAGGCCAAGGACGAGCTTCTGCATTCGTTGTATTCGTTCTTTGACAGGGAATATGAGAAATTTTACGAGAATATGGACAAGGGTCTGGACAGCCTCGTACAGCTGAAGCAGCTGAGCCAGTATGTCTCATACTTTATAGAGGGCAATGTCTCCGCAGAGCTTCTGGCAGCGCTGTACCAGTCGCAGCTCGTAAAAAAGAAGCAGGACTGTTTTCTCAATCCCGACCGTTACTATAACCGGCTTGTACGTAAGATAATAGAGGAGGGCCAGGAGAAAGGTGAGATACGACGGGATATGGCAGTAGAAGAGCTGGCACATCATGTGCTGCTGCTCGAGCGTGGGATTATCATGGACTGGTGTGTACAGAACGGGGGCTTTTCGCTCGGGTATTATGGAACGAGAAATTTTGATCTGTATATAGAATTTATGAGACCGGACAGATAAGAAAGTGCACTGGAGGGCACTTTTTTTGCCCAAATACAAACTGCGGTCTGCAACTGGTCGGGGCGAATACGCTAAAAATAACGCTAATAAAGACTGTAAATAAAGCATAATTCAAATTTATAATCTGATAAATAAAACATTAATAATTGATAATTAAGATAATTATGTTGACAATCGCAATAATATATTGTTATTATTATAACTATAACAAACCGCGGTTTCTAAAAATGTGTTCTTTAGAGTGATTGGAGGAAGGAATATGCTTTACACAGAGATCTGTAATGCAGTCTGGATGTTTTTATGGGTAGGCGTCCTGCTGCTGGCTGTCATACTTCAGTGCCTTATCTTTATGAAGAGGGCATGGAAGCATGCACTCGAACTGGGACTTCAGCCAGCTCAGATAAAAAAGGGGCTGACGACTGGGATATCCATCAGTATCATGCCTACGCTGCCGGTGCTGCTTGTGCTGCTGTCACTGATGCCGCTGCTTGGCACGCCACTTCCGTGGCTGAGGCTGTCTATCATAGGTTCTGCTTATTATGAGACGTATGCCGCTTCAACGGCGCTTGAATGCGTGGGAGAGACGCTCCAGATAAACGGGTACAGCGTAGACGGATGGGTTGCCGCGGCCTGGGTCATGACAATCGGAGGAAGCGCCTGCGTACTCTGGTCATCGCTGGCGATCAAGCCGATATCGATGATATATGAGAAAGCGGAAAAGGTTGATATGAAGCTGGTCCTGTCCATAGGGAGCGGATGCCTTGCCGGAGTCATGGCTTATGTATCCGTATCATATGGGTTCAGTGCGATGTCTACGAAAGGGGTCGTATTCTGTATCAGCTTTGCAGTCGGTGCATTGCTCGTATATATACATAACAAGAGGCCGAAATCTAAGTGGCTGTCCGATTACCTGATGACAATCAGCATGCTCGTCGCTATGGCGGCGGCCTGCTTTATATTTTAGAAAGGAAGTGTTTGTCCATGAAGCAGAAAGGTGGTTACCACAGTTGGGTACATCGGTTCGGAATCGCGTCAAGCCTGTTTTTATTTGTGGCTATGACGGCATTTCCCATAGCAGTCAGCGCGGTGTATGGCTTATGGCCTGATTTTAAGCTGCTCTGGCCGGGGTTCATAGCGGTGATACTTTTTATGGCACCATACTGGCCTGCGGAGACGATAGGCTATATGTCTGTCATGGGTCCTGGAGCGCTTTATATGTCATATATTACAGGAAATGTGACGAACCTGAGGATGCCGGCCACGATTGGTACGATCAATTCATTGGGCATTAAGCCCAATACCGATGAATGCCACACGATGGCGGTCATTGCCTGCGGAGCTTCTATTATTACTACGGTAGTCATAGTGGCTCTTGGGGTAGTGATAGCGGCCCCGCTCGCGCCGGTTCTCAGTTCGCCGGTGATCCAGCCGGCATTTGATTACGTTGTCCCGGCGCTGTTCGGCGGGCTTGTAGCGCAGACGATACTGAAAGGGAAGAAGCAGTTTCTGTATTTTCTCGCCCCTCTCGCCGTCTGCCTGTTCTTCTGTTATTTTACGGCGGTAAACAGTGCATATTACATGCTGATTGCCATTGCCATATCAGTTCTCATCTATGTGACGGACTACAAAAGCGGTAAGAATAAGGAAAAGAAAGAGGCTTAGAAGCCATCTGTAAGAGAGGAGAAGACTATGGATAGACTTACATATATTATTTGTGGAAAGCTGTACGACGGTTTGGAAGATGAGTTCAAAGAAGGATATAAGATTCTTGTTAAGAATAATAAGATCGAGGAGGTAGGCCCGGCCATCGTATGCCCGGAATCGGCGGAGGTTGTGGATCTGTCCGACGCTACGGTTACCCCCGGCATGATAGATGCACATATGCACATGGATTATATCGACTGGCATACGATACGGGAAGAGGTATATACCACGTCCGAAGAAGCCAAGACTATCGCAATCGTCCGTACTGCACAGAAGACATTGTCCCGCGGATTCACGACAATCCGCCATACGGGCGGCATCACATCCAACGGCTTCGGGGTATTGGACGTCAAAAGGGCAATCGAAAAAGGCTACATCACCGGTTCACGTATCGTGGCTGCACCAAGATTCCTGTGTGGCGCCGGGAGTCATGGGGACCTGTCCCAGGGCTTTGCCAGGAATCCGGAGCTGTCCATGATGCTGCAGAACCTGCGTCCTACGCTTGGTGCCGGCAAGGACTTCTTCGTCAATGCTGTCCGTGAAGAGATCAAGTACGGAGCGGATTTTATTAAGATTATGGCGACCGGCGGGTTCTTTACCCCCTACGATAATCCGTCTCAGCTGCAGATGAATGACGAGGAGCTGCAGGCGGTCATGAACACGGCCCATGAATGGGGCAAGACGGTGACGGCCCACGTCTACAGCGTAGACCATATGAAGAAGCTGGTAGGCTTTGGCATCGACGGTATGGAACATTGTTCTCTGATGGATGAAGAGACGGCACAGCTTATCATCGATAATGACGTCTATGTCGTGCCTACATTCTGCCCATATGAAGAGGCGGTCCACTACGATCCGGTGCTCATACAGACCAAGCAGGAGGAGTACAGAATTAAGCTGGAATATTATAAAGATGCGCTTCAGGCCGGACGTGAGGTTATCAGGAACTGCAAATGCAAGCTCGGATATGGAACCGATATGGTGGCCACCCACCAGAACTATGACAGCGGATATGAATTCAAAGCATGGATGGAAAGCGGCATGGGGACGTTCCGAACACTGCACGCGGCTACGAAGGTCAATTCGGAAATCCTGCAGCTTGAGGATAAGATTGGAACGCTGCAGCCTGGCAAGTATGCGGATATTGCCGCCTGGAAACGAGATCTGATGACAGATCCGTACGCCCTGCTCGATTGTGCTTTTGTCATGAAAGAAGGAATAATCTACCCGACGGAACGATGCGAGGAAATATAACAGATGAAAAGGCGGAACCCGTTAGCCATATGGTTAACGGGTTCCGTTGTTGTTATAGTTATTTAAAGGAATGAGAGTAAAGTACGACACCGGGGAAATGATATTCCCCGGTGCGTTTACTTTATGAGGGGGGAGATAGTTGTGTGTTGTTCAACTATCTGACTCTTAGTATAAAGTAAAATTGTGTCCAAAATATGTTTAAAATATAAAAGAAAGCGAAAAATTCTTAAGCGATTATTAATTTAGAATCTGTTGGTGGTCATATGGTTAAGGAAATGAAACGGGCCGTCTACAGCGAGAAATCAATCTTCCCGATCATCAGGTTCGGGATAAACATTATATAATAGCCGTCAGCGATAGTGCCGGTGCCATATTTGCCGCAGTAGTAATCCAGCGCCTCCTGCAGGAATTCTTCCGTAACCTCCAGATAACGGGCGGTCTCATGCCGGTCGGTGCATCTGTGCTCATAGGCACGGATAAGACCCTCGAGACCGATTTGCTTATTGTATGCCCATACCCGTGCCTGCCGCTCCTGCTTCCGGTTGCCGGATGACGTAAGGTCCACGATGTTGCCGATGGACGTGTGATGATGCCCAAGTTCCTCGGCGAGGACGCAGGCTTTTTCTTCTGTCGTGTTCAGGCTTGACGAGAGTGCAATATTATTATCTACATACAGGCCACAAGTCTTCCCGCTAAAAGGATAGTTCTCATCTATGGATATCCCCTCGGCTGCAGCTTCGCCTAATAATTCTTCGTATCTGTTCATTTGATCAACTCCTGTTACCAGTATAAGCTGCCTGTTGTGTCATAAACAGGACTTTTCTTACGTTCGGTTTCTTTTGGCTCTGATAAATTCGATATAATTTTCTACGTCTTTTTTTTCTTCCTCTGTCAGGTCATCTGTGTCAAAATGGGCGGCAACCGTATCCGGGTATGCAATATGGGCCGTATTGGTTCTGCCGAGCAGATAATCGGTGTCTACATTGAAAAAATCAGCAATCAATTCCAAAGTTTCAAAATTAGGCTGACGCTCCCCTCGTTCATACATATTGACAGCACTCTTAGATATACCGAGCAACCGGGCAAGTTCCTGCTGTGATATCCCTCTTTCATTTCTTAACAGACGTAATACATTCCCAAAATCAGCCATCGGTCCACTTCCTTTCTTGATATAACTGTATTATACACGAAACGTGCTTAAAAGTAAACAAAAAGTTCACAAAATGTGCTTGACAAACGAGCACAAAACGTGTACTTTATAAGTGAGCACAAAACGTGCACGGAAGAAACAGAATCAAAAAGCCAGAGCGTTCAGCTCTGGCAGAAGGAAAAGTTATGAAAAAGAAAATCTATATGAAAAGCGCTGCCGCTTGTTTGCTTACTAATATAAAGCTGAAATGTGACAGAATTGTGATGCCAAGATGAAGTATCTATAAAGATTTTAAAAATAAAAAATGAACCGGGAATGGAGAAGAGCCTGCTAAGCAGGCCCTCCTTCCCTGGTTAAATAGTTGTAGAGGATGTCGATGAATTCCCCGTTTGCCGGTTTGTGCTTAAGCTCGTACCCAGTGATTCTGTTGAGCAGATTCCGGTTGCCCTTATACCAGCAGCTGGAAACGGCAGTGCGGATACAGTGCCCTACATTGTCCCTGGTAGTACCGAACTTTATAGCCACATCAACATACAGGTCTTTGTAGACAGATAGAAGATAGTCTTCATTTTGCAAGCAGAGCTTTAAGGCATACAACAGGAAATGAAAACCTCTTAACGTAGAGCGTATCCCCAAGTCCAGTAAAAGAGCTCTCGTTCTATCCATAAATGCCTCCTGTTCTACCCGACCCTACTACCCAATTGTAAACAAAAGAAAGCAGATTGAAAATCAAAAAAAGAGGAGATGATAAATTGAACAGACAAAGAAGAACCAGAACTGTATGCAGGATGGATAAAGAGGACCGTCTCAGGGCGCTGTCCGCCGGACGTCCTGACGCGGCAGCTGCCAGACAGTTCGTACATAAGGCTTATGAAAGCTATACGGTTGACGGATATATGAAAAGCAAGGAGATGAGTGATATTGGACAACTACCTTCTGAATGAATATGCGGCCATGAAAGCAGAGGTAAGGGATCTGCGCCGCAGAATAAGCAGCTTAAAGCACGAGATGAAAAAAGCATCCGCGGCATGCGATGATGGTAAAGGGGTGAAAGGTTGGAAAGGACGCGGCAGCGTAAGGGTAACCGGGTATCCTCCATCACTGTTTCATAAGAAGCAGGAGAAGATGATGGAGCTGGTGCTGTTACTAGAATGCCGTGAAGTAGAGTTCCTGGATAGGACGCTGGAAGTTGAAAGATTTATAGAAGCCATCGCAAAGAGTGAGATGCGTATTATGTTCAGACTTTATTATATAGAAGATTTTTCTTATATAAAGGTTGCGGATGAGATGAACCAGATGTTCCCGAGAAGGAGCATTGCCTATACGGATGAAAATGTAAAGAAAAGAATACAAAGATTTCTGGCAGCCTGCTGACATGAAAAGATTTAACGGCCAGAGAGAACGTACAAAAGCGATGGCAGAACCGGCAATAAAAAACGCAGCAGAAGGGATTCGAACCCCCGGAGCCTTTCGGCTCTTCAGCTTTCGAAACTGACGCCTTCGACCACTCGGCCACTGCTGCATTCCTATTATAGCACAGGCAGGTGTGGTTTTAAAGAGTGATATTCAAGTAAGTTGAAAAAAAAGTGCGCCTGTGATAATCTGTGAGAAATAGTTTGAAAAGAAGGGGAGATTATCATGGGTACGCAGATACGGGGAAAGAGATTGAAGAATGTAAGGAACATCGGGCTGATACTCTGCCTGGCCCTGCTGCTGTCGGGCTGCCAGGCAGTATCCTTCCTGTTTCAACCGGCTGCAGGCACGGGAACTTCTGACAGGGACGTGCAAGATGTGGCGGGGGAGATGAAAGTCACTTTTCTGGACGTAGGCCAGGGCGACTGTACGATTATCCAGGAATCTGGGCACAGTATGGTGATTGATGCCGGCAATAACGGGCAGGGAAGCAAGGTGGCCGCATATCTGGAAGAGCAGGGAATCGAAAGGCTGGATTATCTGATGCTTACACATCCCGACGCAGACCATATAGGCGGGGCAGACGGCGTGATGGAGCGTGTGGAGGTCAGGCAGGTCATCATGCCGGATATCACAAATGACACGAAGACGTACGAAGAGGTGGAGGACGATATCGAGGCCATGGATATCGGGGTCATCTACCCGGAAGTCGGGCAGACCTATGAGCTAGGAGAGGCTTCCTTTGAGATATTATGCCCTGAGGACGTAAAGGAGAATGATATGAATGCGTCATCGGTAGGAATCAAGCTGACACATGGACAAAAATCGTTCGTCATGTGCGGAGACGCGGAGATACCTTCCGAAGAAGCTATGATTGAGTCTTTTGGCAGCAGCCTGGAGTGTGATGTGCTCAAATGCGGACATCATGGGAGCAGTACGGCGACATCGGAAGCTTTTCTGGAAGATACAGATCCGACATGGGCAGTCATAAGCTGTGGAAGGAACAATCGATACGGACATCCGCACGCGGAAGTGATAAGCAGGCTGGAGGATGCCGATGTACAGATATACAGGACGGATCAGCTTGGTACGGTCACTGCCGTCAGCGATGGGGAGAACATAAGCTGGAAAAGTGAAAAATAGCCGGGAATTAAGAGAAATCAGTATTGACATTAGATAAGTATGGTTTTACAATATACTTAGCAATACTAAATGCATAGGAATGGTGAGGGATATGTCGGAAAAGTTTGTACAGCAGATGAAGAAAGGCGTTCTTGACATGACGGTACTAAAGCTGATTGTCGAGAAAGACACATATGGTTACGAGATACTTCAGGAGTTGGAGCACAGAGGAGGTGAATTCTTCCGTTTGAAAGAAGGGACGCTGTATCCCGTGCTTTACCGGCTGGAAGACGGGGGTCATATCTGTTCCGCGTGGCAGGACGGGGAAGGGAGAAGCGCACCGAAAAAATATTATACGGTCACTGATAAAGGCCGTAGAACCTATGCACAATACTGGAGCCAGTGGAATGAGTTTATAGATTGCGTGAAATGCATATGCAGGGAGGAAAAGTGATGGGCAATCAGGCAGAAGAGAAGATTGAACAGTATATCCGGGAAATCAGCAGGCATCTGGTAATTCCCCATGATATGAAAAAAAGAGTAGAAAGCGATTTGCGTACAGACTTTTATCTGCGGATAGAAGCAGGCAAGGATGTGGATGAGGTGATAAAAGAGATGGGGGATCCCGGCGAGACGGCAGCGTCTTTTAATGAGGAGCTGGAGGGCGGCAAGGCAGCCACGCCATGGAGATTCCATAAGATATTCCTTGTGGCGGCAGCACTGGCCTTGCTGGCGTTCGTCATTGAGTTTATCTGTACATGCAGCATGATGCGGAAATTAGACAACGGAATTGCTATAATCGGAAATGCAGACGGCAATACCTCCGTATTTCTGGCAGGTAGGATTATAAATCCTTTTGCGGATATTCTTTGGGGGCTGGCGGCTGTACTGGGGCTGCTTGCCCTGTATTATCTTACTTCCAGGTCAGTTTCATATGGCAGGAACAGAGGAGCGCTTCTATGCTCTCTTGCCGGAACGCTCTGCCTCATATCAGGTTTTGCCGCACACATTCCGATTGGTATGGCTGAGGGACAGGGGCCGTACGGGTATATTGAAATGATGTTAAACGGGAAAAATATTCTCCTCATCCTGCTTGCGCTCATTCCACTGATTACACTGGCGCTCAGCATACGCAGAAAGAAATAGAACTGGTGTGGACAGCGAAAACCCGCTGGCCTTGCGGCCCGCGGGTTTCGTTGTCGTTATAGTTATCTAAAGGAATGAGAGTAAAGTGCGGCTCCAGTAAGCCTGGCGCGTTACTTTATGAGGGGGGAGATAGTTGTGTGTTGTTCAACTATCTGACTCTTAGTATAAATGGTAATTATGTCTAAAGTATGATAGATTCCTAAAAGAAATGGAAAGTTTCTTAAGCGCTTCTTAATAATGTCTTTACTTTTCAGGAATGTGGATTTGTGTTATAATCAAGACATACCAAATCTACTACGAAAGGCGAGGGTGCACATTGCGGGTACACCAAACAAAGTTATATGAAAAATTAAAAGAGTCATTGGGAGCTGTATTGCCGATTATCGGAATCGTGCTTTTCTTGTGCTTTACGATTGCGCCGATTCCTACCAGCATCCTGATGGCTTTTATTATTGGGGCCGTGCTTCTGATATTAGGGATGATGTTCTTTACGCTCGGTGCGGAGATGGCCATGACACCGATGGGGGAGCGCATTGGCACGAGGATGACCCAGACGAAGAAGGTGGGGATCGTGGTACTGCTCTGCTTTATCCTTGGGTTTATCATTACGGTGTCTGAACCGGACCTCCAGGTGCTTGCGGAGCAGGTACCGTCCATACCGAACTATACGCTTATCGTGGCGGTAGCAGCAGGCGTCGGCATCTTCCTGGTCGTGGCGGTGCTGAGGATGCTGTTTGGGATTCCGCTGTCATATATGCTCATCGTGCTGTATCCTGCGGTATTCGTACTGGCATATTTTGTGCCGGATGACTTCCTGGCAGTCGCGTTTGACTCCGGCGGGGTCACGACGGGGCCCATGACCGTACCGTTCATTATGGCGCTTGGTATCGGTTTTTCGGCGGTACGTAGTGACAAGCACGCGGAAAATGACAGCTTTGGCCTCGTTGCGCTCTGCTCCGTAGGTCCCATCCTGGCAGTCCTTATTCTCGGCATGATATATAATCCGACCGGTAATTCATATACGCAGACCTCGATTCCTGATGCCGACAATTCCGTGGAGATGTGGCGCCTGTTTTCATCCGGGCTTCCACATTACATGAAAGAGATGCTGGTTTCACTGCTGCCTATCGTCCTGTTTTTTGTGTTTTTCCAGATTATTTCTCTTCATCTTAAGAAAAAGACGCTGTTGAAGATATCAATAGGAATCGTCTTTACGTATATCGGGCTCTTCCTGTTTCTCACAGGAGTCAATATAGGATTTATGCCCGCCGGCAATTATCTCGGTCAGATCATAGCAGGCCTGCCATACCGATGGATCATCATCCCGATAGGAATGGTGATCGGATACTTTATCGTCAAGGCCGAGCCCGCTGTCTATGTGCTGATGGAGCAGGTAGAGGAGCTGACATCGGGCGCCATATCCGGCCGGGCGATGGGATACAGCCTGTCCATAGGAGTGGCCGTATCACTGGGGCTTGCCATGGTCAGGGTGCTGACAGGGATATCGATACTCTGGTTCCTGATACCGGGATATGTGGTGGCTATCGTATTGTCATTTTTCGTTCCGAAGATATTTACAGCCATTGCGTTTGACTCTGGCGGGGTAGCATCCGGGCCGATGACCGCCACCTTTCTGCTGCCATTTGCAGTGGGAGCGTGTGAGGCCGCAGGAGGGGATATCGTGACAGACGCATTTGGCGTCGTTGCCATGGTTGCCATGACGCCCCTGATTACGATCCAGATCCTCGGCTTCGTCTATCAGCTGCAGGAGAAGAGAACCGCAGCTGCAGATACTGCGGAAGAGACGATACCTGTTATCCCTTTGGAGGCGTTTGATGACAGCGACATAATTGAGCTGTAAAGGAGGACACGATGAGTAAGCTTTATATGATGGTTGCGATAACGAACCGCGCCATGAAACATAAATTCCAGGAGTTTTATAAGGAGAATGACCATATGGTCGTCTTCGGCACGCTCGGCAGGGGGACTGCAAACAGTGCCGTTCTGGACTATTTCGGCCTGGAGGCATCTGAGAAGATGATTTCTTTTTCTATAGTCACGGAAGAGATGTGGAGAAAGCTGAAACGAGGCCTGATCATCAATATGCAGATCGACGTGCCGGGAACGGGGATTGCATTTATCATTCCGCTCAGCAGCGTCGGCGGCAAAAAGGTGCTTCAATATTTGATTCAGAACCATGAGTATGAAAAAGAGGAGGAGACGATATTGAGAGAAACGGATTATGAACTGCTGGTGATTATCGCGAACCAGGGATGCATTGATACCGTCATGGATGCGGCGCGAAGCGCGAATGCCGGCGGGGGTACGGTAATCCACGCAAAAGGGACCGGCATGGATAGTGCGGAAAAGTTTTTGGGCGTGTCTCTGGCAGCGGAGAAAGAAATCATATTGATTGTCACGAAGACAAAAGATAAGAATCAGATTATGAAGGCGGTTATGGAGAAGGCAGGACTTGAAAGCAAAGAGAAGGCGATTGTATTTTCTCTTCCGGTTACAAGTACGGCAGGGCTCCGGATGAGAGAAGACGAGATTGGGGATTAGCGATGCTGACACAGAATGGAACGAGTGTATCTTTTGAAAATATAATTGCACAGCGAAAACCCGTTAACCATATGGCTAACGGGTTTCGTTATTTTTATAGTTATCTAAAGGAATGAGGGACTATCGAACTGGTTTATGTCGTATTATAATATGCTACAAAGCCCGGAAATCCGGGCTCTTATGAATTCAATCAACACATAAGCTATTATATTTATTTCTCCTGATTTGACCAAAATTTGACCGGAACAAAAAAGGAATGGCAATATGTATGAATTTTGATTAGCTTATACATCACATAATTTTAGGATAAGGCTTTTTTTCATTTGTAATGCCTACTAAATAATCAATGCTTACATTATATAATTCTGACAGCTTAATTAGAAAATCAACAGGAATTTGCCTTGTGCCTTTTTCATAACGTCTGTATACTTCACGTTGGCATCCAAGATATATCGCAATTTCAGCTTGAGTTAAATCATTATCTATTCTTAAGTTTTCTAATCGAAAAAATTTCATTGTCTCACCTCAAAAAAATACTACCATTCAGTTGCATTCAAAAGATGAAAATGCTACTATATAGTTACACAATAAAAGAGGAGGAAGCACTATGAAAAAAAAGAGAGTATATATTTCAGCCGTGATAATCTTATTTACAGGTTTGATGATAGCGATTTCGGGGTGCAATACTAAAAAAGCGGGAAATGAGTTTAGTGCAAAAGACAAAGGAAGTATTACTGAAAGTAGAAAAAAGGGGAGCAATAATAATAAGGAAAAATCAGAAATAAAAGTTTCAGAGTTATTCAATAAAAGTGAAAAGCGACTCTGGTATTATACTCATGAAATGGCATATAATGAAGATGTAGAGGCTATTTATATTGTAGAAGAAGGTAATGTGACAACATATAGATTTTATTATGGTGATGGAAAGGCACATTGGCAACCTACTTTTGAAGAACTTGATAAAATGACAGATGACGAAATTATTAAATATGTGGCAGAGAAGGTAGAACCTATAAATGAAAAGGTAGATATTGAGTATCGTAGAGACTCTACTGGTAATAAAATTCAAGAAGAAATTATTCGAATTGGAGAGGGAACACTTAGTAATCGTTTTAATATTGGGAGGATAATAGAGGGAGAAACAATTTTGTCTAATCAATTTTGCGGATTTGAAAATGTTAGAGGTGAGTCTTATTTAATTACTAAGAATAATTTTGCAGATAATACTCAAATTATATTAAATGAAATAGATGATGAGGGACTGATAGAAAAATAAAGTTTGATTTTTTAAAAATATGAGGTGTTTTCCTAATGAGATAAAGAAATAAGGCGAAGCCGAGATGCCGTAGGGCATTCCTTTACGGAACGGACGCAACCAGTACCACCATGATGTATAAGAGGACTTGAAAGGTCACAGCCTTGCAAGTCCTCTTGTTTATACTTTTAAATATCAAACACCGAAAACGAAGAATAGTATACGAAAAATTCTGATGCAGGATAGTGTATACAAAGCGTTGAAGCGTCAGCGTATCCAGTTAAAAAAAATGCAGTTATCAAGCCTTGAATGGAAACCTCTTGAGGGGTTCAAGAATCTTGTTTTTGCTGGAAAAAATGGTAAACCCATTACAGAACGCTCTTTTCAAGCGATGCTGGATTGAAAAAGCAATCAACAAGGAACGTCAGAAACGAGCAGAAAAAAGCAAGACTGAGTTTGAACCAATAGAGCATTTCTATCCGCATGCATTGGGACATACCTTTGCAACAAGATGTTTTGAAGCAGGAATTGACGCTAAAGTGGTGCAGGGGTTTCTAGGACATTATTCAATTGCCATTACGTTAGACTTGTATACACATGTGACAAACGACAAGGCAAAGTCTAAAATGGACAAACTACAGACCTTATATAAAGAGATTATTTAGAGAAACTAAGAGAGTGCAAATTTCTTTAGAACCATTTGACCGGAATTTGACCGAAGAGGAAATTCATCAAAGGTCTGAACAGCGAAAACCCGTTAGCCATATGGTTAACGGGTTTCGTTATTTTTATAGTTATCTAAAGGAATGAGAGTAAAGTGCGGCACCAGATTGTCTGGTGCGTTACTTTATGAGGGGGGAGATAGTTGTGTGTTGTTCAACTATCTGACTTTAAGTATAATGGATAAATATGTCTAAAGTATGTTAAATATCTAAAAGAAATCGAAAATTCCTTAAGCCCATCTTAAGAAGTCAGAAAGAAAGAGTGAATACGGCATCATTGGGTAAAAGGCAGGCTGGCAAAGACATACCTTCGTCTTTTTCCAGCCCGTCAGTGAGGGTAAAGGAAAGTTATGTCAGGCTGTTATGTTATTTTGTATCCGAACTGTTCTGCCTCAGATGGTCGACCAGTATATCCAGGAATACGCTGGACGTCGGCCTGGCAGATAATGGGCGCAAGGATATCTCCTCCAGGAGCTGCCGGTTCCCTTTCTCCCAACAGACGTTGATGACAGTACGGATATCCCGTTCCACACTGCTGCTTGTAGCCTGATACTCTTTGGCTATCTGAGGATAGAGCAGCTTGCTGACGGACAGAAGATAATTTTCATCTTGCATACACAGTTGAATACCATAGTTAAGATACCGGTATCCCCGGTAAGTTGCACCTATACCAAGCGTGCGGACCAATCGTTGGATTTTTTGTTCTTTCATGGTAACTTTCCCCCATACAGACATACCTCACATTGAAAAACTTCTGATGTGAATGAACACACCAGCTATATCATAACTCATAGGATTTTAAGTTTCGACACATTATTCAAAATGAAGCATAAAATAATAAAAAAGTATTGAGGTAAATAATATGAGCATTCATGGTATAGACGTAAGTGAATTTCAGGGCAGTATCAACTGGGCGGATGTGAAAGGCTCCGGGACTCAGTTTGTAATGATACGTGCCGGATATGGACAGGGCAATCTTGACCCGGAATTTAGAAGGAATGCAAAGGAATGCAACAGGCAGGGCATTCCGTTTGGCGTATATTGGTTTTCTTATGCATATACAGAAGATATGGCGCGGAAAGAGGCGGATTACTGTATACAGGCGATAGAAGATTATGAAGTACAGTATCCGGTCTGCTTTGACTTCGAAAGCGCATCGGTAAATTATGCGGCAGGTCAGGGAGTGACGGTAACACGGCAGCTTGCAACCAGCCTGGTAACCGCTTTCTGCAGCAGGGTGGAGCAGCTTGGGTTCTTTGCCATGTACTACAGCAACCTGGACTTTTTAAACCGCATGTTTGACGCATCACTGAGGGAGAAATATGCATTGTGGTATGCACAGTATGCGTCGGCACCATCTATCCGGGGCATGGCAATATGGCAGTACAGCGATGCGGGCCGCATCAGCGGCATCTCGGGCAATGTGGATCAGAATATTGCGTATTATGATCTGGCTAATGTCATCTCCCGGGCCGGTCTTAACAAAATGAACAGGGAAGTCACCACACCTGTGCCGCCGGCTGCCTCCCCGACAGATGTAATCATATATACGGTCAAGCCGGGAGACAACCTGAGCAGTATCGCGGCAAGGTATGGAACGTCCTACGAGACGCTTGCTTCCTATAATAATATAGAGAATCCCAACCTGATATTTCCGGGACAGGAGATAAGGATACCGGTTGGGTATCAGGAAACATCCGCGAGATATTACACGATAAAGCCCGGCGATACGCTCAGCGGCATAGCGCTGCGCTTTGGCACCACCGTGGCGGAGCTACAGAGGCTGAACGGTATCTCGAATCCAAATCTTATATATGCGGGGACGACAATCAAAGTATAAATCATTAAAATATTATTATATGACATAAAAATATTGTTAAGTAGATAAAAGCACGTTATTATATAGAAAGATAATGCTGGCTCATTCGGGGATATAAATATCGGCTCGGGAGATCTGGGTATCTGGTGAGGGCAGCGGGAAAAATGATTAGTCCGGGGACATGGCTGTGCATTAAGGCCAAATGGCTGGTTTTGTTATTTGATTTTGGAATCTGGTGATGCTATGGGATGAAACTGGGAATGTGTCCATATCCAGGACGTGGTTCATCTGCGGGTTGAGAAATAGTAATAGCGCGGGTGCCGGTGGCTGTCTGTGACGTAGCCCTGTAAGCACATGCGGCGGGATCCGGTGTTTACGTCTATTTGTCTCCAGGTATGGAGCCGCATTATCTTGTCTGTCCGGACCATTGCTGTCCGGCGGGTATCAAGGCCTGAATCCTTCGGGGATTCGGGCCTTTTTCATACAATCTTAAGAAATTTCTGTTGAAGCTCTTAAAAATTCTCTGTTAATCTTGTATAGTATAAGGGAGGTGATGAAAATGTCTAAAATATTAGTATGTGATGATGACAGAGAGATTGTGGAAGCAATCGATATATATTTGACACAGGAAGGCTATGAGGTATTAAAAGCATATGATGGGGAAGAGGCACTGAAAGTGCTGCAGTCAGCGAAGGTAGACCTTCTGATTATCGATGTCA
The DNA here is from genome assembly GCF_017566055.1 of Extibacter sp. GGCC_0201. Classification (NCBI taxonomy): domain Bacteria; kingdom Bacillati; phylum Bacillota; class Clostridia; order Lachnospirales; family Lachnospiraceae; genus Extibacter; species Extibacter sp. GGCC_0201. The sequence continues at coordinate 49,289 of NZ_JABFCH010000011.1, read as the reverse complement.
TGATGCCGAGGCTTGATGGTATCAGAGCCACCCTTAAGATGCGGGAACAAAACAATATGCCTATTATTATCCTGTCTGCCAAGTCGGAAGATGCGGATAAGATACTTGGGCTTAATGTGGGAGCGGATGATTACGTGACGAAACCATTCAACCCGCTGGAGCTTGTGGCAAGAGTCAAATCTCAACTGCGCAGATATACGCAGCTTGGCAGTACGGTAAGTGGTGAGAGCCAGGCGGTATATGAGGTTGGAGGCTTGTCTATCAATGACGACCTAAAAGAGGTCACGGTTGACGGTGAACAGGTAAAGCTTACCCCGATCGAATACAACATTTTATTATTGCTTGTTAAAAATCAGGGAAAAGTGTTCTCCATTGACCAGATATATGAGAATATCTGGAATGAAGACGCCATAGGAGTAGATAACACGGTAGCGGTACATATCAGACATATAAGGGAGAAGATAGAAATCAATCCGAAGGAGCCGCGTTACCTGAAAGTGGTCTGGGGAGTCGGGTATAAGGTGGAGAAGCTTTAGAAGGGAGTTAATATGAATCAATGGTATAAGGCCAACCTGACGAAAGGGATACTGATCGTAGCAGAGCATGTCCTGGCAGTGGTGACGGTGGCCAGCCTGGTCTGGGTCCTGACGTACCCTGCTTTGATGGGGGATCTGTTTTCGGGGCATGCGGCCAGGAGATTTGAGGATTCTACAGCTTTCAGCGGGCAGCTGCAGTCAGCGACGTCTGAGATACTGGAAGGCATCGGTACACGGGGGCTGTTTGAGACAGAAGGGAAATTTGACCCCGAACGTGTGGTGGACCTAAAAGAATTCTATGATAATAACAAGATCAGCAATGAAAACAGCAGCGGCCTGGCCTATAAGCTGGGGGACTTGGAAAAGTGGGCGGAAGGATCGGCGTACTCAGACGGGCGTGTCATGAACGAGAACGATAACCTAGAGCCGATAATCGTGTGCAAGAGGTCGGATGGGACATTTCGCTACTATTATTTTACACAGTTAGAGCAGCTGATCAATGACGGGGAGCTGAGCTTTGTCATTGCCAGCAACAGTAACGGCGAGGAGATCACTTCTGACCAGATTCTGTATGAACTGCGCAACGGGGGACGGAGCGAGGTTATGTACAGCACCGAGACGGAATCCAGATTCAAAGGGCTCCAGAACCGGGAGGGCAAGATTGAGTTCATAGACTGCTGGAACTATGACGGGTATCAGATTGATGAAAAGTATGCACCTATCGGTGCCGCGAATCTGCTTGAGATTGCCAATGATAATGCAAACTGGAACGGCAAGCTCAATGACATCTTCCAGATGCTGGAGAGCAGCATCTATACAGTCTATGACTATACCCAGACATATGAGACTTGGGAAAGCAACTGGAGGGAAGGAGACACGAACCTTGTCTACCTGTATGCGGATACAGCAGGCAGGAAAGTCTATACGAATAAAGAAGAATTAAGAGACTTTAACAAGCTAGAAGAAAGTTTGAAGATAATATCTAAAAGTGGAAAATATCTCATCGTGAAGCCAAAGCTGTCTGATTTTAACTCTAACATCGACAACGAAGACGCGTCTACCTGGAAAGACCTGATACAGTACAGCGGGCCTGCGGAAGAGAATTTTGTGTATGCGGTCGGCGTGGATACATCCTACCCGATTCAGGACAGCTTCTATTCGCAGAATCAGATATATGAAAAGTATGGCTCCCGCATGCAGGGCATAGCGATACTTGGGCTGGCGGCGGCGATTTTGTTTCTGACAGGAATCGTATGGCTGACTATCATTGCAGGCAGAAATATCAAGGATGAGGAACTGCACTTGAACTGGTTTGACCGGTGGAAGACGGAACTGGCGGCTGCATTCGTCATCTTGCTGTGGATAGGGCCTGTGCTGCTGGTGGGAAGTGGCATCTCTGATTACTTTATCGGTCAGGTTCCTGATTACAGCGATACGTATGCACTGGCCGTGTACAGCTATAACGCAATGCCCGGCGTCGTGCGCAGCGGTATCGTCGCAGCCTACACATGCGGCCTGTTCCTGATTGGATATATGAGCCTTGTCCGCAGAATCAAGGCGCGAACGGTGTGGAACAACAGCATCGTAAGGGGCCTGCTCAGCTTTATCAGACAGTTGTTTGTCAACATGCACTTCGTGTGGAAGACGGTTATACTGTTCTTCCTGTTTGGCTTCGTACACTGGCTTGCCGTGCTGAGCGGTGCAATCGTAAACTGGTTCTGGTTCCTGGTAATGCTGGCCGTAGAGGCGGCGGCATTTATCTATCTGGTACAGATGTCCATTACCAGACAGAAGATCCGGTCCGGTATCGAACATATATCTGCGGGAGAAGTCAATTATAAGATACCGCTTGACGGTCTGAAAGGCGAGCAGCTGATGCTGGCGGAACGGGTCAACTCAATCGGGGAAGGTCTGGATGCCGCGCTGGAAGAAAGCATGAAGAGTGAGCGGCTGAAGACGGATTTGATAACGAACGTCTCCCATGACATCAAGACACCTCTTGCTTCCATCATCAACTATATTGACCTGCTTAAGATGGAACACCTGGAAGACCCGAAGATACAGAGATATCTGGAAGTTCTGGAGGCCAAGGCACAGCGGCTGAAGACATTGACGGAAGATGTCGTCGAAGCCTCGAAGGTAAGCTCCGGGAATATAACGCTTGACCTGATGAATATCAACCTTGTGGAAATGATACAGCAGACGAGTGGAGAATTTGAAGAGAAGTTCACCGAGAGAAATCTAAACGAAGTCCTGAACCTGCCGGAAGAGGAGGCTATCATACATGCCGATGGACGCCGCATGTGGCGCGTACTTGAAAACATATACAACAACGCGGCAAAATATGCGATGGAACGCACCCGAATCTATGCGGACCTGAGTGTGACGGAGATGACCGTAATCTTCAGCCTGAAGAACATATCGGACCAGCCGCTTAACTTTACTGCTGATGAGCTGACGGAACGATTCCTGCGCGGTGACGTGTCAAGAAGCACAGAAGGCAGCGGGCTCGGACTGTCCATTGCGAAAAGCCTGACAACGATGCAGGGCGGCACCTTTGACCTGTATCTGGACGGAGACTTGTTCAAAGTGACCATAACCTTCCCTCGAGTTGCAAAAGCAGCCGAAAACGAAGAGGGACAGGGTGAAACGAATTAGGGACACCATGATTCCAAGTTGGGGACGGGGGTTTTTTAAAAAAACCCCGTCCCCAACTTGCTTATATGTGGAAAAAACAGTACAATATACTATTATGGAAGAGATAAGAAGACTATTAGCGGAAAACTTAAATGATATGTTTATACATGCTGTGCTGAGCAATCCCAGAACGCGGGAAGGATGGTCCAAAGTGAAGGTACGTCCGGTCCTGATCAAGGGTGAACGGATGATTCAGCTTGAGATGTTCAGGGGAAACCAGGCGTTCCATCAGAATGTGGACATGGAAGAAGCCGGGGAGGTCATAGCCGGACAGATGGAGTCTATGAAACAGATGCAGCTTGAGACTACGGAAGCGCTGTATACTGTGCTCATAAGCAAAAAGGGGAAAGTCACTGTCAAGAGAAAGACTCAGAAAAAGGAATCTATATCTGCGGATATAAGCCATAACAGGAAAAAACAGTATATCCTCAGGGAAGGGGTGCCGGTTCCATTCCTGACGGATTTGGGAGTCATGACAGAGGAAGGGAAGGTTATAAGCTCCAGATTTGACAAATTCCGGCAGATTAATCGGTTTCTAGAGTTTATCGAAGATATACTCCCTCAGCTCGAAAGGGAAAGAGAGGTTACGATTCTTGACTTCGGCTGTGGAAAGTCTTACCTGACCTTTGCAATGTATTACTATCTGCATGAGCTGAAAGGGTATGATGTCAGGATTATCGGGCTTGACTTAAAAAGCGATGTAATCCGCCGCTGCAATGAGTTAAGTGAAAAATATGGATACAGCAAGCTTCGTTTCTTAGAGGGAGACATTGCAGATTATACAGGGGTGGAGAAGGTAGATATGGTCGTCACCCTCCACGCGTGCGACACGGCGACAGATTTTGCACTGGCGAAGGCCGTCCGGTGGGATGCAAAGGTTATCCTGTCTGTTCCGTGCTGCCAGCATGAACTGAACGCGCAGGTGAAGAATGACGTGCTTGGGCCGGTTATGAAGTACGGACTTCTGAAAGAACGGTTTGCAGCGCTCGTCACTGACGGGCTGCGCGCGCAGTATCTGGAACGGGAAGGTTACGATACCCAGATTCTGGAATTTATAGACATGGAGCATACGCCGAAAAATATATTGATTCGTGCAGTAAAGACAGGAAGAAAAGGGGAGAATCAGGATACAATAGATATATGTGAAGAATTTCTTCATGTATCACCAGCCTTGGGCAGGTTGTTAGATGAAAAAGGGGAACTGTGATGAACATAAAAAACCGATTGATAAACGCGGGTATATTATTGGCAGTCTTTATTGCGGCTGTACTTATATTCAGTTATTTTACGAACCGGGGAAACGATAATATGACAGCGGATATGGGAGCCACGACCTATCCGCAGGTATCTTTTTCCTGCAATGGATTTAATGTGAACCTACTGTCGGGTTATGCCAGGAAAATGGACATCCCGGCCATGAGAGATACGATTACCCCGGTGGACGGCCAGACGCTGGATCTGAATATTGAAGCATATGACAATAAGATCAACAGACTTAAGTATACAGTGTATACTTTGGATGGTAAGGACAAGCTGCTGGAGAAGAAGGTGAAAAAGGCGGGGAAAAGTGCCAGCCTGGAACTGGCCGGAGAGAACCTTCTCTCCGAAGAGAGGGTATTGGAGATTGTGCTTAGCCTGGATGGCGATAAGTCGGTATATTTTTATACCCGTATCGTTGACTCCTCCAATGATTATGTTGCCGAATGTCTCAACTATATCAGCGATTTTCATGAAAATGCATTGGCCAAGGCGGAAGGGACGGGTATCGGAACGGCAATCGAACCAAATGAAGAAGGAGATAATACCACATTTCAGCATGTGACCATCCATTCTGACTATAACCAGGTGACATGGGGGAGCCTGGAGCCCTCCGTGGAAGGAGGGGAACGCTGGTATATCAAGGAGACCAACAGCACGTATACTTCCGTACAGCTGGAATATAAAGTGCGCTGCAACGGAGAGGAGAATGAGGAAGATGTGTATAAGGCAAAGGAATTCTTCCGTGTCCGGCACATTGCAGATGCTCAGAAAACCTATCTGCTCGATTATGACAGGACAATGGAGCAGATTTTCGATCCGACGAAGAAGGTGCTCAGTGAGAAGGGAGTCCTGCTCGGGATTACGCCACATGACGTACAGTATATGGTGAGCGACGACGGCAGCATCGTTTCCTTCGTGCAGGCGGACGAGCTGTGGAATTATAACAAAGATACAGATGAGCTTTCCCTCGTGTTCAGCTTTTCCGATGCGGAGAATTCGGATATAAGGAGCCTGACGGCGAAGCATGAGGTAAAGCTGCTGGCGTCGGACGACGACGGGAATGTGACATTCGCAGTATATGGCTATATGAACAGGGGAGAGCATGAAGGTGAAGTCGGGGCTGCCATCTACTATTATAATATAGACCAGAATTCCGTGGAAGAGAAGGCATTTATCGCAAGCGACAAATCATACGGGACAGCGGCTTATGAGCTTGGCAGATTCGTCTACTACAATGTCGAGAAGGATATGCTCTATGTCATGGTGGAGGGAAACCTCTATGAAGTTAATGTAGAAAAGAAAGGAAAAGAAAAGAAAGAGGTTATCGTGGAAGGTCTGAAGGAAGGGCAGTATGTGGTATCCGATGACGGACATATGATTGCATACCAATCCAACGGCAGTCTGACAGAAGCATCCGAAATACAGGTCATCAATTTTGCAAACGGCAAGAAACGTAAGGTGACATGTGAAGAGGGAGAAGTTGTACGTCCCCTTGGATTCGTTAATAATGATTTCGTGTACGGAGCTGCCAGAATGGCCGACACGGGAAAAACCGTTTCCGGTGAGACGGTGGTGCCTCTTTATAAGGTTGAAATACAAAACAGCAAGAGCAAAGTCGTTAAGACTTATGAGCAAAAGGATATATATGTGCTGGACGCACAGTTTGAAGAGAACATGATTACCCTTTCCAGAGTCAGGAAAGAGGGAGATGCGTATACAGGTACTACTGATGATTATATTACGAACAACGAGGAAAAAGAAGAAAGTAATATCTATCCGGAATCTTATGTGACAGAGCTGAAGGAGACGCAGTACAGGCTGACCTATGCGGACGGAATATCTGACAAAGAGCCGAAAGTGCTGAAGCCAAAGCAAGTGCTGTATGAAAATCCGACTACCATAACGTTCGACGATGACGGTGGGTCTGATAAGTGCTATGTATACGGATACGGCGAGCTGCGGGGCATATACGAAAAGGCAGGTGCTGCAATACAGAAAGCCAATCAATTTAATGGCGTCGTCGTGTCATCGCGGCAGTCTTATATATGGGAAAGGGGCAACAGAGACCTGCAGTATGCAATCAACGGAAAGGACAATGAGATTCAGACCATCCGTGACCGGCTGAGTAATGGAGAGGCGCCCATAGACGTCATGAATGATATATCAAAGGAGAAGGGGATGGACTATACCGGATGCTCAGCGGAAGAACTGCTCTATGTCATCAATCAGGACATACCGGTCATAGCGATGCTAAATGCATCCTCCTCCATAATACTCACGGGCTATACAGAAAGCACAATAAGCTATATAGATACGGCGAGCGGAGAGAAAAAGAATGCGTCATATGATAGTATTGATGCAATGACTCAAGGAAGCGGGCACGCGTATATCGGATATGTAAAATAGGGACACGTCAAAGCGAAAAGGGGACGGAGGTTTTTTGAAAAACCTCCGTCCCCTTTTCGCTTTGACGTGTCCCTATTTTAACAGCAGGGTTTAAAAACCATATTTTTGTATTTGTTCAATGCATAGTAGAGGACCATCCCCAGTACACCGCAGGAAGCAACCTCCCCAATACCGACTGTCAGCATCATAAGCGGAATCGGCAGGGCTACGCCGTAGCCGAAGCGCAGAACAAATGGTACGATGACAGTATTGGCCACGATAGGAGGTACTGGTGCCAGAATCTTGTTCTTGTTCCTCAGACGGTATGTGAATATGGCCCCAAGCAAGGTGGCAAGGCTTCCGAAGATGATGTCCGGGAGTATGGCGCCGCCGAGTATGTTCCCGATGAGACATCCTATAAACAGACCGGGGATTGCGGCTGGAGTGAATAGTGGCAGGATGGTAAGCGATTCTGCGATTCTTACCTGTACTTCTCCGAAAGAGAACGGTGCAAATACATAAGTGAGCACCACATAGATGGCAGCTATCATGGCCGCCTGTGTCATAGTTGAGATATTCTTGCTTTTCATTTTCTTTCTCCTTTAGTTTTGTTTTACGTGTGGAAGGTCTCGAACACACGGTAATTGGCAGCTGCCAGACCAGTGGATACGGTATGTACAGCGATTTGTAGTATAGCATGAAGGGGAGAGAAAATCAAGCCGTAAAATGGTGTTGAGGGATAGGATGAGTTGTGCTACACTCTGATTAGAACAACCGTATACAGGGCGGTAGCCTCCCGGACTTCATAGAAGAGGGGAGGTGGTGCAGATGGAGATATCGGACGCAATTTCTTTGATGTTGACATTCGGGATTTTCCTGATTGCGCTGCTTACCTACATAGATAGGAACAATAAGCGAAAATAAAAATGCCTACCCTGTTCGCAGCAGGATAGGCGGTTGCCGTAAGGCAATTACTTAACTCTTGAGGCTAACCACTTTGTGGGCGGTTGTTCTCTTTATGTCTATAATATACTACATTTATAGTAAAACATCAAGTATCATAATGTTATAAATGCAGTAAACGGCTATCACAGGCTCATTTCACGAAGGTACTATTAATTGTGTCACGCATATCTGGCAGCAGGAATTTAGTTTTTTTGTCGTTACTTGGCATTTAGTCACCTACTTTCTACAAATGGGTGTGGCAATACGGCGTGTATTCTAGGCTTAATGTAAATTTCAATTCACCCTCCTTGACGGATGTGTTATAATGACAACATGAATAATATAAAGGAGTAAATTGGTATGGATTTGATAACTATCAGAGAATTGTATAAAAACAGAGAAGAATACCTGGACAAGGACATTACAATCGGGGGATGGGTGCGCAGCCTGAGGGATTCCAAGGCATTTGGATTCATTGTTGTCAATGACGGAACCTTTTTCGAACCTCTGCAGGTAGTGTACCATGATACGATGGATAATTTTGATGAGATATCCCGCCTCAACGTAGGAGCCGCTGTCATCGTGACAGGCACGCTCGTAGCTACGCCACAGGCGAAGCAGCCATTTGAGATACAGGCAAAACAGGTCGAGATCGAGGGAGCATCTGCACCAGACTATCCGCTCCAGAAGAAACGCCACAGTTTTGAATATCTGCGTACGATAGCACATCTGCGGCCTAGGACGAACACATTCCAGGCAGTATTCCGTGTGCGTTCCCTTACGGCATATGCACTCCACAAGTTCTTTCAGGAGAGAGGCTTCGTCTACGTCCATACGCCGATTATAACAGGAAGCGACTGTGAAGGAGCCGGGGAGATGTTCCGTGTCACGACGCTTGATCTTGAGGATACGCCGAAGGACGAGAAGGGAAATGTAGACTATTCCAGGGACTTCTTCGGAAAAGAGACGAGCCTGACGGTCAGCGGACAGCTCAACGGTGAGACATATGCACAGGCATTCCGCAATATATATACGTTCGGGCCGACGTTCCGGGCGGAGAATTCCAACACGACGCGGCATGCCGCTGAATTCTGGATGATTGAGCCGGAGATGGCATTTGCAGATCTGGATGACAATATGATGCTGGCGGAGGCGATGCTCAAGTATGTAATCAATTACGTGCTGGAAAACGCGCCGGAAGAGATCAGTTTCTTTAATTCTTTTGTGGACAAGGGACTCCTTGACAGGCTGAAAAATGTCGTTTCTTCCGAATTTGCGAGGGTCACATACACGGAAGCGGTAGAGATTCTTGAGAAGAACAACGATAAGTTTGAATATAAGGTATCATGGGGAACAGACCTTCAGACGGAGCACGAACGCTATCTGACAGAAGAAGTATATAAGCGTCCGGTTTTTGTGACAGATTACCCGAAGGAGATCAAGGCATTCTATATGAAGCAGAATGATGACGGCAGGACGGTTGCGGCGGTCGACTGCCTAGTGCCGGGAATCGGGGAGATCATAGGAGGAAGCCAGAGAGAAGACGATTATGATAAGCTGCTTGCAAGGATGAAAGAGATGGATCTCAAGGAAGAGGATTATGAATTCTACCTCGACCTCAGAAGGTATGGTTCTACAAGACATTCCGGATACGGGCTCGGATTCGAACGGTGTATCATGTACCTGACGGGCATGGGCAATATCCGCGACGTCGTCCCATTTCCAAGAACAGTCAACAACTGCGAGCTGTAAGTTGCCTGGAGGGTAAGTATGAATATATTAGTAGTAGATGATGAAAAGGAAATCGCAGATGTAATAGAACTTTATCTGCAGAGTGACCAGTACGATGTACACAAATGCTATACCGGGCAGGAAGCGATCGATTACATCGGCAGCATGAAGATTGATTTGGCAATACTGGATATTATGCTTCCGGACATAGACGGATTCCAGATTCTGAAACAGATTCGTGAGAAGTATACATTTCCGGTCATCATGCTGACGGCTAAGACAGAATATATGGACAAGATTACGGGGCTCACGATGGGGGCGGACGACTATATTCCAAAGCCGTTCAACCCGCTGGAGCTCGTGGCCCGTGTGAAGGCACAGCTGAGGCGGTGTACACAATATAACGACGGAAGCAGGGAAGAGGGAGATATCCTGGACTTCGGAGGGCTCTTCCTGAACCGGACGTCGCATGAGTGCGTCTATAATGAAGTTCCGCTCACGCTTACTCCTATTGAATTTGATATACTCTGGCTGCTCTGCGAGAACAGAGGAAAGGTTATCAGTTCAGAAGAGCTGTTTGAAAAGGTGTGGAATGAACAATATTATAAGAACAGCAACAATACGGTGATGGTGCATATCAGGCATCTGAGGGAGAAGATGAGCGCGCCTACCGGAAAATCCGATTTCATCAAGACAGTATGGGGAGTAGGTTATAAGGTTGAAGAATAATTATCGGAAGTTAAAATTCAGTATCCTGCTGCAGACGGTGCTGGTCACGGCACTCACTGTTTTGGTGGGCGGATTTATACTGAATTATGTGATTGACGGTATCTATAACGACAGCTTTGCCAAGACATTCGTCAGTATCATGATGGATCTGAATATAAAAGAGCAGACGGCAATCGATTTATATTGGAGGCTGATTGGAAACAATAAGACCTTCTTTATGATAGTTGGTTTTCTGCTCTTATTTGCGTTATTCTTCTACGTGGCACTTTCGAAGATGACAAAATATCTGGACCAGGTTGGAGAGGGGATTGAGAACATACTGTCGGATTCCACGGAGCCAATCCACCTCATCACAGAGCTGAAGCCAATTGAAATCAGGCTGAATGAGATCAAAGCCACGCTGAAGCGGCAGGAGCTGGAAGCGGAAGAGGGGGAAAAGAAGAAGAATGACCTCGTCGTGTTCCTGGCCCACGACCTGAAAACGCCTCTTACCTCTATCGTGGCCTACCTGACGATGCTGGACAGCCACCCGGAGATGACGGAAGAAGAACGTGCAAAGTACATCCACGTATCACTGGAAAAGTCTATCCGTCTGGGCGAGCTTATCAATGAGTTTTTTGATATCACGAGGTATAACCTTCAGGATATAGAACTGGAACCGATTGAAATCAACCTGTCCATGATGCTCGAGCAGCTGGCAGACGAGCTCTACGGAGTGCTGCAGGAGAAGCGGCTGGCTTGTGAAGTGCAGGTAGAAGAGAATCTGGTAGTATATGGTGACCCGGATAAGCTGGCACGTGTATTTGACAATTTATTAAGAAATGCGATAGCATATTGCTATGAACATACGAAGATACAGATTAGCGCACAGATGAAGCGAGGAGATATCGAGATCATATTTACCAATGAAGGCGATAAGATTCCCGGGACGATGCTTCAGACCATATTTGAAAAATTCTACCGGGTGGACGGTTCCAGGTCGAGCGGCACCGGAGGCGCCGGCCTTGGCCTGGCTATAGCAAAGGAAATCGTCGAACTTCACGGAGGGTTGATCCGTGCGAAAAGTGATGATATAAAGACGCAGTTTATCGTGACGCTGCCGTCTAAGAACATAGAGGAAGAAGGAGCAGCAGATGAAGTTCATACACATCGCAGACGTACATTTAGGAGCAAGTCCGGACGCAGGAAACGCGTACAGCAAAAGCAGGACACAGGAGATATGGAATAGTTTTGCGGGCATAATTGAAAAGTGCAGGGCCGAAGAGGCGGACGTCCTTCTGATTGCGGGCGATCTGTTCCACCGGCAGCCGCTTCTCAGAGAATTAAAAGAAGTAAACTTTTTATTTGCCGGGATACCGGATACGGATATATGTATCATAGCTGGCAACCATGATTATCTGAAAAAGGACTCCTATTACAGGATATTTTCCTGGGCTGAGAACGTACATATGATTCAAAGCAGGGATATTACCTGTATAGAGATTCCGCGGCTAAGGCTGGCAGTCTACGGGCTGAGTTATGACCAGAGAGAATATGCTGCAAGAGCTTACGATAGTGCATATCCATTGAAAAAGCAGAAATATGAGATACTGCTGGCCCATGGGGGTGACGAGAAACATATCCCGTTCAAGACGGCGGATATAGCCTCCCTTGGATATGACTATGTAGCTTTCGGACATATCCATAAGCCCCAGGAACTTGTTCCGGACAGGGCATACTACAGCGGTGCGCTGGAACCGATAGATAAGAACGACACAGGTAAGCATGGATATATTATGGGAGAGATAACAGAAGATACATGCAAGGCGGCGTTCTTCCCCTGCGCCATGAGAGAGTATGTGCATCTGGACGTTCCTGTGACGGAGGATATGACGGGATATGGCGTGCGCGAGGCAATCCGGCATGCAGTGGAAGACAATGGGGTTCAGAACATGTATAGAATATCATTGACAGGGCAGCGGGATCCGGAGATATTATTCGATTTGACGAATATGGATTCCTACGGAAATATCATAGAGATTGCGGATAATACGAAACCTGCGTATGATTTCGATAAATTATATGAACAGAACAAGGGAAACCTACTTGGAAAGTTCATCCAGAATCTATATGACAAAGATAAGGAAAGTATCGAGTACCGTGCTCTGTGTGAGGGCGTGCAGGCATTGATGGAGACGAGAAGAGGCTTTAAATGAGAATTCGACAACTGATTATAAAGAATTTTGGGAAAATGAAAGACAAAGACGTGGAGCTTACCGGGGGCATCAATCTGTTCTACGGAAGGAATGAGTCAGGGAAGTCCACGATACATACATTTATTAAAAGCATGCTGTTCGGGCTTGAACGGGGGCGGGGAAGGGCCGCTGTAAATGACACGTTCAGCATGTACGAACCGTGGGAGAATCCCAACTATTATTCTGGAATGCTGAAGTTTGAAAGTGGAGGAAAGAGATTCTGCCTCAGCAGGAACTTTGACAAGTATCAAAGGAGTGCAGAGCTAATATGCGAAGATGATGGAGAAGAGCTGTCCGTAGCCGATGGAGATCTGGAGATGATTCTTGGCGGTCTTACCACGTCCGGCTATGAGAACACAGTGTCTATAGGCCAGCTCAGAGCAGAACCGGGGCAGCCCCTTGCGGCTGAGCTAAAAAACTATGCGTCGAATTACTACGCGACCGGCAACAGTGACATCAATCTGGAAAAAGCGACGGAAGCATTGAAGGGCAGGCTGAGGGAACAGGAGCGCAAGGCAAAGGAAGCGCTTCAAAGGAAGCACCGCAGCAGAGAGAAGATTGAGCTGGAGGCATCGTATGTGTGGCGAGACGTCCATCGCCTGGAGGGCGAGCAGGAGCGCATCAGCCAGGAACTGGAGAACAGAAGGGAAAAGGAGCACCAAAGGAAGGAAGAGCCGGAAAACAAGCGTGTGATCGATGAACTCCGCCCGAACAAATGGCGGATACATCCGGTTGAAATCGTGCTGTTCGCGGTCGCCGTCGTATTTGCCTTCGCGCTCATTCCAAAACCCTGGAACTATCTTGTGGCAATTATACTTTTTCTCTTATGCGGCATCTATGTATGGAACCGTATGAAGATTGACAAATGGGCGGTAAAGACAGAGCCTGAGATTATTCTGGAAGAGATAACGCCTGAGGAAGAGAAGATACCACTGGATAAGCTCAGGTGGGAGCTGAATCATGTAAGAGAAGAGCTGCAGGAGAGGCGGGTGCAGTATGATAACCTGAAGGAACAGCTTGAGGAACTGGACGAGGTAAGCGATCTGTCCAGAGAACAAGACAGAAATATCCAGGCGGTCAGACTTGCCATGGAGAGAATCAACGGACTTGCCGCGAAGATGCAGGAAGAGCTGGAACAGCGCCTGGACGACAAGGCGTCGGAGATTATAGATGCAATTACAGGCGGCAAGTATACGAGGCTTGTGGTTGAGGACAACTTACATATGAACCTCATCTCTGACGGTAAGAAGATACCCGTGGAACAGGTGAGCCGCGGAACGATCGAGCAGACATATTTTGCGCTCCGGATGGCGTCGGCAGAGCTCCTCTATGAGGAAGAGTACCCGGTTATCCTGGATGACACCTTCGTCTACTATGATGACGTGAGGCTTGAGAACACGCTGAAGTGGCTGGCAGAGAATAAAAGACAGGTGATTATATTTACCTGCCAGGAGCGGGAAGCGCGGATGCTGGACAAGATGGGCATCAGATTCTGTAAATGTTAATCATGATAGGCTTTTTTAGTTTAATAAAATTCATCAGGACACCAGATGCGTAAGTATCTGGTGTTCAGACTGTATACAAAGCCTCGGCTAACGCCGGGCTTTTTCTTCGCCCAGCTGTCCACAAAGGCACTACCTTTTGAAGAGGCTATCAAGAAAAAACATATCGGAAGAGGTGGATAAAAACAGAGGACAAATACAGTTCTTTGCTATGGATGATCTGGTTCCCCAGAATCACATGTTACGGCTTATCGATAAGGCGATTGATTGGAGCTTCATCTATGATTTTGTGGAGGATAAACATAGTCAGACAACGGGGAGGCCTAGTATGGATCCCGTTACCCTGATCAAGATTCCCCTTATTCAATATCTTTATGGTATCCCTAGCATGAGGAAGACCATTAAGGAGATCGAAGTGAACGTAGCATATCGCTGGTTCCATAAAGGAGAGCACATAAGTGTCTTTGCCTACAACGCACAGACGGCATGCTCTACACACAGATGATAGGAAAAGCCCGGATGCAGATGAAGGTCGGGCTTACTTACACCTGCATGAATCTAAAGAAGCTGGTAAGCATGCTTCAAAAGAGAGGCGGATTGGAAGCAATACATGCGTTGGAGCACTTTGACTTCAATCTGAGCATATAGTCAATAATTTTAATTGACTATATGCTTAGTGTACAAGTCGCAGCCTCGTACGCATCGGAGCAGATGCCACCCGGCTCCCTGTCCGCAGCCACTTCACTAAACTCCCATTATATGTCCTCACCACGGCCATATTTCTGGATTACATTCTGTATCCTTTCGTTCGGGTCGAGAATGCTGCTGATCGAGCCGTCATGATTCAGCGTATCTATCATCAGGGCAATGTATTTGCTCATATCGCAGCTGATATAATATGGCTTCTCCAGCAGTTGTGGTGTCTGGTAGATAAGGTTGGTCGTCAGGATAGCGTCGAAGAGGCCTTCTTCATAAGCTTTGTCAAACTTGTCCATCCCATTTGTAAAGAGACCGAAAGTGGCTGCGGCAAAGATCCTTTTTGCCTTTCTCTGCTTCAGCTGCCTTGCAACATCCAGGATACTGTCGCCGGAGGAAATCATATCGTCGAGGATGATTACATCTTTCCCCTCTACAGATGAGCCGAGGAACTCATGTGCCACGATTGGATTGCGGCCATTCACTATCTTTGTATAGTCGCGCCGTTTGTAGAACATGCCCATATCAAGGTTCAGGACATTGGCAAGATAGATGGCCCGCTCTGTCGCGCCTTCATCCGGGCTGATGGCCATCATGTGTTCACTGTCAATCTGAAGGTCTTTGAAATGGCGCAGCAGACCTTTGATAAACTGGTAGGTCGGACGGACGGTCTCAAACCCGCTTAATGGAATGGCGTTCTGTACTCTCGGGTCGTGGGCGTCAAAGGTTATGATATTGTCTACCCCCATCCTGACAAGCTCCTGGAGTGCCAGCGCACAGTCCAGTGATTCACGGCCGCTCCGTTTGTGCTGCCGGCTTTCATACAGGAACGGCATGATGACGTTGATGCGCCGTCCTTTGCCGCCGATTGCGGCTATGACCCTTTTCAGATTCTGATAATGGTCGTCCGGGGACATATGGTTCATGTGTCCGGTCAGTGAATAAGTGAGGCTGTAATTACATACATCAACCATGAGGTACAGGTCTCTTCCGCGGACGGATTCGCCGAGGATACCTTTGGCCTCGCCGGAACCAAAACGTGGTACTTTGGCATTAACAAGATAAGTGTCGCGCTCATAGCCATTGAATACGATGTCGTTTTTGTACTCAGGCCCGTCTTCCTGGCGCCATTTCACGATATAATCATCGACCCTTTTCCCCATTTCTTTGCAGCCGTCCAGGGCTATGATGCCGAGTGCCCCCACCGGTATATTTTCCAAATTACGATCGTTACGGCGTAACATCCTTTGTACCTCCTAGGTTTAATAATTTTTTTTGAATTCTTATATCGTCCCCGGTAAGCCGGAGCATAGTGAAATTGCTGCTCAGACGTGAAAATGTCCGCTCGGAATATATGGATTTCAGATCTTCGAGTGCGAGATTTGTCGAAATCATCGTCGATTTCTGACGCAGTATCCTTTCGTTCAGGCATACGAACAGCTGTGATGTTGTAAATGAGTTAGGCAGCTCTGTGCCGAGGTCGTCGATAATCAGCAGGTCACAACTGTAGATATGTTCGAAAGAGTCATCTTTTGCCTCTTCCCTTTTTCCGAACGTATTTCTGGCGAATACGTCAAATAACTGGGCCGCAGTAAAATATATAACAGAAAATGAGGTATCAATCAACTCTTTTGCTACACAATGCGTAAGAAATGTCTTGCCAACCCCTGTATCTCCATATAATAGTATGTTTCGGAACTCTGAGGAAAATGTATCCACAAATTCATGGCACGCCTTCAGGGCGGTGTCGATAGCTTCGCGGGAAGAACGTCCTTTTACGGGGTCTATGTGGTTATTTGAATAATAGTCGAGACAGAAAGTGGAAAAATTCTCTTTTTCCAGTATTTCCTGCAGATTAGACTGTGTGTATAGCAAGTCCACGATGGCCTTTTGAAAGCAGTGGCATTTTCGGCTGCCTATGTAGCCGGTATCTTTACAATCCGGACATGTGTATTGTAGTTCCAGATAGTTTTCCGGGTATCCGTTCTCCTTTAACAACTGCAGCTTTCTGGCGGAAAGCCGGGTTATATTATCCTTGAGGGAGGAGAGGGCCAGGTTGTCCCCTTCCAGCAGCTTACGGGCCTGTGAGACACTAAAAGCGGAGATAGAATGATCTATCTCCTCCAACTTTGGAATTCTGCGATATACATCTTCGTACCGCCTGCGCAGACGGCTTTCGTTATCCAGCTGTTTCTGCTCATATACACGCATTAAAAATTCGTACTGGGAATTCGAAAGAGCCATGTCAGCAGTCTCCTTTATCTTGTTTTTTTACTGGACAAGCTTGCGTTCCAGGTCGTTCATGTCATAATTGCGTCCTTCAAAATTGTTGAACTTATTGTTCTTGCCGGCGGATGGTGCGGCAGTCTTTGCATCCTTCTTCTTCCGCTCTTTTTCAAGCTGATATTCTGCATCGAGGGCTTCCACATCCTTTAAATGACGGACGCCTTTTGCGAGCCAGCTTTTCAATATGGATTCGGTGTAGTCGAAGCTTGGCTGGTGGATGGTATTCATCGTGCGGCTGCATGCCTCAAGTATGATATCGAGTGAAAAGCCATATTCTTCATTCCATCTGCGGATAAATGCAATCTCTGATGAGGCCGGCACGCGGCCTTTGATTCCGTAGGCATTCAGTACGGAATAGCAGTTTTTGTTATATAGTATAGTGCTGGCCTTGGCTTCGGTGACCGTGGCGATCTTCTGTTCAGCCCAGGACAGCGCTACCTTCTGTATGTAATGCATGCTCCTGTGTCCGTTTTCTACACAATATTCGATGAGATATTCGATCAGATCCGTAGACATGTGCAGCGTGTCGTAAAAATAAGTAATCGTATCAATGTCGGTTGCAGATAATGTCTTTCCAAGATACTGTTCAGCCACGAACAGAAGCTCCTTGAACTCCTCCCGTTCCTTGCGGTTGCGGTACGGCTGTATATTCTGGGCGGCTGACGATGTATCAGGCGCGGCAGCCCCTCCGGCCGGATCTGGGATATCAGGAACAGCATCTGGAGGCTTTACGGCAGCCTTCTCGGTGGAAGATGCAGCACCCAGTTCCCCGGTATCATAATCAAGCAGTCCCTGCTTTTTCCAATAGTTCAGCGCCCGGATGACATCTTTCTCCGTGTCATCAAGCATATCTGCAATCTGAGAAACGCTCAGGCAGCCTTCGGAATTATTCAGATGGCGCAGCAGAAGAAGATATACCTTCACATATTCTCCGTTCGCCTCGGCCATATAATGGTCGATGAATTCATTCTCCAGTACGGTTGTCTTCTCTTGTGCGTGATTGGTCAATGTCAGCTTCTTCATAACGTTACGCCAGTCCTCCCTCATGATTAAGTGTTACGTAGACATATTATAGCATTAGAAGGACAGGCAAAAAAGCAATTTCTAAGGCAAAAAAGGAGTTTTTTGTTGATAAAATTGTGTGGAAAGTGTGGATAACCTATTTCTTAAGTATGTTTTCCCCGATATTTACAACATCTCCTGCTCCCATAGTTATCAACAAATCCCCTTTATGACACTTATCCAGGCAAAAGTCTTCTATCTCTTCAAATGTAGAGAAATAGTAAGCATCACAATCATTTTCCTTTAGGGCATCTGCAATATCCCGGGATGAAATTCCGAGAGTGTCTGTCTCTCTGGCTGCGTATATATCTGCCAGTACAACGTGGTCTGCAAGTGTGAGCGCATCGATGAAATCGCGGAACAATGCCTTTGTCCTTGTGTAGGTGTGAGGCTGGAATACGCACCAGACCTCCTTGTGCGGATAGTGTGCCGCGGCAGTAAGAGAAGCCTTGATCTCTGTCGGATGATGGGCATAGTCGTCGATGACGGTAACGCCGTTCTTCTCCCCTTTGTGCTCAAACCTGCGTTTGGTGCCTGTGAACTCTTTCAGCCCCCGGCTTATATCGGACAGGGGAACGGACAGGGTGTCAGCGACGGCAATTGCTGCGAGGGCATTGGACACATTGTGGTCTCCATTGACAGAGAGCTGTATACGCTCCATGAATTCGCCGTCTTTCACGAGGTCAAAGGATGCCTCTCCTTTCGCGTCGTGGGTGATATTAGATGCGCTGTAGTTCACATCGTGTCCGGGACCATACGTAACGATACGGCATGGCAGGCCTGCCGTAATCTCCTCAAGCCGTTCGATCTCTCCGTTTATGACTAGCGTTCCGCCGGACGGAAGAAGCGCTGCAAAGCGGCGGAAGGAATTACGGATATCGTCCAGGTCTTTGAAGAAGTCGAGATGATCCTCGTCTATGTTCAGTATGACGCTTATCATAGGATGGAAATGAAGAAAGCTGTTCGTGTATTCGCAGGCTTCCGTCACAAACAGTCCTGATGTTCCGACCTTTATATTGCCGCCGATGGCTTTCAATATGCCGCCCACAGATATGGTCGGATCCAGTTCTCCTGCGAGAAGTATATGGGAAAGCATGGAAGTCGTGGTCGTCTTGCCGTGGGTACCGGAGATGGCGATTGGGACGTCATAATTGGTCATAAGCTGTCCGAGCAGTTCCGCGCGGCTGAGCATAGGAAGCCCCTTCTGCACGGCTGCCATATATTCTTCGTTATCTTCATGTATGGCGGCCGTATATACCGCCACGTCTATCCCGTCTATTATATTAGAAGCTTTCTGTCCGTAGAAGATGGTGGCGCCCAGGCTTTCGAGGTGGTCTGTCAGCGCGGACTCTTTATTGTCTGAGCCAGAGACTGTAAATCCTTCCTTGAGGAGGATTTCCGCAAGACCGCTCATGCTGATGCCGCCGATGCCGATAAAATGTACGTGTACCGGTTGTTCAAAATTGATTTTATACATAAGATACCTTCCTGTTTTTATAAAATTCTACATAAGGGCCAAAAATTGGAATAAAAGTTTATCCCTATTCATATTATTATAAACATATATGCAAAAAAAACCAAGCCGTATTTTTTTGTTATAAATTAATAAAAAGTTCACAAAAAATTCAATTTTTTTGTAAATGTTGTTCACTGAATATGAAAATTATGGTATAATGTGAGCAACGAATTACTGAGAAGGGGTGATGACATGATTAAGAAAGAGATGATAGCAATGTTGCTGGCAGGAGGACAAGGCAGCAGGTTGGGAGTCCTTACGGCAAAAGTGGCCAAGCCAGCCGTTGCTTTTGGAGGTAAATACAGGATTATTGACTTCCCACTCAGCAACTGCATTAACTCAGGAATCGATACTGTAGGAGTGCTAACGCAATATCAGCCGTTACGACTGAATACACATATCGGAATTGGTATTCCGTGGGATTTGGACCGTAATATCGGCGGTGTAACCATACTCCCGCCGTATGAGAAGAGCAATAGCAGCGAATGGTATACCGGTACGGCCAATGCCATTTACCAGAACCTGGATTATATGGACACGTTTAATCCGGATTACGTATTGATTCTGTCGGGTGACCACATCTATAAGATGGACTATGAGGTTATGCTCGATTACCACAAGGAGAATAAAGCAGACGTCACAATTGCTGCCATGCCGGTGCCGATGGAGGAGGCGAACCGTTTTGGAATTGTAATCACGGACGAGGAAGGCCGTATTACGGAATTCCAGGAGAAGCCCCCTGAGCCGAAGAGCAATCTGGCTTCCATGGGTATCTACATATTCAGCTGGCCGGTGCTGAAGGAGGCGCTCCTTGCACTTCAGGACGAGCCGGGGTGTGATTTTGGAAAGCATATCATACCATACTGCCATGACAGGGAGGATCGTCTTTTCGCATATGAGTACAACGGATACTGGAAGGATGTAGGTACGCTCGGCTCATATTGGGAAGCGAACATGGAGCTGATAGATATAATCCCTGAGTTTAATTTATATGAAGAATTCTGGAAAATATACACAAACAGTGATATTATCCCTCCGCAGTATGTATCAGGAGATGCGGTAATCGAGCGGAGCATCATCGGTGACGGTTCGGAGATATATGGAGAGATACATAACTGTGTAATTGGATCGGGAGTTACAATTGGCCAGGGAACGGTCGTGAGAGACTCGATTATTATGAAGGATGTCGCAATCGGAAGTGACTGTGTAATCGACAAGTCTATTATTGCAGAGAGCGTGAAGGTCGGCGACAATGTTACGCTTGGAATTGGATCGGAAGTGCCTAACAAGCTGAAGCCGGCGGTTTATTCATTTGGTCTTGTGACCATAGGAGAGAACTCGGAGATACCTGGAGGAGTCCAGATTGGAAAGAATACTGCCATAAGCGGTGTTACATCTAAGGAAGACTACCCGGACGGAATACTTGAGAGCGGAGAAACATTGATAAAGGCAGGTGAACGAGTATGAGAGCAGTAGGTCTTATTTTAGCAGGTGGCAACAGCAACAAGATGCGTGAACTTACCCATAAGCGTGCGGTGGCGGCGATGCCTGTCGCAGGCAGCTACAGGGCGATTGATTTTGCGCTCAGCAATATGTCCAATTCGCATATCCAGAAAGTGGCTGTATTGACTCAGTATAATGCCCGTTCGCTGAACGAGCATCTGAATTCTTCCAAATGGTGGGACTTTGGAAGGAAGCAGGGAGGGCTGTATGTATTTACACCAACGATAACCGCGGACAACGGGTACTGGTACAGAGGGACGGCAGACGCTATATACCAGAACCTGGATTTCCTTAAGAGATGTCATGAACCCTATGTGATTATTACTTCTGGCGATGCTGTATACAAGATGGATTACAACAAGGTGCTGGAATACCATATTGCAAAAAAGGCGGATATTACCGTGGTGTGCAAGGATCTGGAAGCAGGAGAGGACGCGAGCCGGTTCGGTACTATCAAGATGAATGAGTCTATGCGTATTGAAGAATTTGAAGAGAAGCCCATGGTGGCTAATTCAAATACGATATCAACCGGAATCTATGTAATCAGAAGACGACAGCTGATTGATCTGATTGAGCACTGCGCAGAGGAGGAGAGGCACGATTTTGTAACCGACATTCTTATCAGGTATAAGAATCTGAAAAAGATATACGGTTATAAGATAAAAGATTACTGGAGCAACATTTCCACAGTGGATGCTTATTACCGCACAAACATGGATTTCCTGAAGCCGGAAGTAAGAAATTACTTTTTCAAGGAACATCCCGATATTTTCTCCAAGGTCAGCGATTTGCCGCCCGCAAAATATAACCCGGGTTCAGTTGTTAAGAACAGCCTTGTAGCAAGCGGAAGTATCATCAACGGGACAGTGGAAAATTCCATCTTGTTCAAGAAGACATTTGTGGGGAACAATTGCGTGATTAAGAATTCTATAATTCTGAACGACGTATATCTCGGGGACAATACGTACATTGAAAACTGTATTGTAGAAAGTCGTGACACAATCAGAGCAAATACGCGCCACGTTGGTGAGAACGGTGTGAAGGTAGTCGTGGAAAAGAACGAGAGGTATGCACTATAGTGCACGGCTGACAGAAAGGGGCTTGAAAAAATGCAAATCACAGATGTACGCGTACGTAAAGTAGCAAAAGAGGGTAAGCTTAAAGCGGTAGTATCAATTACTATGGATGAGGAATTCGTAGTACACGACATTAAGGTCATCGAAGGAGAAAAAGGACTCTTTATTGCTATGCCCAGCAAAAAAGCATTAGACGGCGAATATCGGGATATTGCGCATCCAATCAACTCAGGTACAAGAGAGCGCATTCAAAGTATCATCCTTGAGAGGTACGAAGAAGCGCTGCAGGAAGAACCGGCTGCAGAGCCAGATGTGGTGGAAGCATAAGACCAGGTGGTCATTGGTTAAGATTTGAGAGACAGCAAAAGGACATCCTTGCGGGGATGTCCTTTTTAGGCGGGCAGAATTGGGGACGGGGGAAATTGAGATTTCCCCCGTCCCCAATTCGTTTCAGTGTGTCCCAATTTGAAATATCCCTGTCCCTATAGTAGGGAAAACGTCATCTTGCGGCCTGTCTTGGGATGCGGGAAACTTAATCTGTATGCACACAGATGTATATGTTGCAGTCCTACAGCGTCTAAAGCCTTCGGGTTATATTTCGTATCCCCGATGATAGGACAGCCTAGATTAGCCAGCTGAACACGTATTTGATGATGCCGTCCGGTATCTAGACGAATGTCCAGCTCGGTTGGGGACGGGGGAAATTGAGATTTCCCCCGTCCCCAACTCGTTTCAGTGTGTCCCGTTTTGAAATACCCCTGTCCCTCTTCTACAATTTTATAATGTAGCCTTGCAAGCTTTGCTCCCGGGGCTTCTCGTGCACAGATGGAAGAGGTGTTGGTACGCCCATCTTTCAGCATATAGTTTTCCAGCGTGCCTTCTTTGCCAGGGGGGATGCCGTCTACGAGTGCCCGGTAATATTTATCAAAACAATCGTTCTGCATCTGTCGGTTCAGCTCCCGGGCTGCAAGTGGTGTTTTGGCAAATACGAGAATCCCCTTCACCGGCTGATCCAGCCGGTGTATTATGGCGAGGTAGGGCTCGCCGTTCTGCGGCCTGTACGAGAAAATATGTGTTTTCAGCATGCTTTCCATATCCTGCACTGCCGTGCTTTTGCTCTGCGTGGCAACTCCGTGCGGTTTTACACATACGATTATATATTTATCTTCAAATAATATATCTAAATGATTTATTTTCATAAAGAAATCTCCTTGACTTTGCATGAATAGGCTCTTATCATTTAAACATAGCGCATAAGAATATGCAAATAGATTGAGCAAAAGAGGATAATTAAATGGAATATTTAATGCTTATAGTGGGCTTTTTATTATTGATAAAAGGAGCAGACCTGTTCGTTGACGGAAGTTCCAGCGTGGCAAAGATTCTAAAAATACCTACTATCATTATCGGCCTGACAGTTGTCGCCTTCGGGACAAGCATGCCGGAATTGTCTGTCAGCGCCACTGCAGCCATAAAAGGGAACAATGACCTTGCGGTGAGCAATGTTCTCGGGTCCAATATTTTTAACCTTCTTGTTGTCCTTGGGTGCTGTGCACTTGTACAGCCGGTGCGTGCAAAATGGTCTCTTCTTAGAAAAGAATTTCCGTTCTCAATCTTCATTACATTGATATTATTGCTTTTGAATTCGGATTTTTCGATAGCTAAAGTCTGGAAAGGGGACCAGATTTTTGTTCTGGGAAGGTGGAGCGGTATTCTATTACTAGCCCTTTTTGTGGTATTCCTTTTTGCCACCGTGGGTTCTGCGCTGAAGTCCAGGGATGAAATTACCGCATATGAGGAAGACTATAAGATGATGAGTCCGCTGAAAAGTGGAATTTATATTGTAATCGGCCTGGCCGGTATCATATGGGGAGGGGACCTTGTTGTAGACAGTGCGACCAGCATAGCCGTGGACTTCGGATTGAGCCAGACATTTATAGGCCTTACCATCGTCGCTTTAGGCACATCTCTCCCAGAGCTTGTGACATCTATGGTGGCGGCTGGAAAAGGGGAAAATGACCTTGCGGTTGGCAATGTAGTTGGTTCAAATATATTTAATATCCTGCTCATACTGGGCGTATCTTCCGTCATTACGCCTATAAAGCTCGATGTTACGGCGGTGTATGATACCCTCATACTCGTGGCAGCAAGCATAATCGTATATATAGCTGCAATCAGCAAACATGAAATCAAAAAGACGGAAGGAGCGTTGTTCCTGCTGGCATATCTCGCATTTTTCGTATACATTTTACTGAGGTAATGTATTTTTCTATGTTAAGTTTTGCTTGACAAAAGTTCAATGCTAAAGTACAATTACGTTTAACTAAACATTTGCTGGCAATGATTGTTGCATAAGGCAGAATTGGCTGTGAAAAGGAATAGTAGTTACAGGGATATTCCACAGAGAGAGAGTCCATAGTGCTGAAAGGCTCTTGTTTTGAAATGTGATGAACCTACCTTGGAGCCACTGTGCGAAAGCACAGCGTTTCATCAGCGTTAATGGTGATTAGAGAGAGCTGCGAAAGGGTCGCAGTTAACTAGGGTGGTACCGCCGAGCTTTTCGGTCCCTTTTTCAGGGGAGCGAAAGGCCCGGCGTTTTTTGTTTCCCGGCTAAAACTAAATAAGTGGGGCAAGGGCCCTGCGGAAAAAAGGAGAAGAGAAACATGGCAAACGAGAAGAAGTTAGTAGAGAATATCACACCACGTGATGAGGATTTTGCACAATGGTACACAGATGTCGTACGGGAGGCCGAGCTTTGCGATTATTCAAGCGTAAAGGGATGCCTTAACTACCTGCCAAATGGATATGCAATCTGGGAACTGATTCAGGCAGATCTTGATAAACGTTTTAAAGAGACGGGTGTAGAAAATGTATACCTTCCGACGTTGATTCCTGAGAACCTTCTGGAAAAAGAGGCTGACCATGTAGAGGGTTTTGCGCCTGAAGTTGCCTGGGTTACACACGGAGGAATGGAGCGGCTTCAGGAAAGGCTCTGTATCCGCCCGACATCTGAAACATTATTCTGTGATTTATGGTCTAAGACCGTTCAGTCATATAGGGATCTTCCGAAAGTATGGAACCAGTGGAACTCCGTGCTTCGGTGGGAGAAGACTACGAGGCCTTTCCTTCGGTCCAGAGAGTTCTTATGGCAGGAAGGGCATACGCTGCATGCAACTTATGAAGAGGCTGAAGAGCGTACGATTCAGATGTTCCACGTATATGAAGACTGCTATAAAGAGACACTTGCAATTCCTTTTGTATCAGGAAGAAAAGCAGAGCATGAAAAATTTGCAGGAGCGCAGGACACTTATACGATTGAAGCGCTTATGCATGACGGAAAAGCACTCCAGTCAGCAACCAGCCATTTCTTCGGAAGCGGCTTCCCTGACGCATTTGATATCAAATATGTAGATAAAAATAACCAGCTGCACAGCGCATATGAGACATCATGGGGATGGTCAACAAGAAGTATCGGTGCCATTATCATGGTCCATGGCGATGACAGCGGACTCGTCCTTCCGCCACATGTTGCTCCTGTAGAATGTAGAATCATTCCTATTGCACAGCACAAAGAAGGCGTGCTCGACAAAGCCCATGTACTTTTCGATGAGTTGAAAAAAGCCGGATACAGAGTGAAAATCGATGATTCCGATAAGAGTCCGGGATGGAAATTCTCCGAACAGGAGATGCTCGGTATACCTACAAGAATTGAAATAGGGCCAAAGGATATAGAGAAAAATCAGGTTGTCGTAGTACGACGCGATAACCGTGAAAAGATTATCGTTTCGCTGGATGAAATCGCAACAAAGCTACGTGACATCTTAGAGACAATACAGGAAGACATGTACAACAGAGCAGTTGACTTCCTGAACAGCCACATCGACACAGCTGTTTCCATGGATGAAATGGTTGAAAAGTTCAAAGCTAACCGTGGATTCGTTAAAGCATGCTGGTGTGGAGATCCTGAGTGCGAAGGCGAAGTAAAATACGCAACAGGCGGTGCCGCAACACGCTGCTTGATTGAGGATGAAGAAATGATATCCGATAAGTGCATCTGGTGTGGAAAACCTGCAAAACACATGGCATACTGGGGAAAATCATATTAATTTTAATTTTGGGACGGAGTTTTTTTAAAAAACCTCCGTCCCAAATTAAAATAGTCATGTCCCCGATTGATTTTACCCTGTCCCCTTAAAAGGAAAGGGAGGTAATTTTATGCCCAGAAGACCTAGACGAGAAAGTGTAACGGGTTTGTATCACATAATGGCGCGGGGTCTAAACCGCAGCGCAATATTTGAAGAAAAAAGAGAGAAAAGCAGATTTCTAAATCTGCTAAGGGATAACCTATCCCGGTTTGATGTGGCAATATATGCATACTGCATTATGCCTAATCATATTCATCTACTAGTCAAAACAGAAATTCAGGAACTTTCATCATTTATGGCTAAAGTCTTAGCCGCATATGCCCAGTATTATAATTTCAAGAATAACCGTATAGGATATGTTTTCCAGGACCGATTCAGGAGCCAGTGCATAGAAGAAGAGGAATATTTTTGGAACTGTCTGAGATATATACATCTTAACCCCTTGAACGATAGAGATTTGAGTAAATTGCTAAAGTATAAGTTTTGCAGCTTCTATGAGTATTATTATGGAAAAGATGATATTCTGTGTGAAAAAGCATTTGCTGCAAAAGAAAAAAGATTTCAGACCAAAAAAGCATTTCTGGCTTTTCATAAAATGGACAACAGGGATGTATTTGAAGATGTTTCAGAAGATACGCAGTGGAATAATCTAAGAATAGCCAGAGAAGTACTTTTTGATATGCAGTGGCAGCTGGGAGTACCGGAAGAGGAAATATTAGAATACATAGACACACGCAGGTTATTTGGGGAGGTACTTATGAAATCCCTTGGAATATCTAAAAAGGATGCGGACGAGATTCAGGCCTATCTTAGAAAAGAGATAAAAGGAACCGGATAAAGAAAAAGGGACATGGCTATTCTAATTTGGGACAGGGTAAAACGAATTGGGGACGGAGGAAATCTAAAAAACCTCCGTCCCCAACGGGCGTTTTCTGGTTAGAAACGGGCAAATTTGTGTTGCAGAAGGTGATGCAGTAAGAGTATGATATTATTATGTTAATTACAGGGGAGGTTATTGCATTGTCTGATTTAAAAATTGAACTGCCTTCTAAAGTTGATAATATTATAACTACGCTGCAGGAACACGGATTTGAAGCGTATGCGGTGGGAGGCTGTGTCAGGGACTCGATTCTCGGAAGGGTTCCGGAAGACTGGGACATCACGACATCTGCCATGCCGGAGGAGACCAAGAAATTATTTCCCCGGACATTCGATACAGGCATAGAACATGGAACGATTACCGTATTGATAGACCATGAGGGATTTGAGGTTACGACTTACAGAATTGATGGAGAGTATGAGGACAGCCGGCATCCCAGAGAGGTAACATTTACACGAAGCCTGAAAGAGGATCTGCTGCGGAGAGACTTTACTATCAATGCCATGGCATATAATAAGAAAGATGGCCTGATAGATATATTCGGAGGCATGGAGGATCTGGAGCGGCATCTGATACGCTGCGTGGGTGATGCGGCAGAAAGATTTTCAGAAGATGCCCTACGGATACTGAGAGGCATCCGTTTTGCCGCTCAGCTTGGATTTGATATAGAAAATGAGACGAAAAGAGGGATGCGCCGGCTGGCCCATTCATTGCATAACATTAGTGCGGAACGGATACAGACAGAGCTTGTCAAAACTGTGACATCAGAACGGCCAGAACTGTTAAGCACGGCCTATGAACTCGGAATTACAAAGGTGTTCCTTCCGGAGTTTGACCGCATGATGGAGACAGAGCAGGAGACGCCTCACCATATGTACAATGTAGGAGTGCATACCCTCCATGCAATGAAGAACGCCAGGTCGGATAAGATATTGAGGCTTACCATGCTCCTGCATGACACAGGAAAGCCCGGCTATAAAACAGTGGATGCCAATGGGGTTGCCCATTTTAAAAAACATGCAGTAGGAAGCGAGAATGTTGCCAGAAATGTGTTAAGAAGGCTGAAGTTCGACAATGACACGCTGCATAAGGTGACTAAACTCGTATACTATCACGACTACCGGATGCCTGCCAAAGCCAGGAACGTGCGCCGGGCGATGAACGTCATCAGTGAAGAGCTGTTTCCATATTATATGGAGGTGAGGAAGGCGGATGTACTGGCTCAGAGCATGTATCTCCGAGAAGAAAAGATGAAAAACCTGAACGAGATAGAAGCTTTGTATAGAGAAATAACAGAGGCCGGGCAATGCGTGTCATTGAAAGAACTCGCGGTAACAGGGAAAGATCTGATAGAAGCAGGAATGAAGCCAGGTAAAGAGATAGGAGATAAATTAAGCGAACTGCTTGCGCTAGTAATAGAAGAACCAGAGCTAAACACAAAAGAAGAGCTGCTGAGTCGTCTGGGACAGGATTAGGCGAAAAAGGGACAGGGTAAAATGAATTGGGGACGGAGGAAATCTAAAAAACCTCCGTCCCCAATTCATTTTACCCTGTCCCTCTTGCATATTCCGTTGTTCTTTATCATACGTTAGAAAGAATATGTTATATAAAGTGCAGGGGAATGTTATGCAAGAATATGAGCTAAATGTATTAGACCAATATAATATAGATGTCACCGGCACCCGTAAGACAAGGGGTGCTATTTTATGCGACACACAGCAGGGGCTTCTGCTGCTTCGGGAGGTGACGACTTCTGAGAAACGTATTCCTGCGCTTTGCAATCTGTATTGCTATCTGAAGGGGCAGGGGTATGAATGGACCGACGAGATTCTTCCGAACAAGAACGGAGAATACGTCAGCACGGCGGAGGATGGCGGTAAATATATATTGAAGCAGTGGTATCAGGGGCGCGAGTGTGACATACGCAAGCCGGCAGAGCTGCTGGCAGCAGCCGGTAATCTTGCTAAGCTCCACACCGTCACGTCCCATGGTCTGGAACAGGGGGCGCCGGCAGGCACACACCTTGGAGAAGAGTATAACCGGCACAACCGCGAATTGAAGAAGGTCCGGAGATTCATGAGAAGCCTTTCCCCAAAAGGCGAATTTGAATTTGCATTTTTGAAATATTTTGACCAGATGTACCAATGGGCGGACCTTGCGCTGGAAGAGCTGGAGCACTCCGAGTATGACGCGCTGTACCAGGACAGCATGGAACGGGGATGCCTGACACATGGCGAGTATAATTATCATAATATACTTATACTTTCAGGCGCTTATGTGCATGGCGAGACAGCCCAGGGAGGAGCCCCCGGCAAAAGTGGAACCAGAGGACCTGACTATAAAGGGCACGTAGGACACACGAACAGGGAGCCGCTCCGGATTGCCACGACAAATTTTGACAAATTCAAAATAGATATCCAGGTAGAGGACCTATATTATTTTCTCAGAAAAGTCATGGAAAAGCACGGCTGGAAAGAACGGCTCGGCGACAATATGCTGAACGCCTATTCCGCCATACGCCCATTATCCTCCGGAGAGACAGAGTATATCAAAAACCGGCTCATATATCCGGAAAAGTTCTGGAAAATTGCGGATTCCTACTATCACTCGAACAAAGCATGGATATCCGTGAAAAGCATAGAGAAGTTAAACGTAGCTATAAGGCAGACAGAGGAAAAGAAGCGTTTTTTGGAGAATATATTTTCTTTCCATTTATAGGATCCTGTTGTATAATATGAAGCATATAAGAGACAGGAGGTACTTATGTATGGGATATCTTGAAAAGTACAAGGAGTGGTTGGAAAATCCATATTTTGATGAGGGCACGAAAGCTGAACTGAGGGGAATCGAGGGGGATGACAACGAGATCAAAGAGCGTTTCTATAAAGACCTGGAGTTCGGAACCGCAGGTCTCAGAGGAATCATCGGAGCAGGAACGAACCGCCTGAATATCTATACGGTCAGGAAGGCGACACAGGGACTTTCAAATTACATCATGAAACAGAACGGACAGGACAGAGGGGTTGCGGTCGCGTACGATTCCAGACGCATGTCACCGGAATTTGCAGATGAGGCAGCTCTCTGCCTTGCCGCCAACGGAATCAAGGCATACGTATTTGAATCGCTCCGCCCGACACCCGAATTGTCATACGCCGTGCGGACCCTTGGCTGTATCGCCGGCATCAATATCACGGCCAGCCACAATCCGCCGGAATATAACGGATATAAGGTATACTGGGAAGACGGTGCCCAGATTACGCCGCCTCATGACAAAGGAATCATGGACGAGGTAGAGGCGGTCACCGACTACGATACGGTCAAGACGATGGGCCTAGCAGACGCGAAGGCGGCCGGAAAGTACGAGGTCATTGGAACGGCAGTAGATGACGGTTACATCGCTGAGCTTAAGAAGCAGGTCATCCATCAGGACGCCATAGATGAGATGGGAAGCGAGCTGAAAATTGTGTACAGCCCTCTCCACGGAACGGGAAATATACCCGCAAGAAGGATATTAAAAGAACTCGGATTCAAAAATGTCTATATAGTCAAGGAACAGGAACTGCCAGACGGAGAATTCCCTACGGTCTCCTACCCGAATCCGGAGGCGGAAGAGGCATTTGCTCTTGGGCTCAAGCTGGCCCGTGAGGTGGATGCAGATCTTGTACTTGCTACGGATCCGGACGCGGACCGCCTCGGGGTATATGTTAAAGATGCCAAAACAGGAGAGTACAAGGTGCTTACAGGCAACATGTCAGGCTGCCTCCTTGCAGACTACGAGCTTGGACAGCGCAAGGCAGCAGAAGGAAAGCTCCCGGAAGACGGCTACCTGATCAAGACGATAGTCACATCCAACATGGCAGACGCGATTGCAAAAGGCTACGGTGTGGGGCTGATAGAAGTCCTGACCGGATTTAAATATATCGGCCAGCAGATACTTGGATTCGAGACGGCCGGAAAAGGGCAGTACCTGTTCGGGTTCGAGGAAAGCTACGGCTGCCTGATCGGCACACATGCCAGAGACAAGGACGCAATCGTTGCCACGATGGCGCTGTGTGAGGCCGCTGCATACTACAAGACCAAGGGCATGACGCTCTGGGATGCGATGGTGGACATGTATGAGAGGTACGGATACTACAAAGATTCGATCCAGTCCATCACGCTGAAGGGAATCGAAGGGCTCCAGAAGATTCAGGAGATACTGGAGACGCTGCGGAAGAACCCACCGATGGAAGTAGGCGGATACAGAGTCCTGAAGGCAAGAGACTACCAGGCAGATATCATCAAGGATATATCCACGGGAGAGGTGACACCTACCGGACTGCCGTCCTCCAATGTTCTGTACTACGATCTGACAGATGACGCATGGCTCTGCGTGAGGCCGTCAGGTACAGAACCGAAGGTCAAATTTTACTATGGCATAAAAGGGACATCTTTGGAAGATGCAGATGAAAAATCACGTGTGCTCGGCGAGGAAGTTTTGTCTATGATAAATACGATGTTGTGATCGGTAAAACCCTTGGAAATACGGCAAAAACTGCGAAATTCCCTTGACAAACATAGGGAAAGAAGGTATAACAGTAACTAAGGGCAACGCCGCATGGAAGAAGGCGTGCGCCGTTTTTCAAAAACAGTAGAATTTTAGTAAGGGATTCTATATCTAAACAAGAGGAGGAAATTATCCATGAACAAAACAGAATTAGTAGCAGCTATCGCTGAGCAGGCAGAATTATCAAAGAAAGATTCAGAAAAAGCCTTAAAAGCTTTTGTTGATGTAGTTACAGCTGAACTTAAAAAAGGTGAGAAAATTCAGTTAGTAGGATTTGGTACATTTGAAGTAAGCGAAAGAGCAGCAAGAGAGGGCAGAAACCCACAGACAGGCAAGACGATGAAGATTGCTGCATGCAAGGCTCCTAAATTCAAAGCTGGTAAAGCATTAAAAGACGCTGTTAATGCATAAGGATTAAAAGCGGTTATCAAGTAGAGAGCATCCTGCTCTCTACTTTTTTAGTTTCGGAGAGGGGACAGGCCCCTTTCAAAAGGGGCCTGTCCCCTCTCCGAAAAATCACATACAGGAGGAGATACGTATGCGTTTAGACAAATTTTTGAAAGTCTCGAGGCTGATCAAGCGGAGGACCGTCGCAAACGAGGCCTGTGACGCAGGACGCGTGGCGGTAAACGGAAGCGCTGCCAAAGCATCGGTAAAGGTCAAGCCGGGAGATATCATCGAGATCCAGTTCGGTACGAAGGCAGTGAAGGTAGAAGTGCTGGATATCCAGGAAACGACGAAGAAAGAAGAGGCAAAGGACCTGTTCAGATATTTGTAATAAAGAAGAACAACCTGTCATATGATTATGAAGAAAGGTTGTGATGCACATGGAAGAGAGACCAGTACAAAAAGGACATAAGCTGGTAGTTAATAATAGAAAAACCAGCCTGGTGACAGGCGTTATCGACGTATTATCTTTTGATTTGAACGAGATTCTGCTGGAGACGGAGCAGGGCATGATGATGGTAAAGGGGACGGACCTGCATGTGAACCGGCTGAGCCTTGAGAAGGGCGAGGTGGACCTGTCAGGCAATATCGACAGCATCGCATATTCAGAAGTCCATGCGGGAGGAAAGCAAGGGGAGAATCTGTTTTCCAAACTGTTCAGGTAGCTGCGTATGCCGGGGATCAGGGAAGAATTTATCGTATTTGTACTGGCCGTATTGTCTGGTGCGATCGTGCGTCTTGTATATAAGTGCATCAGCAGCTTCAGAGAGATTGTAAGGCACAGCCTTGCCGCGATAGGGGCCGAAGATTTCTTATTCTGGATGGGTTCGGCGCTGTATTTGTTTGTGCAAATTTACCATACAAGTGATGGTAGCATCCGATGGTACTTTATACTAGGTGTTGTGCTTGGAGCTGTTTTGGCTGCTTTTTTAATCCGACAGGCAGAAAAAGTACACAAAAAAATGTACGCCCGCTTCAAAAAGAATTCGTCCAAAACTATTGATAAATCGGGTAAAAAAAGATAATATTATTATGATTAACGGGTGAGTATTCTGGCTTTCGGGCCGGAAAAAAAGGGTGAGTATAACAATGAATGGAATTAAACAAAAGAGTCGCAGGAGACGGCAGAAAAAGCGTGTCCAGCGTCACAAAAGAAGCGTGCTGGCTATCAGTTCAGTCATATTGCTGCTGCTCGTTACGGTATCCGTCAACGGGATAACGCTCCGCGCAAAGGAGAAATCCTATGTAGCGCAGGAGACAGAACTTAAGAAGCAGATAAAGGAAGAGAAAAGCCGGGCGTCCAAGATAGACGAGCTGGAAGATTACGTAGGTACGGATGAATATGTAGAAGACGTGGCAAGAGAAAAGCTCGGTCTCGTACACGAAGGTGAAATCATATTCAAGGCAAAATAGATTAGATGATATAAAACACAGATGATGAAG
This sequence comes from Extibacter sp. GGCC_0201, assembly GCF_017566055.1. Classification (NCBI taxonomy): domain Bacteria; kingdom Bacillati; phylum Bacillota; class Clostridia; order Lachnospirales; family Lachnospiraceae; genus Extibacter; species Extibacter sp. GGCC_0201. The sequence continues at coordinate 15,670 of NZ_JABFCH010000011.1, read as the reverse complement.
CTTTAGGAAATTGTATTCCTAAAGCTTTTTTATGTTCAGTCAAAGACCCGGCTGCAAGCAACGGGGCATCAAATCTGCAGCGCAGCCAGCAGCGGGGGCTCTGACTTCGCGGGCAGTCGCCAAATGGACATGCAGGCATGACCACCTGGACCGCTGCCTGCGCGAGAATAAATCAAAGGGGGAGCTATAATGGCTGAAGTAAAAGAAAAGGGGACTTTCCTGAACCCTTATGTCATACAGATGGACAAGTTCGCGGATTCGCTCATGCACCTGTCCCGGACATTCCTAACGCTGGAAGACTACAAAGGAACGTTCTCTAAAGAAGAGATCGAAGACATGTTCGTAAAGATAACAGATAAAGTGTGCGAGAACTGTGAGAAAAAGGAATGGTGCCTTGGGGAGAACCGGGTACATACCTACCAGATGCTTTATGAAATATTATGCACGGTGGAAGAGTACGGGGCAGAGCTGAATGTAGAGATCAAGAGGAAGCTGCAGAAAAAATGTATCTCAGCACCCCGTTTCCTGCGGGAGACGCTGGAAGTGTTTGAGAACGCCAAGCAGATACTGCTCTGGAACAACCGGATTGTACAGAACCGGGAAGGCTATGCAATCCAGCTCAACAGCTTCGCAAGGATGATACAGTATACGACAAGGGAGCTGGATGCCGGTATATTTGAGGACGAGCATCTGGAGAAAAAGCTGAAGAACCATCTGAAAAAGTTCGGAGTTCGTATGCTCTCTTCGGTATTCTTTGTGACGGCAGAAGGCAAGTACGAGATTCATGTGACCGTCAAAGCATCTAAGGGACACTGTATCGCGACAAAAGAGCTTGCCACGGAGATAGGAAGATGTGTGGGACGAGTCATGATGCTGGAGCAGGGGGAACGGCCCATCATCGGGGAAGAATACTGCACCATCGCCTGCGTAGAAGGGGCCAGATACCATACGCTGCAGGGAGTTGCCAAGATAGGGAAAGGCTGTGAGAAGATATCAGGAGATACCTTCCTCATGACTGACCTGCCGGGCGGAAAGAAAGGCGTGGCATTGTCGGACGGCATGGGTTCCGGAGAGGACGCACTGCGCGAGAGCACGATGGTCGTAGAGATGCTGGAAGAGCTTCTGGAGGCAGGGTTTCCGGTCAAGACGGCAATCCAGATGATGAATACGGCCCTTGTCATCGGCAGGGAAGAAGTACGCTTCTCCACGATTGATGTAAGCCTGTTCGACTTATACAGCGGAAAATGTGAATTCGTGAAGGCCGGCGCGTCCACTACATTTATCAAAAGGAAAGAAGGCGTGGAACGCATCAGCTCCACGACGCTGCCCATCGGCGTCATACAGGACATAGAGATCGAATCGGTAGAAAAAGAGCTGGAATCAGGCGACTTCATAATCATGGTCACGGACGGCGTGATGGATGCCCTTCCCGTAGGCGAGCAGGACGTCCTCATGAGCACCTTCATCCAAGGCTCTAATATCGTCAACCCGAAGGAGCTTGCCCACCATATCCTGGGCCAGGTGCTGGAATGGACCGGGGAAGTCCCGATAGACGATATGACCGTGTTGGCGGTCGGCATGTGGAAACTGTGAGGAAAACTTGCATTTTAGGGAGAACTTCTATATATTTAAGATAAGAAAAATATAAGAACTGGTGGATAAACATGTATCAGCGTGTCAGAGAGTATGCGGCAGAGCATCATATGCTTCAGCAGTCAGATATCGTAATAGCAGGCATATCGGGAGGAGCAGATTCCATATGCCTTCTTTTCGTGCTGCTGGAGCTGAAAAGAGAAATGGGATTTACCGTCACGGCGGTCCATGTCCACCACGGCCTGCGCGCAGACAGCGCAGACAGAGATGCCGGATATGTCGAGAAGATATGCCGGGAACAAGGAATCGAGCTCGTAACATTTCATGAAGACGTAAGAGCATATGCCAGGCAGCATAAGCTTACGGAGGAAGAAGCGGGCAGGGAAGTGCGCCGGGCCGCATTCATGGAGGTGCTGAAGCAGAAGGGCGGCACGAAGATAGCGCTTGCGCATCACCAGAATGATAACGTAGAGACGCTGCTGCTCAACCTGTGCAGGGGGACGGGGCTGAAAGGAATCGGAGGAATCCCTCCGGCAGAAGGTGTGTGGATACATCCGCTTTTATGCCTGAAAAGGAAAGAAGTGGAATCATATCTTGAAGAACGGGGAATATCATATTGTACGGATGAAACAAATCTGGAGGATGGATACGCCCGCAATAAGATTCGCAACCACGTTGTCCCTTACCTGGAGGCGGAGATTAATGTGCAGTCATCCGACCATATGGCAGAGACGATGAGGCAGATGCGTCTATTGGGAGAATATGTGGAAACAGAGACGGGCAGATATAAGAAAGCATGTATATGCACGGACGAGTCAGGCTCCATACTGCTTCAGAAAGAGGCATATGTTCATGTGCCGGAGGCGCTCAGACCATATGTCGTGCACAGCATACTGTGCCAGTCCGCGGGGAAAAGCAAGGATATAGAAGCTGTCCATGTAAGGATTGTCAGAGAACTTATGGATAAACAGGTCGGGAGACGGATTTCCCTTCCTTATGGCGTAACCGCAGAACGGAGCTATGAAGGCATCAGGTTTGCGAAGGAAGGGCAGGCGTCCGGCGGGAAGGAAGAAACGGCAGATTTGCACATGACGAGCCGCGTGATAGAGAGGACGTCCCAGATGAGAACATTTCCCAAATCCCCCTACACGAAATGGTTTGATTATGATATAATAAAGAATACTGTTAAAATGAGGCACCGGGAACCGGGAGATTATCTCACGATCGACAGAGACGGCAGGACCCAGAAGCTGAAACAGTATTTTATCAATGAAAAGATACCGCGGGAGAAACGAGACCGTATATGGCTTGTGGCCGACGGACACCATATCATGTGGGTGGTGGGCGGCAGGCAGAATCAGAGCTATCAGGTCACGGAACATACGAAAAGAATTCTGGTAATAGAAGTGGACGGAGGAGAAAAGGATGGCAGAGACTGTTAAAGTATTGTTGTCGGAGGAAGAAGTTGCAAAGAGGATTGAGGAATTAGGCAGAAGGATCAGTGAAGATTATGCGGGGAAACAGGTGCACCTCATCTGTGTGCTGAAGGGCGGAGTGTTCTTTATGTGTGAGCTGGCAAAGAAGATCTCTATTCCTGTATCCATGGACTTTATGAGTGTCAGCAGCTATGGTGACGGTACAGCGTCAAGCGGTGTCGTCAAGATTGCAAAGGACCTGGATGAGACGCTGGAAGGCAAGGATGTGCTCGTCGTCGAGGATATCATCGATTCAGGAAGGACTCTGTACTATCTGCTGGACATACTCGCCAAGAGACATCCAAACAGCATGAAGCTGTGTACACTGCTGGATAAGCCGGAGAGACGTGTAAGAGACGTCACAGTGGATTATGTAGGATTTGAGATTCCGGATGAATTCGTAGTGGGATATGGGCTGGATTATGCCCAAAAATATAGAAATCTACCATACATCGGAGTAGTGGAAGGTGTGGAGTAGAAAGGGGCTTTAAACATTGAACGAGAAAAAAGGAAGAGGGCTGAGCGGTGTAACCTTGCTTATTTTTGTCGTGTTCTTATTTGCGGCGCTATGGTTCACCAACCAGTTTGACCAGAAAGAAAAAGAATTGACCTGGAAGGAATTTCAGCGGGTAATCGAAAAAGACAACGTAGAATCAGTAGTCGTGTCACAGAATAAAAACGTTCCTACGGGACGGGTAGAGGTAGAGCTGAAAGATAAAAAGAGCTCTGACAGCGAGGTAAGATATTACTATGTGTCAGATGTCAATGAGATTCAGAGCTACCTGAAAGAGAAAGGGATCGATTATGAGATGCCGGATGTGCCCCAGGACAGCTGGCTGACAACTACGATTGTACCTATGCTGCTCATGTTCGGCGGCATATTGATTATATTCTTCCTGATGAACCGCCAGGGAGGCGGTGCCAACGCGAAGGCTATGAGCTTTGGGAAGAGCCGTGCAAGGCTGAGCACGGATACAGATAAGAAGATAACATTTGCCCAGGTTGCGGGGCTTCAAGAAGAAAAAGAAGAGCTGGAGGAGATTGTCGATTTCCTAAAGTCTCCGAAAAAATATATCCAGGTCGGAGCACGCATCCCAAAGGGTGTGCTCCTCGTAGGTCCTCCGGGGACAGGTAAGACGCTTCTTGCAAAAGCGGTGGCCGGAGAGGCGGGCGTGCCGTTCTTCACCATATCAGGCTCCGACTTTGTAGAGATGTTTGTCGGCGTCGGCGCCTCCCGGGTCCGAGACCTGTTTGAGGAGGCTAAGAAAAATGCCCCCTGCATCATCTTTATCGACGAGATCGACGCGGTAGCCAGACGGCGGGGCACCGGCATGGGCGGCGGACATGACGAGAGGGAGCAGACGCTGAATCAGCTGCTTGTAGAGATGGACGGCTTCGGCGTGAACGAGGGCATCATCGTAATGGCTGCGACTAACCGTGTCGATATACTGGACCCTGCCATACTGCGCCCGGGTCGTTTTGACAGGAAGGTCATGGTAGGACGGCCTGATGTCAAAGGCAGGGAAGAGATCTTGAAAGTGCACGCAAAAGGCAAACCGCTCAGCGAAGAAGTGGATCTGAAGCAGATTGCCCAGACTACAGCAGGATTTACCGGTGCAGATCTCGAAAACCTCCTAAATGAGTCGGCAATCATAGCGGCAAAAGACAACCGCATCTATCTGAAACAAGAAGATATCAGAAAAGCATTTGTCAAAGTAGGTATCGGTGCAGAGAAGAAGAGCCGTATCATATCCGATAAAGAAAAACGGATTACGGCGTTCCATGAAGCCGGCCATGCGATACTGTTCCACGTACTGCCCGATGTTGGGCCGGTATACAGTGTATCGATCATACCGACCGGAGGAGCGGGCGGGTATACGATGCCCCTCCCTGAAAATGATGAGATGTTCAATACAAGGGGAAAGATGCTTCAGGACATTACGGTTGCGCTTGGCGGCAGGGTTGCAGAGGAAGAGGTCCTTGACGATATAACGACAGGGGCGTCACAGGACATCAAACAGGCGACCAGCCTGGCAAAATCCATGGTGACGAAGTTCGGCATGTCCGAGACGGTAGGTCTTGTCAATTACGATGACGATAGTGACGAAGTATTCATCGGCCGTGACCTGGCGCATGCTTCCAGAGGATACGGGGAAAGTGTTGCCACGATAATCGACCAGGAAGTAAAACGTATCATAGATGAGTGCTACACAAGAGCAAGAAGCATTATTAAGAAATACGATGATGTACTGCATTCATGTGCAGAACTGCTGTTGGAAAAAGAAAAAATATCTAGAGATGAATTTGAGTCATTATTCACAGGAGAGGTGTCTGAAGCTTAAAAGAAAAAGTATATGATATATAATATAGAGAGGAATTGAGTTGCATGAAGGAACAAGCTTTGTTTTGTGATGGAACCGCGAGCTATGTCAGTCCGCCCGAACCGGCGGAGAATGAGAGGGTGACGCTCCGGTTCCGGACAGCCAAAGATGATGTGGACAGTGTCCGCCTCGTAACCAGAGTCGGCGGTTACGAAATGGAGCTAGAAGATACCAGGGGCGGGTTCGACTATTACACAATCAGCTGGCGGCTGAATGAGGAGCGTTTCCACTATTGCTTTGAAATCCGCTCTGGTGAAGAAGTCTGTTTCTACAACAGATGTGGTGTGTCAAAAGAAGTTGTTGAATTTTATGATTTTGTTATAGCACCGGGATTTTCTACACCGGATTGGGCCAAAGGAGCCGTGATGTATCAGATATACACCGACCGCTTCTACAATGGGGATAAGTCCAATGACGTAGAGTCAAATGAATACTTTTATATTGGAGGCTACAGCCACAAGGTCACGGATTGGAACAAGTATCCTGATACGATGGGTGTACGTGAATTCTACGGCGGAGACCTGAAGGGTGTCATGGATAAGCTGGATTATCTGCAGGAGCTCGGAGTCGAGGTGCTGTACTTCAACCCGCTGTTCGTATCACCGTCGAATCACAAATATGATATTCAGGATTACGATTATATCGACCCTCACTACGGAGTGATATTGGAAGATGGAGGAGAGGTCCTGCCCGAGGGCGTGACGGACAACTCTAAGGCCAGCAAGTACCAGAAGCGCACCACGGACCGCAGGAACCTGGAAGCCAGTAACCAGCTGTTCATACAACTGGTGGAAGAACTTCACAGGCGGGGGATGAAGATCATACTGGACGGGGTGTTTAACCATTGCGGTTCATTCAATAAGTGGATGGACAGGGAACGGATATATGAAAGCCAGGATGATTATGACAAGGGAGCGTATGTATCTCCCGACAGCCCATACAGGAGCTATTTTAGATTTTACAAAGAGGAGCCGGAAAACTGGCCGTACAATCATAATTATGATGGGTGGTGGGGACACGATACCCTGCCGAAACTGAACTATGAAGATTCTGTAAAACTGGAAAATTACATTTTATATATCGGACGTAAGTGGGTATCGCCTCCGTACAATGTGGACGGCTGGCGTCTGGACGTGGCCGCGGACCTGGGGCGGAGCAACGAATATAACCATCAGTTCTGGAAGAAGTTCCGGGTAGCGGTGAAAGATGCCAATCCCGACGCCCTTATACTTGCGGAGCACTATGGCGATCCAAGCGAATGGCTCAGAGGTGACGAGTGGGATACGGTCATGAACTATGACGCATTTATGGAACCGGTCACATGGTTCCTGACCGGGATGGAAAAGCACAGTGATGAAGCGAGGGAAGAGCTGTCGGGTAATGCGGATAACTTTGTCGGTTCTATCTCTCACCATATGTCCAATATGCTTACGCCGTCTCTTCAGGTGGCTATGAATGAGCTGTCCAACCACGATCATTCCAGGTTCCTGACAAGGACGAACCACATGGTTGGCCGTGTAGAGAAGCTGGGTCCACAGGCAGCGGAAGCATATGTCAATACTGCGGTCATGCGCGAGGCTGTTGTAATCCAGATGACCTGGACCGGGGCCCCGACCGTATATTACGGGGATGAGGCAGGAGTCTGTGGATTCACGGATCCTGACAACAGGCGTACTTATCCTTGGGGAAATGAAGATAAGGAGATGCTGTCATTCCACAAGGAAATGATACGTATACACAAAGAGCACAAAGCTTTGAGGACGGGCTCGCTGAACATGCTGTCATGGGCGGAGAATGTGCTGGCTTACGGCCGCTTCCTTCAGGAAGAGCAGATTATAGTAATCATCAATAACAGAAGTGAGCTCACAGAGGTGACCGTACCGGTCTGGAGGGCAGAAGTACCAGCCAAATGCCGTATGAGGAGGCTCATCTACTCATATACCAAAGGGCATACCACAGAATACGAAGAATATCTTGTTGACGACGGTGAGCTGGTCGTCAATATGGGGGCGCATTCCGCCCTTGTGCTTGAGACGATAGCGGAAGAAAGATAGGGGATATAGAATACAAGAACAAAAAAACAGGCATATTGCCTGTTTTTTTTATTCGCTCTATATTCTCCTGTTTAAGGACAAAACCATACTATTTGAAGACAAGTTTGCATATGCTTCCTTAAAACATGTTATCTTTTTCCTATAAAGTTGCGAAATAATTCGACGTATGCCAATAGATATTGTTTTTCAGGAACAGTCATCATATCTACATGATAAAAGATTTGTTCTGTAAGCGCATCCGAAGGCCCGCCTGATTGACGAAAAAAATCGCGGAGCAGATCTTCCAGCCCGATATCCAGTATATCGGCCAGCATATGAAGTTTCTTGATGCTGGGAAGAATTTTTCCATTTTCCAGACGGCTGATAAAACTGGAAGATAAGTTTGCTTTCTCGGCAAGCTCTTCCTGAGTAAGCCCGGCATCTAATCTGGCCTGCCTTACTCTTAATCCGATTTTTTCTTCCATGATGGCTCCTTTCGCTTTTGGATTAGTGTAACAATATTTTATAAAAATATGAAATAACTAATATGCATATATATTTACTAATATGCAAGAAAACAGAGATATAAGACGGAGACGGAGTGAATGATTAAACACACGAATGACTACGCAGAAACTATCCGGCTGGCCGTAATGAATCTGGAGAAGGAAGGGCTTGAGACAGGCGAAGTGCTCATAGACAGCATCGGCTGGCTCTATGATAAATATCTGGTCAGCGGTGACAAACGATATGTGCGGCAGTCGCTGGCACATATGCAGGTGTATCTGGAACAGGGAAATGACTATGAAGACAATAGCCGCTTATTTGACCGTGTCATAAAAGCGCTGGACATGAATAAAGAGGAGCTGCTCATCAGACTGTACCATGACTGCCCCGTTATAAAGGCGAATAAGAGCCAGGTCAGGAGCATGATTGGCAGATGGAATCCACATATACATTCGATGTCGATTCATGAAGTAATAGATGATATAATAGAGAAGGTAAATAATGGAAAAGACGGGATGTATTATTACTACAGCGGAAAAATGCTGGACGTCAACAAGAATGTCGTGCCTAAAGACAAGTACCGTCTAACCATACGGAACGGCCGTTCCCTGTTCTGGGATATGCGCCGTAACCGCTATTTTACGATAAAAAGATAAGGGTTAGAGAGAAACATTATGATTAGAGTAGCCATTGTAGATGACAATCCGGAAATCGTGGAATTGGTGCACACGATTGTATTGGATAAAGTAGGAAAGAATCAGGAACAGTCTGAAAACGTACAGTGCTTTACAAAGCCCATAATGCTGAGATATGAATTGGAAGAAAACAGACAGTATGACCTGTATCTGCTGGATGTCGAGATGCCCGGAGTAAACGGCATAGAACTGGCAAAATATATCAGGAAGATGCAGGAGAATGCGTATATCGTATTCCTGACATCACATCCTGAATTTGCCATATATAGCTATGACCTGAGCATTCAGGCCTACCAATATATACTGAAAAGCAAGATGAAGACGACGCTGCCGTATGTTCTCGAGAAGATTCAGAATAATCTTAAGAACAAGACGGACCAGTTTCTCGTTATACACAATAATATCAGGTATGAAAAGATAGACCATCCGAAGATAATCCGCATGTACAAAGAAGGAAAGAATACGGTCATCGTCACAGATAACGGCGTCCACAAGAAACGGACAACTCTGGAAAAAGTGCTTAAGGAATTAGAAGGTTCTTCTTTCATACAGATAGAGCGGGGCAGTATTGTAAACATAGAGCGTATAGACAAGATTATCAGAAATGAAGTACATATGGACAACGGCGATGTTATGGAGATAAGCAGGGCCAACGTCAAGTCCGTTAAACAGCGGATCAACCAGTATTGGGGAGAGCACATATGATAGTGGAGATGTTGCAGTTCTTTCTGGCGCTGGCAGAGATTGGCGTTTGCTTCTGGGCCTGTGATAAGCTGATTTACCACGGGGAAGTCGTGGGGAGACATCGGTGGTATATAATAATATGCACTTTTATTATATCTGGTTTTGTAGTTTGGAATCGGACAATAACTTTTGCCTCATTTCTAGTGTTGTTAGCAGGGGTTGCTATGATTTGGGGGCTGATTTATGCCTATACTAGAAAAAAGGCTTTGCTAAGTTTTATGTTTATACTTGATTATCTATTATTGACTTCTCTTTTAGATTTAGCTTTATCGTTCTTTGCAATAAGCATTCTTGGAGATGGCTATTGGAATAAAATATATTATCGTGCTAGTCTCGGTAGAATTATTATTTATGTAATTTCAAGAGTAATTATGATTACAAGTTGCTATGTTCTACAGTTATATGCAAAAAAACTAAAGTTTGATATTGATAGCTATAGGGGAGCATTGTTTGGTCTAGGCACAGTTGGTGGAATTTGGTGGTGGTGGCTTTTAACTACATTATTAGACCGTGGTGGAGCTAATAGTCTGGGAGATAGTTTTTTTGTAATTACTTGTTTGGTGATTTTATTAACTTTAATGGTTATTGAATTAAAAAGTATTTATTTAAAATCTCAAGCTCAAATGATTCAAATGAAAAATGAATTACTTGAGAAAAACTATGATAATTTTTATGGCTTATATGAAAATAGCCGTTATGTTTATCATGATTTTAAAAATCATATGATATTGCTTAAGAACTATATGGAGCATAATGAATACGATAAGGCACAGCAGTATTTGGAAAACATAGTAACTCCGTTGGAAGAATTAAGCAATTATACCTTTTGTGATTCTCAAGTGCTAAATTTAGTTCTTAACGTTAAAGGATATGAAGCAAACCAAAAAGGTGTGCGTTTTTGGGCTGATATTGAATCAAGACTTTGTCGGAAAATAGATGAAAATGATTTGGGAATTATATTTTTTAATCTTTTGGATAATGCCATTGAAGCATGTGATAAAATTGAAAATAAAGAGAAGTGGATACATGTTGCAATTAAGAAGAAAAAGCAAGTAATGATTATAAAGATAGAGAATAGCATTGAAAAACAAATTATTATGAAGGATGGAAAGTATGTAACGGAGAAACATAATAAAGCAATACATGGGCTTGGCTTACAATCTGTAAAGTCATTAGTGGAAAAGTATGATGGAGAAGTGCACTGTAGTCATACTGAGGAAATATTTACCGTAGTAATTACATTCTTTGAGAATGGATTATAAATTTTATTATAGGGAGGAGGCTAAAACATGAAGAATGAAGAAAAAAATGTGGTATTAGCCGGTGATTTATTGCAGGAGTTCGAAGAAGTACAAAAACTTGTTAATGAAGAAGTTGGCGTACCGTATGCAACATGGACAAAGGCATGTTCTCAGTTCTGCACAATTATCTGCTGTAATTAAGAAGAGGGTAAGAGCATTAAGCTCTTACCTTTTCTTAAACTAAACTTTATATCAATATATCTATTGTACAAGAGGTGCTTATGAGAGATAAAAGAGAAACATATCTATGGGAGCGGAGCTTCCGGGATATGGAATGTATCGAATCTAAGATTAACATAGAGGAGCTGAGGTTCTGGAAAAGAACAATGGGGGAGGAATTTTTTCAGGAGTTATATGCCAACATCCCCCAGATACGAACCTATTTGTCCGGGCAGGATTATGAAGGAGCTGCTAGGAGCTATGCACACGCTGCTATAGAGCGTGACATTGCTTGGAATGAGCTGCCTGAGGAAACGGTCGTATTTGCTGCAAAATATGAGGAGGAGAACTTTATACAGTTTTATACTCCTTATCTGGCAGCGGGAGTTACAAGACTGAAGAAGCTTATCGTCCATAGTGATATATGCAGCCCAAAAGTGTATGAACAATATCAGTTTTCATTACTTGCAAGGCTGCAGAAGATCTGTATCCGGACTTTAATCCATGAACTGCGCCAGAGCAAATCAGAGGGTGATCTTGAGGGGAAGGATGCTTCCGAAGAATATGAATACTTTGTAGATGAAGTGATAGGTGAGGAGTGGAGAAGCAGACTCTTTGGCAAGTATCCGGTACTGGAAAGAAGCGTTGAAGAAGCGGTCGCAATGTCGGCAGAATTGTATGCCGAGGCTGTAAACCGTCTCCGGGAGGTGGCGGATGCGGTCACGGAACGTATTTGCGAAGGGAAGACATTTACACATATTACAGGCATAGAGGGAGACATAGCCGATTCCCACAATGGCGGGAAGAGTGTCCTGAGAATCGGCTTGGACAATGGGATGACCATCATATACAAACCCCACAGCCTGGAAAATGAAAAGGTGTTCCAGGAACTCCTGCAGGCTCTCGGGGAAAAGTGCGGAGTTGACATGTACCGGATGAAGCGTGTAGAAGGTGCCGGATGGGGGTTCAGCGAGTGTGTCAAACGCAAGGCGTGCACTTGCCAGGAGGAGATGGAGAGATATTATCGCCGGATGGGCGTATGTATTTTTGCATTTTACCTGCTTGGGACTAATGACATTCATAGCGAAAATATAATTGCTCATGGCGAGTATCCGGTACTTGTTGATCTGGAGAATATAATGAGCGCGCCTGAGACGTTTGAGGCATCCGATATCATTGAAAAGGTCCAGATGTTTTTACATACCTCTGTGCTTTACTCCGGAGTACTTCCAAGCTGCAAATGGATGCAGGACGGGGGAAATGTCAATGTGAGCGGAATCGGGGGAAAAGGGGGCAGCAGGATGCCATTTAAGGTGCCGCGGGTTGTCAATGGCAGGACGTCCGACATACAGATTCAATATGTGCATCCGGTCCTTGAATCTGATGATAATACGCCTGTGCTCCAGGGAACACCGTCAGGACCTGAGCGATATCTCGTCTATATCACCGCCGGCTTCCGGGCGGCTTATGCGTGGGCGGCCCATAATAAGGAGGAGCTGGCTGATTGGACGCAGCCGCTGAAGCATGTGGAAAGCAGATACCTGCTCGCGGATACGCAGCGTTATGTCATGTGCCAGAACAGTTCCTACCATCCGGCTTTGCTGACGGACGGTGCAAGGCGCCAGATATATCTATATACGATGTGGTATGGGAGGAAGATAGAAAGTGACCTGGACAGGCGGATTGTCGAATGGGAGGTAAGAGATCTTCTTAAGCATGACATACCCTTCTTTTATTTTATTTCTTCAGAGAAGAATCTGTACCATGCAGACGGAAATCGGCTGGAAGGATATTTTCATAGAACTTCCTATGAGACGCTCCTTGAAAAGATTGACAGCCTAAATGATTCGGATATGTCGAGCCAGCTTGAGCTCATCGAGATGACAATTGTACTTCAAAGCCATGTGGAAAATGAGCTCGTAAATGGGGAAGCCGAGGAATACAGCAGCTGTGAAGAGGAATTTGCCTCCGCAGGTAAAGAGAAGCTGCTGGAAATGGCAGCCTGCATCGGAGAAAGGCTCCTTGCGGGAGCAGTGGACTTTGGCAATGACGACAAAGGGTGGTATATGGCCTGTGTGACGACAGATGGCAGCCTAAGCTGGATGATTCAGCCGGTGGATATGTATCTCTACAGCGGAATAATGGGGATAGCAGTATATTTTCATCTGCTCTTCAAATATACAGGTGGGGAGAAGTTTGAGAAGGCGGCCCTGCAGCTGGACCGCCAGTTATTTGCCTACACGGATCACATGCGGGCATCGGGTACGGACGTGCTGCCGACAGGAATCTACAATGGCGAATCATCAATTGTGTATGGGTATCTGTATCTTTATAAGGCTTCAGGAAAAGAGGAGTATCTTGATTATGCCAGACGGCACGGGGAGATAGTTGCCAGATGTGTCCGGAAGGATAAGAACTTTGACCTCCTCGATGGACTGGCAGGTGCGGTTCATGCATTTCTCCTGCTCCACGGTTGTACGGGGGATGGAACCTGGCTTTTGGCGGCAGAAGAGACTGCGGGCCGTCTGCTGGAGGGTGCCATAGAGGCTTGCGAAGGACTGTGCTGGAAAAATGGGCTGTCGGAAGCTGCCCTGCTTGGAATGTCCCATGGGAATGCAGGGATTATGACCGCATTTGCCGCCCTTTATGAGGTGAGTGGAAAACAGGAGTATCTGGATGCCTCCAGGCTGTCGATTCTCTACGAAGATGCCTGTTATGACTCTGAATTAAAGAACTGGACGGATTTTCGGGCGAAGGAAGGCGTGGACAGGCAGCAGGCCGATACGGTTGCGTGGTGTCATGGCGCGGGAGGAATCCTTCTGTCCAGGATTATGGCGTCAAACAGCACCGCAGGGGTTCTGAAAGATATCATGGAGCCAGACATAAAGCGGGCGTCGGATAAGCTCGTAGAAAAGTGCATGAGAGAGGGCATGTGTCTCTGTCACGGAAGCATGGGGAACCTTCTTATGCTCCAGGAGTATTGTAAATATAATAAAAACGAGACGGCTAAGCGGTATAAATGGAGAAATGTCCAGTATGTATATGAAAAGCTGAGGGGAGATCTGTCCCAACTTCTGCCGCAGGAAAGGTATAACCCCGGTCTGATGAGCGGTTATACAGGAATAGGCTATGCCCTGCTCTGTATATATGATGAGGGGCTTGCGGATGTTCTTTGTCTGGAAGTTTAGAATCTGAAAGAATAAATTACTCATAGAAAAACAGCTGTCCTTGTCTTGTCAGACAATGTTATAATAGATGAAATCATAGTGTTGACAGGAGGAGAACCACTTATGAAGGACTTTAAAAGAGACAATTTACTGCTGTCACTGTGTGGATTAAACTGTGGCCTTTGCCCGATGCATCTTGGCGGATACTGCCCCGGCTGCGGAGGAGGGGAAGGCAACCAGGCCTGCAAGATAGCGAAGTGCAGCATGTCCCATGGCAAGGTAGAATATTGCTATGAATGTGGAGATTATCCGTGCGAAAAGTATGAAGGCATCGATGAATTTGATTCCTTCATTACGCACCGGAACATGAGAAAGGATCTGCTGAAGGCAAAGGAGGTAGGAGTGGATTGCTACGTGGCGGAGCAGGAGGAGAAAGCGCGGCTGCTGCGTTTCCTCCTGGAGAATTATAATGACGGCCGGCGCAAGAATTTGTTCTGCGTGGCAGTAAACCTTCTGGAACTGCCGGATATCAAGGCTATCGTGGAGAGGGCGGAGGCGCTGGCGCGGTCAGAGAGGTTTACATTGAAAGAAAAGGCAGCCTGTATCGTGCAGCTTTTGAGAGAGCATGCGGGCGGACAAGGTATTGAGCTGAAGCTGATTAAAAAACCCGGTAAAAAATAATGTTACCGGGTTAAAACTTCTGCCCCTTTTTCCGTGATAAGGACCATATATTCAATTTGAGCGGACAGCCCGCCGTCAATCGTATATACAGTCCAGTCGTTGGCCTCGTCTACATGGAAGTCAGGGCTGCCTTCATTTATCATAGGTTCGATTGTAAACATCATCCCGGGGACGAGCACCATCTCGCTGCCCTTAGGAGTGACATAGCTGACATATGGGTCTTCATGGAATTCTAGTCCGATTCCATGTCCGCCGATATCTTCAACGACGGAATATCCATTATCACGGGCATGCGTGTTGATGGCGTAAGCAATATCTCCCAGATGCCCCCATGGCTTTGCCTCTTTTAGCCCGAGTTCGACACATTCTTCGGTAACGCTCAGAATCTTTGCGGCTCGTTCGGATATGCTCCCTATGGAAAACATTCTGGACGCGTCGGAATAATAGCCGTTCAATATCGTGGATACATCTACATTAATAATATCACCATTCTTAAGAATCTCGTTCTCATCCGGGATCCCGTGGCATACGACATCGTTGACAGAAGTGCACACGCTCTTTGGGAATCCCTGGTAATGCAACGGAGCAGGAATGCCGCCGTGCTCTGTCGTATAGTCGTATACAAGCCGGTCAATCTCCGCGGTGCTCATGCCTTCGCGGATGTGGGCCGCGACATGGTCAAGCACTGCCGTATTCAAGGCAGCGCTTTTTTTGATGGCTTCAATCTGGGTGGGAGTCTTCAAAAGAGAGCGGTCAGGCACAATCTGCCCCTTGGCGGCAAGAGACCAGAGCTTAATATCAAGTTTATCCATAATTTTCCCTGCTTTCTGTTTACTCATAATATATAATATACAATATGCTATATTATAGCACTTTATATGCGGTTGGGGACACCCTGAATTTGATCGGGGACGGAGGTTTTTTAAAAAACCTC
>NZ_JABFCH010000118.1:0-229 GCF_017566055.1 Extibacter sp. GGCC_0201 | reverse complement strand
CACGGGAATCACGTCCTGCACCCCTTTCGGTACAACAAATTTTTCTTTATCCTGCTTAAACAGGTTCGTAAGAGTCTTAATCATTTGACTTCAATACCTCCTTTTGCTTCTGTTCAATGCTTGGCTTCATCAGTTCGTAATACACATTGGTGGAGTGAAATACCAACTTCTTCGGCATTAAAAACTCCGACTTTATCCACGCATAAATTGCTTTTTCTGCGGTCATACC
>NZ_JABFCH010000117.1:0-229 GCF_017566055.1 Extibacter sp. GGCC_0201 | reverse complement strand
GTCATTTTTTGTTTTTATACAATATTTTAAATCTATATTTGACTTAACAAAAAAAACAGGATATAATTTGAGCAGCTTATCACTTCTGCACTGCCGAAAAGAAAGGTGGCATTTTAATGAAATCCACAATTATTGCCTGCAAAACTTTGGAAGAAGAACTGCTCTATGTTATGGAATCCCTGTCAATGCATCCACCTGTTGTGTGGCTGGAATCCGGCCTGCACAATAA
>NZ_JABFCH010000116.1:0-229 GCF_017566055.1 Extibacter sp. GGCC_0201 | reverse complement strand
TGGAGATCTCGAGAGTCCGTACGGAAACAGAGATCGATATTAAGACGATGAATGTCCGCACAAGTAAGAAGGGCGTTTCTACTGCGGAGATGGGCTTTGTCGTAAGAGGCAAAGAAGAGATGGGACGTCTGATCGGCAAGCTCAGACAGATTGAAAATGTGATTGATATAGAAAGGACAACAGGCTAGAGGCCGGAAAGAGGACCAAATGAAGATAGAGACGTTTGTAA
>NZ_JABFCH010000115.1:0-229 GCF_017566055.1 Extibacter sp. GGCC_0201 | reverse complement strand
ACCACCCGGAAAGCATCACGAACCTTTGTGAGCTTTTATCCACGCAGGAAGGGCGGGATATTGTTTCCGGGGAGCTTTCCAAAGCGAAAGAACAGCTTGAAGCCGGGGAAAAGCAGATAAAGTGGCGGTATGTGAAAAGTCCGGAGCATCTGCTTTCAGAGATAGCAGATTTAAGTGTGGAAAAAAGAGAATATACGGCACAGGACAGTGTGGAGGTGCGGAATGAGGA
>NZ_JABFCH010000114.1:0-229 GCF_017566055.1 Extibacter sp. GGCC_0201 | reverse complement strand
AAAGTGCCATCGAACAGGCTTTCGGGATATTCAATCTTGAAGCAAACGGTCCCGACCCGCAGGAAGAGGCTCTTGCCCGGAGGCTACAACGTAAAAAGAAGAAGAAACGCCGCTCACGGGGAATTTCCTAATTACCGAATTTACCAACATTAAAAATCAGTTTATCATGCAACAGGAAGATGATTTGAGAGGACTGGCCAAGGTCATGGAGTTCATGCGTGCCATATCC
>NZ_JABFCH010000113.1:0-229 GCF_017566055.1 Extibacter sp. GGCC_0201 | reverse complement strand
CACATCGATCTCCTGGGGCAGCAAAAACCGCTCTGCCATATCAGGGCTGAGCGTGCCGGCCGCCAGGACGCTGCCCCGGATCTCCGGATAGTACTCTTTTTCAAGGCCTATCATGGCTCTCATCTCCGGCGACCACCGTTTCTCCCTGATTTGATATAAGCAGGAGGTGGAAGCCTCGCAGTAATCCGTCCCGAAATGGCCTGTCAGCCTGTATACGAGATAATCGGGA
>NZ_JABFCH010000112.1:0-229 GCF_017566055.1 Extibacter sp. GGCC_0201 | reverse complement strand
AACGCGACTGGCAGGCGCTCCCGGCCAATATGAGGGCGGCTGCGGAGGAAGCCTACGAGACATTCCTGCACACAAGGGACGGACAGCTCTGCGATATCATCGTAGACAGGGCGGCGCTGGAAGCAATTTATGCGGAGGGGGAAAAAGCCGCGGACCCGGTAATCAGGGCGTACGCGGAATCAACCGTAGCGGTTGCCGATATCAAGATTGCCGTCCGTTCACAGAAAAC
>NZ_JABFCH010000111.1:0-230 GCF_017566055.1 Extibacter sp. GGCC_0201 | reverse complement strand
GTACCTTCCGGACCCGGTCGTGGATGCGGCGGATGCGTTCGCTCCCGGCATGTTCTGCCGCCTCGTCCGTCGTATGCTCCACGTAGTGCAGGAACTCCGCCAGCTCCTGTGGGACCTTATCGTCATTCGCTCCACGGGTGTTCAGGAAGATCCGGGTCGCCCCGTCTTCTAAGATGCATCCCGGCTCTTCCTCGCACACGGCCCGGAAGGTGTACCGGTACTTCCCGCAG
>NZ_JABFCH010000110.1:0-232 GCF_017566055.1 Extibacter sp. GGCC_0201 | reverse complement strand
TGAACATATAGGATGCGGTGGTGAGGCTTGAGACATCCCAACCGGAGAGGTCGCCGAGCGTGGTGATGGAGGAGCAGCCGCTGAACATATAGGATGCATCGGTCACCTTGGAGACATCCAAACCGGAGAGGTCGCCGAGTGTGGTGATGGAGGAGCAGCCGTTGAACATATAGGATGCGGTGGTGAGGCTTGAGACATCCCAACCGGAGAGGTCGCCGAGCGTGGTGATGGA
>NZ_JABFCH010000109.1:0-233 GCF_017566055.1 Extibacter sp. GGCC_0201 | reverse complement strand
GGATTTTTTTCTTTACATTTGAAAAAAATTCCTATACAATTATTATAGCAACTTGTATTATATGCAATGCGCTGAATGCTGGTAACAGCAACGGGAGAACCATTATTTGGGGTGTAATTGCGGCTGAGCCGCATGCGGGAACTTCCTTTCCCTAACCCGACAGCTAATCTCGTAAGCGGAGGAAGGCTCAGTTTCATAATTTGATGCCTTCGCTGCCCATTTTATTGATGGAC
>NZ_JABFCH010000010.1:0-126760 GCF_017566055.1 Extibacter sp. GGCC_0201 | reverse complement strand
TAGCCCTTATCCTGCGGGATGCAAGCCGCAATCGGCGCGCATTACGCAGGGTTAGAGATACGTGAAATAGTCGGAGTCTCGGACGCATCGGAGCAGATGCCACCCGGTTCCCTGCCCGCAGCCACTTTACTTAAACCTATTCATCTACGCTATAGTTCGGCGCTTCTTTCGTGATGTGTATGTCATGGGGATGGCTCTCTTTTAAGGATGCCGCTGAAATCTTCACAAACTGCGCCTTTGTCTTCAGCTCTTCGATGGTGCCTGTTCCGCAATAGCCCATGCCTGAGCGCAGGCCGCCCATGAGCTGGAATACCGTGTCCTCGACCGTCCCTTTGTATGCGACACGCCCTTCCACGCCTTCCGGTACAAGCTTCTTGGCGTCTGTCTGGAAGTAACGGTCTTTGCTGCCGTTTTCCATAGCCGCGATGGAGCCCATGCCGCGGTACACTTTATATTTCCTTCCCTGGAACAGTTCGAACGTTCCCGGACTCTCATCACATCCGGCAAAGATGCTGCCCATCATACAAACATTGGCTCCTGCGGCGATTGCCTTCGTCATATCACCGGAGTATTTGATGCCGCCGTCGGCAATAATCGGGACACCATACTTGTCCGCAACTTCATAACTATTCATAACAGCCGTAATCTGCGGCACGCCGATGCCTGCCACGATACGGGTCGTACAGATGGAACCTGGGCCGATACCTACTTTGACCGCATCTACCCCGGCTTTGATAAGAGCTCCGGCCCCCTCACCGGTAGCTACATTTCCGGCGATTACCTGAAGTTCCGGGAATTTCGTCTTCACCATATCCACCGTCTTCAGAACATTGGCCGAATGGCCGTGCGCTGAATCCATGACTATCACATCGACCTTGGCATTGACAAGCTCCTGCACACGGTCGATACAGTTGGCTGTAATGCCTACCGCAGCGCCGCAGAGAAGGCGTCCCTGTTCATCTTTGGCCGACAGAGGATACTTTATCTGCTTTTCGATGTCTTTTATCGTAATGAGCCCTTTCAGGTTAAAATCTTTGTCTACAATCGGAAGCTTCTCTTTCCGTGCCTTCGCCAGAATCTTCTTCGCCTCATTCAGCGTGATGCCTTCCGGCGCAGTGATAAGCCCTTCCGATGTCATAGATTCTTTTATCTTCTTGGAGAAATCTTCCTCGAATTTCAAATCACGGTTCGTAATGATGCCGACCAGCTTTTTCCCCTCTGTAATCGGCACGCCGGAAATACGGAACTTGGACATGAGGTCATTGGCATCAGCCAGCGTATGCTCCGGTGACAGATAGAAAGGATCTGTAATTACCCCATTTTCAGACCGCTTTACCTTGTCCACTTCCTCCGCCTGCTGCTCGATAGGCATATTCTTGTGGATGATGCCGATTCCGCCCTGCCTCGCCATGGCAATCGCCATACGGTGCTCCGTAACCGTATCCATGCCCGCGCTCATCATCGGTATGTTAAGCTTGATATTCTTCGTCAGGTATGTTGACAGATCAACTTGGTTTGGAATCACTTCTGAATAGCCTGGTACGAGAAGAACGTCATCAAATGTAATACCTTCTCCAATAATTTTTCCCATGATACTTTTATCCTCTCTTTCTTCCATCTGTTGTTATGATTTAACTGCTATAATAACCAATGATACCCGCACTTGTCAACTGCTTTTCAATTTCTTTTTGCGGATTGCTGAGGGACATGCTACTGCGCGACCTTCCTCGGAGCCAGCATCTTAAATCCTTCGATAATCGTATCATTAGGCTCAAATATCACTTTCTTCTTCTGCCCCCTGTCGATGACCACCAAGGCGTAAAGACGCGCCCCCTCGTTCCTCGAACTGAAATCAAATGTCTTTGCATCCGCGTGCTGGCGCAGCTCCAGATCCTTTACAGGTGCCAAAAGTTCCAGATCGTTGACATGAGCAGAGAATACTCTCTTTCGCTTTGCCTTGTTCATAATCTTATCAATATCCAGATCTCCGTTCACATACAAATATTCGTATTCCACATTCATCCGCCTGAACATGAAGACGTCCAGCACGATCATTCCCACCGGCAGAATGATTCCAAAAGGGAACATAAAGACGATAAGAACTGATACGATGGTGAGCGCCACAAGCAGCGCCTTTATAAACACGTCCTTCATATCCGCCCTTTTCTTTACAAGTTGTTCCGTATAATAATCGCTCATCTGCAAATCCTCCAAATTAATAGGTGTAATTATTGTAACACATATTATGGCAAAAAGAAAACTCCCCGTGAGAGGAGTTTTCAAAATTTTCATACTTTAGGAGAAGCCGGTGATTACATCATTCCCATGCCACCTGCGCCGCCTGCCGGCATAGGAGGTACATCTTCTTTGATGTTGGCGACTACGGATTCTGTCGTAAGAAGTGTGGATGCTACGCTTGTAGCATTCTGGAGCGCACTTCTTGTCACCTTCGCAGGGTCCAGGATGCCGTTTTCTACCATGTCTACATACTCTTCTGTCAGTACGTCAAATCCTGTTCCTGATTTAGATTCATTCACCTTGTTGATGATTACGGAACCTTCCAGTCCTGCATTTGCCGCAATGTGGAACAGTGGAGCTTCCAGTGATTTCAATACGACGTTAGCGCCTGTCTTCTCATCGCCGGTAAGCTTCTGTGCAAGTGCTTCCACTTCTTTGGCTGCATGGATGTATGCAGATCCACCGCCTGCGATAATACCTTCCTCTACAGCCGCCCGTGTTGCTGCCAGAGCATCTTCCATGCGGAGCTTCGCTTCCTTCATCTCTGTCTCTGTCGCTGCCCCTACACGGATTACTGCGACGCCGCCTGCAAGCTTGGCAAGTCTTTCCTGTAATTTTTCTCTGTCAAAATCAGATGTCGTCTCTTCAATCTGCTTCTTAATCTGAGACACTCTGTCTGTAATCTTATTTTTTTCGCCCATGCCGTCAACGATAACGGTATTTTCTTTCTGTACTTTGACGGATTTCGCACGTCCAAGCTGATCCATCGTCGTCTCTTTCAGGTCAAGGCCAAGCTCTTCTGATATCACCTGTCCGCCTGTGAGAATCGCGATATCCTGCAGCATCTCTTTTCTTCTGTCTCCATATCCCGGAGCTTTGACAGCTGCGACGTTGAATGTACCGCGCAGTTTGTTCACGATCAATGTGGTGAGCGCTTCACCTTCGATATCCTCCGCGATGATAAGAAGCCTGGAACCGGACTGTACAATCTGTTCAAGCAGCGGAAGAATCTCCTGGATGTTGGATATCTTCTTGTCTGTAATGAGGATATATGGGTCTTCCAGGTTTGCTTCCATCTTATCCATATCTGTTGCCATATATGCGGAAATGTATCCACGGTCAAACTGCATACCTTCCACAAGGTCAAGTTCCGTCTTCATCGTCTTGGACTCTTCGATTGTGATAACGCCGTCGTTGGATACCTTTTCCATCGCGTCCGCTACCATCTCGCCTACTTCCTGGTCTCCTGCGGAGATAGCGGCAACCTTGGCAATCTGCTCTTTGTCTTTGATCTTACTGGACATTCCTGCAATGGCTTCTACAGCAACATCTGTCGCCTTCTTCATACCCTTGCGGAGAATAATCGGATTGGCGCCGGCTGCCAGATTCTTGATTCCTTCGTGTACCATTGCCTGCGCAAGCACGGTCGCTGTCGTCGTTCCGTCACCTGCCACATCGTTTGTCTTAGATGCCACTTCTTTGATAAGCTGAGCTCCCATATTCTCAAATGCGTCTTCCAGCTCAATCTCCTTTGCAATCGTAACACCATCGTTTGTTATCAACGGTGCCCCGAAAGATTTGTCGAGCACTACGTTACGTCCTTTTGGTCCAAGCGTCACTCTTACCGTATCTGCCAGCTGGTTTACTCCTGATTCTAATGCTGCTCTTGCTTCAGCGCCGTATTTAATTTCCTTTGCCATAATTATCTGCCTCCTAAATTATTAATGTTATCTGTTCAAAAGCTGCTATTTAAGTATTGCCAGGATATCATCCTGCTTTACAATAATGAACTCTTCTTCATCAACTTCAACTGTCGTGCCGGCATATTTGGAATAAATAACCTGCTGCCCTTCTTCTACGTTCATCTGGACTTCCTTGCCGTCCACTACCCCACCAGGCCCTACAGCTACTACTTCCGCCTGCTGTGGTTTCTCTTTTGACTGACCCGGTAATACGATACCTGACTTTGTAGTCTCTTCTGCAACTAATTGTTTCAATACAACTCTGTCTCCCAATGGTACTAATTTCATATTTATTCCTCCTTATTCTTATCTATTTTGTCAGCACTCGCAAAAAGAGAGTGCTAAAAGACTCTAGATATAAAATAGCACTCTCTTTTTATTTTGTCAACACACTTTATATTTAGTTTACAACTTTTTTATAAAATCCGTTCCTGAGCCGGAATACCATCACCCGCCCAAGCTTGTTCCAGTAGCGTTCCGTTATGCTTCCGCTGCACTCGACGAGGCCTTCCTCAGCCGCTATCGTACATCTGTAGATGCCGTCCAGGGAAAATACCGGCAGCTCCGTCCGTTTCGATAATAAATATATCCGTTCTTCCTCCGGTTTATACGTAATAATCTCGCATTGATATATTGTCTGATCAAAAAAGCCCTCATCTAGAATCATCCGCTCCATCTGCATGTCCACAGGCCTTCCCTCGTACATAATAACTGCTCCCTTCAAAAGAAGGGTATCAGTTTCCCGATACCCTTTTATTTCTATATTATTTCATTCGCTCAGCTTTGATCCGCTCAAGCTCGGTAAATACGTAATCGTTCACCACTTTGATATACGTCCCCTTCATTCCGGAAGATCGTGACTCTATGACACCTGCGCTCTCAAACTTACGAAGCGCATTGACGATGACCGACCTTGTGATTCCGACCCTGTCGGCAATCTTGCTCGCCACCAGAATGCCTTCGGTGCCATCCAGCTCCTCAAAGATATGGATAATCGCCTCCAGCTCGGAATATGAGAGCGTGCTGATAGCAGACTGGACGATATGCTCCTTCCTCGTCTCCTCGGCGCTCTCTTCATTGACGGACCGCAGCATCTCAAGACCGACTACCGTCGTTCCGTATTCACTCAGGATGATATCGTCTATCTCGTATACTTCATCCTTCTTATAGATAAATAACGTGCCAAGCCTTTCACCCGCGATATCGATAGGTGTTATGATGGCCTGATAGCCCTTTACGGCATCTTCTGAGAACCCGAGCGTCTGGAGGTTTACATTCTCTTTCGTGGAAAGTATGCTCAGAAGCCGTTCATTTAACATCTCGTCAATATGCTTGCCGACTTCCTGCTCAATCAGTTCCCTGATAACCGGCACGCCATCTGCCCTGCTTCCCCCAAGAATCTTGCCCTTCTTGCTCACCACCAGCACGTTAGATTCTAATATCTCTGTGAGCACTTCACATATATCGTTAAATACTACTTTGCTGGAATTGTTATTATGAAGTAATTTATTGATTTTTCTGGTTTTATCTAACAATTGTACACTCATTCACATTCCTCCATCCTTTGAATGCTATATTATCATACAATTCATTTTTTTTCAATCAATTTCCTAATTATTTTTTATTATTTTCCTTATTTTCTACATATCCGCATTGTTCACTGCTACAGAGCAGCTTATTACCCTTTTCGACCATGTAGCTTCCGCATCGTGGGCACTTCTTCGTGGACGGTTTCTGCCATGACATGAATTCGCAGTCAGGATTGTCTTCACATCCATAGTATTTCCTTCCCTTCTTCGTCTTGCGGATGACTACGTCCTTGCCGCACACAGGGCAGGGAACACCTACCTTTTCCAGATAAGGCTTCGTATTCCTGCAGTCCGGGAAGCCAGGGCAGGCAAGAAAACGACCGTGGGGACCATATTTTATGACCATGTTGCGGCCGCACTGGTCACAGATGACATCCGTCACTTCATCCTCAATCTTGACCTTCTCAAGCTCTTCTTCCGCAAGATTCACCGCATCTTCCAAATCTGGATAAAAATTCTCAATAATCGTCTTCCACTTTACCTTGCCCTCAGCCACGCCGTCCAGCAGGCTCTCCATATTGGCGGTAAAGTTGACATCTACAATGCTCGGAAACGACTGTTTCATCATGTTGTTCACTACTTCCCCAAGTTCCGTGATATACAGGTTCTTATTTTCTTTTGCCACATATCGTCTGGCGATGATAGTGGAGATTGTAGGCGCATACGTGCTTGGACGGCCGATTCCAAGTTCCTCCAGCGTCTTCACAAGCCCGGCCTCCGTATAGTGTGCCGGCGGCTGTGTAAAATGCTGCTTCGTGTCAAAGCTTTCTTTCGTGAGCTTCGTATCCATATCAAGACCTCTGAGCAGCACGTTTCCTGTCTCTTTCTCCTCGTCCGCCTCCGTATATACGGAACGGAACCCCTCGAACACGATCTTCGATGCTGCTACGGTAAAACGGTAATTTCCTGCCGCAATCTTTACGGATGTCGTCTCATACCTCGCCGGCTGCATCCTGCTGGCGACAAAACGTTTCCATACAAGCTGGTAGAGGCGGAACTGGTCTCTTGTAAGTGATTCTTTCATTGCAGCCGGCGTCCTTGTCACGTCGGAAGGGCGGATAGCCTCATGGGCGTCCTGAATCTTTTTGTCGTCTTTTCCTTTTGCGCTGCCTGCTGCTACATATTCTGTTCCATAATGCTCACCGATATACGCTCTTGCACTTTCGTCGGCTTCCTCCGATATTCTCGTTGAATCTGTACGCAGATACGTAATCAGGCCGACGGTTCCATTCCCTTTGATGTCTATCCCCTCATAGAGCTGCTGTGCAATCCTCATCGTCTTCTGTGTCGCAAAGTTCAGCGCCTTCGAGGCTTCCTGCTGAAGCGTGCTCGTCGTAAAAGGTACCGGCGCTTTTTTCACCCGTTCCCCTTTTTTGATGTCCGCAACGGAATAGTCTGCTTTCTCTACCTCTGCCAGTATCCTGTCAAGCTCTTCTTTGGAGCCGATTGTCATCTTCTTGTCTTTCGTACCGTAGAACTTGGCTGTCAGCAGCTTCTTTTCACCTTCTACGTTCAAATTCGCGTCGAGGGTCCAGTATTCCTCAGGAATGAACGCATTGATTTCTTCTTCCCTGTCGGCGATGATTCTGAGCGCAACCGACTGTACACGGCCGGCGCTTAGCCCCCTCTTTACCTTGGCCCACAGAAGAGGACTTATCTTATAACCCACGACACGGTCAAGCACACGCCGGGCCTGCTGCGCATCCACCAGATCCATGTCGATTTCCCTTGCATTTTTCAGGGAAGCTTTTACTGCACTTTTTGTAATCTCGTTAAAACTGATACGGTATACCTTTTTATTTTCCAGCTTCAGTGCCTGCTTCAGGTGCCATGAGATGGCCTCCCCCTCACGGTCGGGGTCAGTCGCCAGATATATCTTATCGGCTTTCTTGACTTCCTTCCTCAAGTTGGCAAGAATCTCTCCCTTACCTCTGATGGTGATATATTTGGGCTCGTAGTCATTCTCCGGATCCACGCCGAGCTGGCTCTTCGGCAGATCCCTCACATGACCGTTCGATGCGGTCACCGCATAATTGCTTCCCAAAAACTTTTTAATTGTCTTCACCTTGGCCGGTGACTCCACGATAACAAGATTACGTGCCATATATTGCTTCCTCCATTATGAACTAGCCGTCCGTTTTATTTTCAACCGTCTGATCTCACATAATAATTCTTTGATATTTCCTTGATATGTCCTTGCAATTCTAATGTGACAAGACGCTCCATAAGCTCCCCGGGGGCTAATCCGGTCTCCTCTGTAAGCTTCCCTATGCTCTTCGGACATAAACCGAGACAACTATACACTATATTTTCGGGACTTTCAAGCATTTTTTCATTTTTGTCAGATTTTTGACCAAAGCTGCTGGCAGATATACCCATATCTTCCAACAGCTCATCCGGCGAAGCAAGGATGCCTGCACCCTGCCTGATCAGGTTGTTGCATCCACGGCTTAACGGGCTCGTCACAGGTCCCGGAAGGACGTAGATATCCTTCCCCTGTTCCAGTGCAAAATCAGCCGTGATGAGGGATCCGCTTTTTTCTCTCGCCTCCATGACAAGCACGATATCAGCCAGGGCGCTGATAATCCTGTTCCGTTCCGGAAAGTAGGGCCGCAGCGGCTGTGTCTGCGGGGGATGCTCCGAGAGGATGCCCCCCTGCTTCTGGATATCCATATAGAGTCCTATATGTTCCCGCGGGTAGCACAGGTCTGCCCCGCAGCCTAGTACGGCGTAAGTGCTGCCGCCGGCATCCAGCGCCGCCCTCTGTCCGGTGCCGTCGATGCCGAGCGCCATGCCGCTGATAATCTCTACTCCTGCCTGAGCCAGCCTTCTGGCAAACTTCTCTGTCTGCCCAGTGCCATATGCACTGCATCTCCTAGCGCCAACGATGGCTGCCGCAGGTCTTGCTGGGTCGGGAAGCCGCCCTTTTACATACAGGGCATAAGGCGGGTCTGCCGTTTCCTTAAGCCGTCCGGGATATCCTTTGTGGAAATAGGGTACAAGGCTTATGCTTTTATCACATAATTCTCTATAATTCTTCTCCACATCCCATATTCTGCGGGAGGCTATGACGGCCTCCACTTCTTTCGTACTTAGATACTCTGTAAAATAGAGTCTCGTTTCTTCTATATAATATATCTGACTTGCATCCGTATATTCGGAACGAAGCTTTATTTTTTTACGGGCGGGCACATGCCTGATGCATGCAAGCCAGTATTCATACGCCAATTCCATACATTTACCTCCCCCAGTATTTTTTATTCATCATCCGGTATCCGATTGCCTCTTTGATATGCGCCGCACTGATATTATCGGCTCCTGCCAGGTCGGCTATCGTACGGGCCACCCGAATGGTCTTATGGTACGTTCTGGCCGTGAGCCCCATCTTTTCAAATGCCTGTCCTATGACAGCTTCTTCTTCAACCCCAAGACGGCAGTATTTCTTCAGCTCCTTGGCGGGCAGGGACGCGTTGGCCATAGAACCAAGTGTATGATACCGGTTTTTCTGGCGCTCTCTTGCCAGGCATACACGCTCTCTTATCGTCTGTGAGCTTTCCCCCTCATCTTCCGCTTTCAGGCTTCGGTAATCGACTCTCGGCGCCTCCACGCATATGTCGATTCTGTCCAGGAACGGCTGGCTGATCTTGGCAAGGTAGTGCTGGATCTGTCCCGGCGTGCACGTGCAGCGCTCAAGATCCGGATAGTTCCCGCACGGACATGGATTCAAGGCGGCAACGAGGATAAAATTGGCGGGAAATACGTAGCTTCCGTGCTTCCTCGTAATCCGTATCGTTTTCTCCTCCAGCGGCTGACGCAGCACTTCCAGCACTGGCTTCTGGAATTCTGTCAGCTCGTCCAGAAACAGTACACCGCCATGCGCCAGGCTGATCTCACCCGGGGATGGTATCAACCCTCCTCCGATGAGGGCACTTCTCGTAACCGTATGATGTACGCTTCTGTATGGCCGTTCTACCACCAGTGGATGTTCCTTGTCCACCAGTCCCATGATGCTGTACACCTTTGTAATCTCAAGGCTCTCTTCCATTGTCAATGGTGGAAGTATCGTCGGTATCCTTCTGGCTATCATCGACTTTCCGCTCCCCGGAGGTCCGACCATGAGAACATTGTGGCCTCCCGCTACGGCAACCTCTACAGCCCGCTTCACAGCTTCCTGTCCGTGGATTTCCCTATAGTCTGTCTGCGGCCTGGCAGGGCCGAGCGGGCCATGCGGCGTCCTGTACTGCTCTTGTTCCAGCCCATGCATGCCGTTAAGATAACCATACGCTTCTTTCAGCCATTCGGCCCCGATTATCCGAATGCCTTCTACAAGGGATGCTTCTGCCGCATTGGCCTTCGGGAGGATGCACGTGTGGCACCCTGCTTCCCGGGCTGCCATCACAACCGGGAGGATGCCCGCCACCTCCCTCAGGCGTCCGTCCAGGCTCAGTTCCCCGATAATCAGCGTACGTGCCAGGCTTTCCTCCGGCACAAGCGCAAGCGACGCCAGGATAGCGGCGGCAATCGGCAGGTCGAAGGCCGCCCCTCTCTTTTTCACGGTTGCAGGGGACAGGTTGATGACTATCTTTTTCGCCGGAAGCTCTATCCCGGAATTGCGCACAGCAGTGCGCACCCGCTCAGACGCTTCTTTTACCTCTGATGACAGGTAGCCTACCATATGGAACATCGGGAGGCCGTTGCTGATATCTGCTTCCACATGGACGAATTCTACCGAAAGTCCTTCTATGGCCGCAGACAGTACCGTACTGAAACTCATTCGCATTCTCCTTTTCATGTTTTATATTGCTTTTTGATGGGTCGGTGGCCGATGCTGGCCGGATTTGCCTTCCGGGGTCAGAATGCCCCGTTAAATGTAGAACTATCATAACGAATATGGAAGATGATGTCAATAGGGCCATAAAAAGTGCAATAGAAAAGCTGCGCGGGCATTAAAAATACTCGCGCAGCTTTTCTATTGCACTTTTCTCAATCCTTGACACATAAGAACGAGAGATGCCTAAGCGTCTGGCTATCTCCCGCTGCGTATACTCTTCTTCATTATACAGGCCATATCTCATCTTCAGTACAAGTCGCTCCCTCTGTGAGAGCTCTCCTTCCACCTTCTCATAAAGAAGCCGGATATCATCCTTCAGTGCAACTTTCCTGTGCGCATCATCCTCGTCGGTCTCGATTATGTCAAACAGCTGGATTTCATTTCCTTCGCGGTCTGTACCTATCGGTTCGTAGAGTGATACTTCTTTGGATGACTTCTTTTTTGAACGGAGATACATCAATATCTCATTTTCGATGCAACGGGCTGCATAAGTTCCGAGGCGTACGCTTTTATCGGGGTTAAAGGTCACCACAGCTTTTATGAGTCCGATTGTGCCGATTGAGAGCAGGTCTTCGTTGTCTTCTTCCAGTGACTGGTACTTCTTAACGATATGAGCAACGAGGCGCAGGTTCCGTTCTATGAGAACATGTTTTGCTTCAAGGTCTCCCTCCGTATATTTTTGCATGTAATATCTTTCTTCCGAGGCAGTGAGGGGTTGGGGAAAAGATTTCAAGGAAAGCACCTCTTGGCGTATTTGATATAGTCTATGTGAAAACAGGAGCTTTTGTGCTTTTCCATATAAATTTTTCCTATACAAAGGGGCCGGAAGACGCTATATTAGTATAGAAGAGAGGTATATCATGAAAAAAACTTTTGGAAGCATTGTGTTCTTCAGCCTGGCCATAACACTGGCAGCGCAGCTTAATATCAACCTGTTTATCACGGATTTCAAACTGTCTGTCGCCGTCGTCTGCTTTCCGGCGTTTTTATTTATCGCGCAGTCTTTCCCGGTCATACCCGTAACCGTGTTCGGGGCCGCGGGAGTATTTGCATCCAGGCTGCTGCTCGTCTGGCTGCAGAATGGCCGCCTGTCAGGTGCGGTTCGGTCTTATTATCCGGAAGTCATCTTCTATCTCTGTTACGGGCTGGCATTCTATCTTTACACCCGCAGGCTCGGGGGCAGCCGTCTTGACCGGAACCGGGCTATCCTGCCGCTCTTTGTCATAGATTATGGTGCCAATCTGATAGAACTTCTGCTCCGCATCCGCCTCGAAGCATTTACACCGAAGGCTCAGGCAAGCATACTGCTGGCCGCCGCCGCACGCACTGCAGTCATATGGTGCGTCCTGACCGTGTTTGCGCATTACAGGCTGCTTCTGCTCAAGCAGGAGCATGAGGAACGCTACAAGCGGCTTGTCCTGCTTATCTCCAAGCTGGACGGCGAGGTCATGTGGATGAAGAAGAACACCACGCTTATCGAAGATACGATGAACACTTCCTACCGCCTTTACGAACGGTTAAAGGAGAGGGACGAAAGCAGTCCGCTTGCCAGATCTGCGCTTAAGGTAGCCAAAGACATCCACGAAGTCAAGAAGGAATATCTGCTCATCATGAGGGGCATATCAGAGGCGCTTGATGAAGAGCTGGAGGGAGACGGCATGTACCTGGATGAGCTGCTGGAACTTCTGAGGGATACGATGATTCGGTCTGCTGCGGAGCATGAGAAGAAGCTGACGTTGGAAACGGACTGCCGCGACCGTGTCTACACGAACCGGCACTATGCCCTTATGTCCATCTTCCGGAACCTGTTCGTCAATGCGCTGGAAGCGGCTGAAGAGGAGGAAGTACATATATATGTGAAGGAACAGGCAGAGGAGGACATGTTCGTCTTTACCGTTACGGATGACGGACCCGGCGTCCGTGAGGAAGACCAGTCTGAAATATTCAAGACCGGCTTTTCTACTAAGATAAACTTTTCTACTGGTGAAGTAAACCGGGGGCTTGGGCTGAATCTCGTCAAGGATCTGGTGGAAGGCCAGTTCGGTGGTACGCTTGCACTCTCATCCATTCCCGGAAGTACGACATTCACCATAAGAATTTCTCAAGAAAAAATGAAGGTGGTTGTATAGATGAAATTTTATTTGATTGATGATGACAGGAACATACTGAATATACTGAAGCTGATTATAGCCAACCGGAAGCTCGGCACCGTGTGCGGGACATCGTTAAGCGGCTATGATGCGCTGGAAGACGTGCGCCTGCTTGCCCCCGACATTATAATCGTGGATCTGCTCATGGCTGACATGGACGGTATCACTTTTGTCAGAAAAGCGAACGAATTCCTCTCAGAGACGGCTTTTATCATGCTGTCCCAGGTGTCTTCCAAAGATATGATAGGCTCGGCATATGAAGCAGGCATCGAATACTTCATACAGAAGCCGGTGAACAGCGTAGAAGTGGAAAATGTCATTGCAAAGGTGAGCCGGCAGCTTTCCATGCAGCGGACGATACAAAAGATGCAGAGCATATTTATGGATGAGATGACGTCCAACTCTCCTGAACCGGAACGGACGGCATCTTCTGCCGCTGCTTCGAGAACGGTGCTGACGAATATCCTTCAGCGGCTTGGCATCAGCGGAGATATCGGAAGCCGGGATATCATCATGGCGGTGGAATATCTGCTGGAACACGATGGACAGATCAACGACATGACGCTTGGGGAGCTGTGCAAAAGGTTCAGCGATTCGCCGAAGTCCATGGAACAGCGCATCCGCCGGGCGGCCAACACAGGGATGGTAAACCTTGCCCATCTTGGCATTGAGGATTATGGCAATGACATTTTTACTGAGTATTCCAATACGCTTTACAATTTTGAACAGGTGCGAAGAGAGATGGACTATATCCGGGGAAAGAGCGACCGGCATGGCAATGTCAAGATCAAGAACTTCTTGAATGCGCTTGTCGTATACAGCCAGAATCAGTAGGAAGAATCTATGGGCAGAATTAACAGTATCATTATGGCCATTTTGTGAATTATCACAAAATTCTGTGTGGTACTGTTTTTTTTATGTCAATTTTGATACCATCTGTAACTTTTTGAAACCCGGCTTGTATATTGGTTTCATCAATAAGAGAACGGAATTATAAATGAAATCATCATTACGAATTGAGAGGTAAAAAGTATGTTTACAATCGCATCGGGAATAGGTTTATTGCTCGTCACTCTTGCCGGTTTCTCGCTCTTCAGCCTGAAGATGCCTAAGGGGCAACTCGCCATGTCTGGCATGGCCAATGCCGCTATCGCCACGTTTCTCGTAGAAGCCGTACATAAATATATCACCGGCGATCTGCTCGGCCTGGACTTTTTCCGCAGCCTTGGAGAGACAGCCGGAGGGCTGGGCGGTGTCGCCGCTGCCGCTATGGTACCAATCTGCATGGGGGCCAATCCTGTGCTTGCTATCGTCGCCGGCGTTGCCGTCGGAGGATACGGCATCCTTCCTGGATTTATTGCGGGCTATATAATCGGACTCATAGCCCCGGTTATTGAAAAGAAGCTGCCGGAAGGGCTGAACCTTATCGGGGGCGCGCTCCTGATCGCACCTGCCGCCCGCCTCATCGTCATGGCCGTCAACCCTGCCGTCAACACAGTCCTTTCCACTATCGGCGGCACGATATCCGCCGCAACGGAACAGTCTCCCATCGTCATGGGATTCCTGCTTGGCGGCATCATTAAGATGATATGCACATCACCTCTGAGTTCCATGGCGCTGACTGCCATGCTCGGCCTTGACGGGCTGGCGATGGGCATAGCCGCCATTGCATGCGTAGGAGGCTCTTTCACCAACGGGCTTATCTTCTCCCGGCTGAAGCTTGGAGACAGGAGCAATGTCATAGCCGTCATGCTGGAACCGCTCACACAGGCAGATATCATAACATCCAATCCGCTTCCTATCTACTGCTCTAATTTCTTCGGCGGAGGATTCGCCGGGATATCAGCAGCAGTGTTCCATATTGTGAATAATGCACCAGGGACAGCATCCCCGATTCCGGGACTTTTAGCGCCGTTCGCATTCAATCCTGCTACACATGTCATCGGTGCTCTAGCATTCGCTGTCATCGGCGGATGTCTGGCCGGCATCGTCGGCAGCAGGGTCTTTCGTCAGAAAATAAAAGTCCCGGCTGTTCCTGCAAATGACGAAAGGGGTCAGACCCCTGTCGCCACAGGGGTCTGACCCCTTTCAAAATTCATACAATATTCAGACATTTTAAAAGACCGCCTGCGGGCGGTCTTTCCATTTCCTATCATGTCTACAGCATTTCGATAAATGCCGCGATTCTCGTATTCAGCTGGCCGATATCTGCCTGTGAATAGTCTGTCTCTACGCTGATATATGGTATGTTCTTCTTTTCATTTACGAACCTTCTGATGCCGAGCGTCTCTACATTGTATGTATGGCAGGCCTGGAGCACCATCTCCACCACGCCGTCGACTCTGTATTCATCGATGAGCCTTCCAAGGAGTTCCAGACGGTTTGGATTTGGCGTCATGACAGAGCATCCGATATTCAGATATCTTCTGGCCAGTGCATCGTAGATATCCGGATTGTCCTCGTCGACGAGCTTATCGATGGACTTCGCACCGGTACAGTTCTCATATGTCACTACGATTCCTCCGTTTTCCTCAATCGCCTTAATCACCTTTTCAGACGCGCCGCCTATCGGACATCCGGTCACGAGGATACGTGGCTTCTTCTCTTCCATCTTGCCTTCTGCGTATTCTTTATTGATTTTATCCACCAATGCGTCCACCTCGCCCGGAATGGCGGCGCGGTCGAACTTGAAGGTACTGCCGTACAGGACCTTGAACAAGTCCTGGCCTTTTATGGGAGCAGGATCGTTCTTCATCACTTCATAGAGCTTCTTCAGAGAACGCCTTCCGGCGTTGTTCACCTTCACCGCATCCCGAATCTGCTCTTCTGTTATCTCTGTCTCGAACTTCGCTTCCAGATATTCTTTGAACCGGACAATCTCGCTTTTCCACAGCTTAAGCGCTTCCTCCCCCTGGGTATTTGGCAGTTCCATCAAGAACACGTCCTTGAATTCTTTCATGTATTCATACATTTTCTTCTTGCCGTCGCACGTCGTCTCACCAACGACTACATCAGAGAAGTAAAAGAAGGGACATTTATCCGTCTTCGCAAATCCATAGCTGGACTTGATGAGCGGACATAAGTTCTTCGGCAGGTCCTTCTCCGCCTCTGGTATCGTCTCATCTGACGTGGAGCACAGGCCCACGGTTGCAGCCCCCATCGCCATGGCGATTTCCTGTGGAAAATATGTACAATAGGCGCCTACGATCGGCACGCCTTTATCCTTCAGCTCCTTCACACCCAGGAAAGAATTTTTACGCTGTTCGGCAAATTCCTCAAATACTTCCGGCAATTCCTTGATTATCTCCATCTTGTCCTCCTATGGTTCTCACTCGATTTTAATCAGAATGTAAATGCATCCTACAGTTATCCTATCACCGCACGTCAAATGCCGCCAATAAAAAAGGTAAATAAAAAGCCCGTCTTATAGGGAATCCCTATAAGACGGGCCGGCGATACAGATTTACTTCTTATGGTTCTGCTCTTCTTAATATGTCATACATATCTGCTCTGCTTCCCAAGTCCACGTACAGCACCTGTTTGGGATGCGGCGCACTTTCCTGTTCATTTCCCTCTTCATCTACAAGCCGCCTGACCGTTACCTCCACATTTTCCCCGTTCGGCTTCATAATCTCAACCACCTCGCCTACAGAGAATTTGTTCCGCTGCTCAATACGGTACATCCCGTCCTTCCCGCCGCTGATGATGCCAAGATACGTATATTCCTTCACATAAGTGTTGCTGTCGTATATCTGGCTCTCATCGCCCGGTTTGCCGAAATAGAACCCGGTCGTAAACTGCCGGTACGTGCAGTTGGATATCTGGTCAAGATACCATGGCATGTTTTTCCGGTACAGCTTAGGATCCTCCGCATAATCGTCGAGCGCTTTCCGGTAGGTCCGGGCTACCGTGGCAACATACAGCGCTGTTTTCATCCGGCCTTCTATCTTAAGGCTGTCGATGCCGGCATCGATCAATTCCGGGATATGTTCAATCATGCACAGATCTTTGGAATTGAAAATGTACGTGCCCCGCTCATTTTCATACACAGGCATATACTCGCCCGGACGCGTCTCCTCCACGATAGAATATTTCCACCGGCACGGATGTGTACAGGCTCCCCTGTTGGCGTCCCGCCCTGTAAAATAATTACTCAGAAGGCAGCGGCCGGAATAAGAGATGCACATTGCCCCGTGCACGAAGCTCTCTATCTCCATCTCTTCTGGGATATGTTCCCGTATCTCTTTGATTTCAGCCAGGGATAGCTCTCGTGCCGACACGACACGCTTCGCCCCCTGTTTCCACCAGAACAGATACGTGCCGTAATTCGTGTTGTTCGCCTGCGTACTTATATGCCGCTCAATCTCAGGACATATCTCGCCTGCGATTTCAAAGACCGCAGGGTCGGCGATAATGAATGCATCCGGACCTATTTCCTTCAGTTCTTTAAAATATTCCCGCACTCCGGGCAGATCCTCATTATGTGCGAGTATATTAGCCGTCACGTATACTTTTACATCGTGGGCGTGGGCGAAACAGATTCCCTCTCTCATGTCTTCCATGGAGAAATTCTTTGCCTTGGCCCTGAGTCCAAAGGCTTCACCTCCGATGTACACCGCATCCGCTCCAAATATTACTGCTGTCTTCAACACTTCCAGGCTGCTCGCCGGAATCAACAATTCAGGATGTCTGGCCATCTTTCTTCTCTCCTCGTTTTATGCTCAGCGCCACACCGTCCCCAAGAGGGAGGATTGATGTGAGCAAATCTTCTCTATGTTTTAATTCATATAAATATTCCCGCATGCGGCTGTGAATCGTACGGTTGCGCCTCTCCACCGCGAACCGCGACTCGATGATATCGCCGTCCTGCAATACATTATCGGACATCAGGACTCCCCCGTCTGTAAGCAGACGGAGAGCCTCCGGCATATAATAGATGTACTGCCCTTTTGCCGCATCCATAAAAATAAAATCAAACGGGCCCTCAAGCCCCCTCATAACCTCCAGGGCATCTCCTTCTATCAGCGTTATCCTATTCTCCTGTCCTGCACGCCTGAAATTGCCGCGTGCAATCGGAATCCGCTTCTTATAGTTCTCTATGGTCGTAATATGGCAATCCTCAGGCGCATACTTGCTCATGAGAAGCGCAGAGAATCCTACTGCCGTACCCACTTCAAGTATCCGCTTCGGCCGGCACATAGTAATAATCACTTTCAGGAAGCTCTGCGTCTCCTTCCGTATAATCGGTACGAAAGTATCCACAGCCTCCTGTTCAATCTCTTCCAGCAGCGGCGCTTCCGGCATCTCCAGGCTGCGGATATACGTAACCATACGTTCGTCGACAATCATTCAGGTACACCCCTTCATCCATTCTGGTACACCACAAAGATCAATTTGGGACGTAACCCTTTTGAATAAGATCACGTCCCAAAACACACTTTATACATCCATTATAATCGGAAGTATCATCGGCCTTCTCTTTGTTTTCTTCCAGATATATTCATTCATCGTATCGCGGATTACAAGCTTAATCTTGCTCCAGTCCGCATTCTTCTGATGTGCCAGGCAGTCCTCTACCGCATTGGTTACTACTTTTCTCGCCTCTTCCATTAGCTTTTCCGACTCACGCACATACACGAAGCCGCGGGATACGATATCCGGTCCGGCCATCAGCTGATTGCTTCCTTTTTCCAGTGTCAGCACTACGATGAGGATACCATCCTCCGCCAGATGCTGCCTGTCACGGAGCACGATGTTGCCTACATCACCTACTCCAAGGCCGTCCACGAGAATCTCGCCTGTATGAACCTTATCCGCCACTTTGGCTTCTTTGCTGTTCAGCTCAAGCACCTCACCTGACTGCAGGATAAAGATGTTGTCCTTCGGGATACCGAGCGTCTGGGCTATCGCCGCATTTGCTTTCAGATGGCGGTACTCGCCGTGCACCGGAATTGCATATTTTGGTTTTACGAGCGAATATATAAGCTTCAGCTCTTCCTGGCAGGCATGTCCCGATACATGGGCATCCTGGAAGATGACATTGGCACCTTTAGCGGACAGTTCATTGATGACCTTTGATACGGACTTCTCATTACCCGGTATCGGATTCGAACTGAAGATTACCGTATCTCCCGGCATGATCGTCACTTTCTTGTGCACGTCCGCCGCCATCCTGGACAGTGCCGCCATGGACTCTCCCTGGCTTCCTGTCGTGATGAGGACCGTCTTCTCAGGCGGATAGTTGCGAAGCTGGTCGATCTCTATGAGCGTCTTGTCCGGCACGCTCAAGTAGCCTAGCTCCTGGGCGACAGCGATGATATTGACCATGCTGCGGCCTTCCACCACGACCTTCCTGTCATACTTGCAAGCCGAATTGATAATCTGCTGCACACGGTCTACATTGGATGCAAACGTGGCTATGATTATCCTCGTATTCTGGTGCTCCGCAAATATATGGTCAAAGGCATGTCCCACCGTGCGCTCAGACTGGGTAAATCCAGGCCGCTCTGCATTCGTGCTGTCTGACATGAGCGCCAGCACGCCTTTCTTTCCAATCTCCGCAAACCGCTGCAGGTCGATGGCATCGCCGAACACCGGCGTATAATCCACCTTAAAGTCGCCGGTGTGCACCACGATGCCGGCCGGTGAGTATATCGCCAGAGCCGCCGCATCCTGGATGCTGTGGTTCGTCTTGATAAATTCAATCCTGAACTGTCCAAGGTTGATGGACTGTCCGTGCTTCACCACTTTTCTTCTCGTGCTTCTGAGCAGGTTGTGCTCTGTAAACTTCTTCTCTATAATCCCCATCGTAAGCTTCGTCGCATATATCGGAAGATTCATCTCCTTCAATACATAAGACAGCGCACCGATATGGTCCTCATGGCCATGGGTGATTACGAATCCCTTCACTTTCTGGATATTGTCTTTCAGATAAGTGACATCCGGGATGACGAGATCGATTCCGAGCATGTCATCCTCCGGGAATGCCAGACCGCAGTCCACGACAATAATACTGTCTTCATACTCAAAGGCAGTAATGTTCATTCCAATCTTTTCCAATCCTCCGAGTGGAATGATACGCAGTTTTCCATTGTTTTCTTTTTTCAAATTTACACCTCCACGTGCTTTTCCGTACTATTTTGCCTCTCCAGGCATTCTTTGCATTGTCCATAGAACTTTAATTCGTGGTCTAACACGTGAAATCCCGTCGCCTCTTCTATATGGCCCTCCAGTTCTTCCAGAAGGTCATCTTTGAAGGGCAGTACCTTTCCACAAGTCTTGCATATCAGGTGATGATGGTGATGTTTGGCTTCCCCGAGAAAAAGCTCGCCAATTTCATAACGCGCACATCCATCATCCAGATTGATACGATCCACCAATTGCATTTCCAGCAACAACTGCACTGTCCGGTAAATAGTCGCCAATCCTATATCAGGATAGTCTTCCTTCACCAGTTCGTAAATGTCTTCCGCAGCCATGTGTTTATCACGATGTTCTGCGAGCACCTCTAATACAAGCAACCTTTGATTGGTTACCTTAAGACCCTTTTCTTTCAGTAATTCCTTAAATTTCTCTTGACTGACTGACATAGTATACTACCTTTCAATAACAACATCCTCCAGCAGCTCCTCAAACACTTTTGATACAGCGCCAATCTCCACATCATCTTCTACGATTTCATAGATGCTGTCTGAACCGTCTTCCTCTGATGTATCTTTTAATATCAGACATTCTGCATCATCTTCTTCCGAATCAGTCACAAGAATGTATGAAACTCCATTGACTTTTGTCTGCTCCAGCACGAAAAATTCTGCTTCTTCCTGCATTTCTTCAGACATGAACTTGATTTTCTCCATAAAAACACCTCACACAGACTATTCTTGTCCCACATATATGGAATCCAGATATCCCTGCAATATAAAAACAGCCGCAATCTTATCGATATACTTCTTGCGGTCCTCACGTCTTACCTTATTTTCAATTAAAGTCCGTTCCGCTTCTACCGTAGTCAGACGCTCATCCCACATCACGACCTCAAGGCCGGTCCGCTTTTTAAGCATCTCACCAAACTTCAATGACTGTTCCGCACGTTTTCCAATATCATTATTCATATGCTTCGGAAGCCCAAGCACGATACGCTCCACTTCATACTCTCGGATAAGCTCCTCTATCCGGGCACATGTCCTGCGCAGCTTGTTCTCTTCCTTGCGAAAAATCGTCTCAATACCCTGGGCCGTAAGCCCCAAGGGGTCGCTGACAGCCACGCCGACCGTCTTCTCGCCGTAATCCAGTCCCATAATTCTCATAGACATTATACCCATCCGTTGTGCTCGATATACGTCTTAAGCATCTCTTCTACGAGTTCGTCCCGTTCCATCTTCATAATCAGGCTTCTCGCACCGTTATGGCTTGTTATATATGTCGGGTCTCCTGACATAATATATCCAACGATCTGATTGACCGGATTATAACCTTTTTCACTTAATGCTTTGTACACAATCTCAAGAATATCTTTTGCTTGAATCTGTGGACCGCTTTCTACCTGAAAAAACTGGGTGTTGCTTAAATCCTTCATATACTCACGTCCTCCAAAAATACTTCTATTTCATTCTAAACCATAGCACCCGAAAATTCAATGAATTATTTGCAAAGGGCTCTCAATTTCTACATTTATGACCTTATTCGTAAGATTTTCTGACCCTTTTCGTCCAATTTTGACATATTCCTTCGTATGTCCTGTCACATAAAGCTCCCCACCGCGCATGACAGTTTCTTCCACCAGCACTTCTGCCGTCGTTCCTATGAGCCTTTCCTCATATGCCGCCTGTTTTCTGCGGCTCAGTTCGAGCAGCACGCTGCTCCGGGCAGCCTTTACCTCATCCGGCACCTGGTTATCCATAGCGGCAGCCTTCGTTCCTTCCCGTCTGGAATACTTGAATACATGTGTCTCGTAGAAATCCACCTTGTCGATGAAAGCCCTGGACGCTTCAAACTCTGCATCCGTCTCGCCCGGAAAGCCGACGATCACATCCGTCGTCAGTGCAGGATGATGGAAATAGTTACGAAGCATCGCACATTTCTCATAATACTCTTCTGCCGTGTAGCAGCGGTTCATGCGCCTCAGCGTGTCATTGCAGCCGCTCTGCAGCGACAGGTGGAAGTGGGGACAGAATTTCGGAAGCCCGGCAAGTGCCTGGACAAGCTCCTCTGTTATGATCCTCGGTTCCAGGGAGCCGAGCCGTATACGCCTGAGCCCCTCCGTCTCATGTACAGCCTCGACCAGCGCCAGAAGCGTATCTCCCGTGTCCACTCCATAGGAGCTGAGATGTATCCCGGTTAGCACCACCTCTTTATAGCCGCTTTCTGCAAGCCTCCTCACTTCTGCCAGCACGCTCTCCCGTTTCCTGCTCCTGACACGTCCTCTCGCGTACGGTATGATGCAGTAA
Organism: Extibacter sp. GGCC_0201; assembly: GCF_017566055.1. Classification (NCBI taxonomy): domain Bacteria; kingdom Bacillati; phylum Bacillota; class Clostridia; order Lachnospirales; family Lachnospiraceae; genus Extibacter; species Extibacter sp. GGCC_0201. The sequence goes on along the minus strand of NZ_JABFCH010000010.1, from coordinate 104,764 downwards.
GAGCAGAACTGGTTGCACCCGTCCTGTACTTTGATGTAAGCCCTCGTATGTTCCGCGGTGCTGCTCAGATTCAGATCCTCATACTCATCGGTGTGGCTGATGTCCACCAGGCCTTCTCCTGTCTCCCATCTGCCTTCTTCGTATTCCTTCAGGATCTGTATCAGATCCTTCTTGCGGTTATTTCCTATCACGACATCGATACAGTCGTCCGCTTCCTCGCCCCGTGCCTGCACGTAGCACCCCGCGGCCACGACAACTGCATCCGGGTTCATCTTCCTCGCCCGGTGGAGCATCTGCCTTGATTTGCGGTCAGCCATATTGGTGACAGTACATGTATTGATAATGTATATATCTGCCCCTTCTTCAAACGGCACTATCTCGTATCCGTGCTGCTTAAGAAGTTCCTGCATCGCCTCTGTCTCATAGGCATTGACTTTGCATCCCAGATTATGCAGCGCTACTTTTTTCATACTGATTCTCCTACTCCTTCAAATGTCCCTGGCTGGCGTAAGGCGCACGCGCCTTACGCCGAATCAGAGTATACAAATTGTTGTAACTTTTAACGAATTTTTTCCAATTTCTTTGGCAGTTTGTTCCTTGACTTTTATACCTTGTACTCTTAAGATGTTTATAGAACATGTAAAGAAAGCCAAGGAGGGTTAAGTCCAATGAAAACAGTTCAAATCTCTTTAAATTCGATTGACAAAGTAAAGTCTTTTGTAAATGAAATCACTAAATTTGATTATGATTTTGATTTAGTATCCGGAAGGTATGTCATCGATGCAAAGTCAATCATGGGAATCTTCAGCCTCGATTTATCAAAGCCAATCGACCTGAACATTCATGCAGACAACGATGTAGATACCGTTTTAGAAATCCTGAAACCATATATCGTAGACTAAATGATAAAAACATAGAGAAATCAATGTGCCTGCACCGCTTTTATGAGCGGGCAGGCTTTTTTCATTATACAGAAGACTTCTTGTCCCTGTAGCGCCCTGCCGCAGCCGGATAATCGCGCCTTAGTACGTTCTTCGTTCAGTTTTGACTTATTTCACCTCAATAATTTCCACCGTCGCAAGCGCCCGGTCTACAAGCTCATCTATTTTGCCGGACAGCTTTTCTTCTGAACGCCGGATTACCTCTACATTCGGCTTTGTCACCGGATGCTTGGCTACGAAGATTGTACAGCAGTCCTCAAAGGGCTGTATGGACGTCTCAAATGTATCAATTTTCTCCGCAATATCTACAATCTCCTGCTTGTCGAACCCGATGACCGGCCGGTAGACCGGAAGCGTACATACATCATTTGTGGCTGCAAGGCTCTGCATCGTCTGGCTGGCCACCTGTCCTATGCTCTCCCCGGTAATCAGTCCGAGGCATCCATCCTTCCGCGCAAAATGCTCTGCAATCCGCATCATATACCGCCTCATGATTATCGTCAGCTCATCGTGAGGGCACTGGTCATAGATATAGAGCTGGATATCGGTAAAGTTCACTACATGGAGCTTCACCGGTCCTGCATATCTGGATACGATCTTCGCCAAATCCACGACCTTCTGTTTGGCACGCTCGCTCGTGTACGGCGGAGCATGGAAATAAGTGGCTTCAATACCGACGCCCCGTTTCGCTATCATATAGCCGGCCACCGGACTGTCGATACCTCCGGAGAGAAGCAGCATCGCTTTCCCGTTCGTCCCTACCGGCATTCCGCCCGGTCCCGGTATGATTCTGGAATACACATAGATAGAATCCCGCACCTCGATGTTCAGCATCACATCCGGGTGATGCACATCCACGCGGATATCAGGAAACGTCTCCAGAACCGCCTCTCCGATGTCACAGTTGATCTCCATGGACGTCCTTGGGTAAGTCTTTCTGGCACGTCTGGCCTCCACCTTGAACGTCATCTTCTTGTCTGGATACAGCTCGTCCATATACGCAACCACATCCTTCTTCAGTTCGTCAAAGCCCTTGTCCTCCATACGCACGACCGGACATATGCCGACGATGCCGAACACCCGCTTCAAATGATCCACCGTCTCCTCATAATCATACTCGCCTTCGCAGTCCACATAAATCCTCGCCTGTGACTTGTGAACATAGAATTCGCCGTCCACATCACGCAGGGCATACCGTACCTGCCGCACAAGGGCATCCTCAAATAAATACCGGTTTTTCCCTTTAATTCCAATTTCTCCGTATTTTAACAAAAATGTATGAAATCTCATCTTATTTTCTGAATCCTCTCTAAATTTCGAAAGGGGTCAGACCCCTGGCGCAGCAGGGGTCTGACCCCTTTCATATTTTTCGTTATTGTCTGATATATTTCCTCAGCATTGGTACTACATTATATAGTGTGTCCAGCGTATAGTCAATCTCTTCTTCTGTCGTGAACTCGGACATGCTGAATCTGAGCGTGGCATCCAGATATTCCTGTCCTGCCCCGATGCCTTTGAGCACCCCGCTGATTCCTGGGTGGTTGGAAGAGCATGCGGAACCGGATGACACGTATATCCCCTTTTCTTCCAGCGCGTGCAGCAGCACTTCGCTGCGGACTCCGGCAAACCCGACACTGATGATATGGGGAGCGGATGTCTCATCATATAGTCCGTGGATGGTCGTATTGTCAATCTTGCGGACCCCATCGATGAAATGTGCCTTCAGGTTCCGCATGGACGCCACTTTCCCAGCGAGATCCGTATAAATCGTCTCGGCAGCCAGCCCAAGGCCTGCTATTCCAGGCACATTCTCCGTTCCGGAGCGGATATTCTTCTGCTGCTCTCCGCCATATATGACCGGCTTTATCTTCACATGTTCCCCGACATAGAGCGCCCCGATTCCCTTCGGACCATGTATCTTGTGCCCGCTGATGGAACACATATCCACTTTCATGCGCTTCGGGTAGATACGGTACTTGCCGAAGCCCTGCACCGCGTCCACATGGAACAGTATGTTGCGGTTATACGCCTTGACGATGCTTGCAGCCTCATCAATCGGCTGCACGGATCCGACTTCGTTGTTGACATACATGACTGACACGAGAATTGTCTCATCGCACAAAGCTTCCTTCAGAGCATCCAGGCGGATTCTTCCATACTTGTCAACCGGCAGAAACGTCACCCGGAATCCTTCCTCTTCTTCAAGGAAACGCATTGTATTGATAATGGCCGGATGTTCTATGGATGAGGTAATCAGATGCTTCCCCGCCCGGCTGTTGGCTCTCGCGGCACCTATAAGCGCCAGGTTGTCGCTCTCCGTTCCGCCGGACGTGAAGAATATCTCCTTTTCCTGAACTTTCCACAGCTTCGCCAGTCTTTCCTTGGCCTGTTTTATATACTTCTCTGCCGCCACGCCTTTCGCATGCATGGAGGATGGATTGCCGTAGTCATCGCACATCACCTTGCGCACAAGGTCCCCCACGCATTCATAAGCTCTCGTAGTTGCAGAATTGTCCAAATATATTTCTCTCATAATTCCACTTCCTGCTTTTTATTCTCAATAATAGATTATGTCATTACCCCTCAAGATGGAACATAAGTACTGACAAAGTTGTTAACCCTGCCGTCTCTGTCCTTAAAATCCGCCTTCCGAGAGTAATCGGTCTGGCTCCCGCTTCTATAGCCGCCTCGACCTCTTCTCTCTCAAAACCGCCCTCCGGTCCAATGAACACACCGACGGACTGTCCTGGTACGATCGAGGCTATCGCCTTTTTCGTCTCCTGCATGTCCTCCGCAAGTTCATAAGGTATGAGCAATACGTCCAGGCCGGATGCCTGTAAAAGCGCCTCCTTGAAACCAGCTACCTGTGCAACCTTCGGTATATACCCCCGCCCGGCCTGCTTGGAAGCGCTCTCGGCAATGCTCTGCCACCGCTGCACCTTCTTCACGGCCTTCTTCTCATCCAGCTTCACTACGGAACGCTTTGTCACGACGGGCACGACCTCCGAGACGCCTAGCTCTACCGCCTTCTGAACGACCAGCTCCATCTTGTCCTGCTTCGGCAGCCCTTGGAACAGGCAGATTCTGGACGGCAGTTCCGTGTCTGCCGCCTGTTCTTCACATATGCGCAAGACAGCCTGTCCCTCCTCATACCGCTCCACGGTACATACGTACTTCCGGTTATCACCGTCGCTTACGGCTACCATCTCGCCCGGCTTCATACGCAGGACATTCTTCATATGGTTGACGTCCCTGCCCTCCACATAGATATCGCCGTCTCTGACCTGGGACGGCGTCACAAAAAAATGCTGCATCCTACTTCTCCCGACTCTTTCTCGCTGTGACAGATACCCACTCGCCCTGATGGTTGATTTCCAGCACGGCAAGCCCCGCGGCTTCCACGGCTTCAACCACTGCCGCTTCCTTCTCTTCGATAATTCCGCTCATGATATAGATTCCACCAGGCTTCAGATGCGGAAGGATAACCGGCGTGAGCGGAATGAGCACATCCGCCAGGATATTGGCCGCAGCGATATCGTACCGCCCATAGCCAACCTTCTCCTGTATCCGGCTGTCACCAATAATATTTCCAATCATGACTTCATACTGTTCTCTGCCGATTCCGTTCGCCTCCATATTCTCATGGGTGGCGTCGATGGCACATGGATCCAGATCCGTCCCTACTGAATACGCGGCACCGAACTTGAGCGCCAGCATCCCGAGGATGCCGCTTCCACAGCCCACATCCAGAATCTGCGTATCCGGCTCCACATATTTCCTGAGCTGTCTGATACATAGCTGCGTTGTTTCATGCATGCCTGTCCCGAACGCCGTACCCGGATCGATATGGATGACCAGTCTGCCGCTGTCCTTCTCCTCCACCTCTTCCCAAGACGGAATCACAAGGATGTCATCTATCGTAAACTGATGGAAATACTGCTTCCAGTTGTTCACCCAGTCTACATCCTCGGTCTGTGATTCCTCTATGATACAGGCTCCCACATCCACATAGCCTTTCATTTGTTCCAGTTCTTTTCGCACCTGTCCGAGGATCGTCCCCGCATCTTCTTCCTCATCGAGGTAGAAGGTCAGATACGCCGTCCCGTCATCTTCCGGAATATCCGGAAGGATATCCACAAACATCTGCTCCTTGTCCTCTTGCGTAAGCGGTATCCTGTCCTCAATCTGCACGCCCTGGATGCCCAGGTCTATCAGCATGCTGCTCACGATATCTTCCGCTTCGGTCGTCGTCTTTAAACGAAATCGATTCCACTTCATATACATTCTCCTATAATATTCCCAGATGAGACAGCAGGATTTTGAATCCCATAAGGATAAGGATTACCCCGCCTGCCAGCTCTGCCCTGGATTTATATTTCGTTCCGAATACATTGCCTATTTTAACACCTGCGACAGATATTGTAAATGTTATCAAGCCAATAAAACTCACTGCCGGTGCAATCGAGACATGGAGAAATGCAAATGTAACCCCGACGGCAAGCGCGTCGATGCTCGTCGCCACCGCCAGCACGAGCATCGTGCGCACATCAAGCGATTCATCTGCATCCTCGCAGCTGTCACACCCGCCGCGTGCTTCCCGCACCATATTCACTCCGATAATACCGAGCAGGATAAACGCAATCCAATGATCGACCGACGTTATGACATCTTTGAACTGGACCCCAAGCAAGTATCCCGCAAACGGCATGACCGCCTGGAACACTCCAAAATACAAACCGACGACGCCCGCCTTCGTCCACGTACATTTTTTCATGGCGAGACCCTTACAGACAGAGACTGCGAACGCATCCATCGAAAGCCCCACTGCGATAAAAAACAATTCATACAATGCCATCTTTTCTCTCTCCTTATTTTATCTTCAGTATCAGAATATAGAATGTGCCAAGGCACATTCTCGCGTCTCCGTCGGTCGCCTGCGACATCTTCAGCTTACGCCGGAGTACGCATTCCCCGGAGGGTTTTTGCTTTATAGGACGTAATTTACTATAAAGTAAAAAAAGACCCATCCGTGGCGTATCCACGGATAAGTCTCATTATTTAAAGTAATGCCAGATGTATCTCATCAGCATGTTGACAATACTACGCCAAGCGCCAACTACTCCCTTACCGATAGTTGATATTATACTGGCCGTACAAGGTCTTGTCAACAGAAAACGCCAACTGTTAATCATTCTCAAAATACACGTTCAAATCCACGCTGCCGTCTATCCCGGACACCTTCCCGGTCTCTGTGTACTGCCACATGGAAAACTCATACGGGCACTGGGGTACAGGTTCATAATCCGCATACCATTTGTCATAGTCCGCAAGCCGCTCCAGCTCCAGCGTGAAAGCCATCCATTTCATATTGGCATATATCATGCTGTCATAGCCTGCCTCTTCTATCCGGTCGCAGAATACGATACAGTTATCTGTAAATTGCCTCCTGTCCAGCCCGTCCGTCCGGGCCGTATCATCCTTTATCTCTTCCGTGTCAAACGCCACCGGATATGTAATGTCATACTCTCCAATCCGCCCCAGTACGAACTGCGCCTCCTCAAGCGCCTCTTCCCCGGATACTGCCTGGGAAAAGAAATAGACCCCCACATCAAGCCCTGCCCCGAGGGCACCGTCCATATGCGACCGGAACATCTTATCCTCCACAAGCTTTCCGGCACTGCCGTATCCCCGGTATCCGACCCTCACCATGGCAAATTCTATCCCCGCCGCGCTGACCTTGCTCCAATCCACCGGCTGCTGGAATTCAGAGACATCAATCCCGATTCTGGACGTCCTCGATCCATCCTTATCCGTATAATACTTGAAGCCGTCCTCTTCCTTCAGCCGTCCGTAATCATAGCTGCATAGCGGCAGACCTTCGATGCAGGCCGCCTCATACTCCGTGCCTTTTACATCGACAAACTTATAGGTGCTCCCGGCTGTGTCCTCCTGTACGGCGCCTTCCGTCTCCACGGAATTGCCGCTTCCTTGTCCGGAGCTGTCTGCGGAACAGCCAGATAGAAGCAGCACCGCTGCCAGCATGCCAAGGGCCTTAATCCTAGTCATCGATTTCATGATCCATCGGAGATATGACAGAGATGCAGCTCTCCATGGATTCGTCATAGAACTTAAACTGGTTCCTTCCCTCCTGCTTGGAAGAATATAGCGCCTGGTCGGCACATTGGAACAGCTTTTCATATGTAGTCCCGTCTTTTGGATATATGGCAACCCCCATGCTGATGGATATCTTGAAATTATAATAATAGTCCGCAAGTGAATTAAAGATACGGTTGACGATATAAGAAAAATCGTCCCTGTACCCGGCAAAAATGAGGAATTCATCCCCGCCGACTCTGGCCGCTATATCCTCGCTTCTGATATTCTGGAGTATCTTCTTGGCCACGAACTTCAGCACACGGTCTCCAAACAGATGCCCGTGCTGGTCGTTTGCATTCTTGAAAAAGTCGAGGTCGAACAGAATCAGGCCGTATTTGCAGTCCATATCTTCCTTCAGCATGGACGTAATTATCTTCTGGGCATTCGTGTGGTTATAAAGCGAAGTAAGCATATCCTGAGCTGCGGCCTGCTTCAGCATGTTCATCTCCAGCCGCTCCTCATGCACATCGATCATCTTGCCGATGGAGCCGCTGTAGATCTTCTTCTCTTCGTCGCTCCAAAGAGCGCGGGCAATCAGCTTGCACCAGCGCTCCCTGCCCTGGATGCGCAGCTGGTATATACCGCTGACGACAGGATGTGCCGGGGTGGCGCTTCTAAGATTCCGCTGAATCTCGCACAAATCTTCGTGGTCTATTATCTCGTCTATCATGGCATTTTCCATAGGATGCAGCGCTATCTCGTCTGTTCCGAGATAATTGGCACCCCATTCGGACAGCATGATCATATCTGTCTCCGCATTGAATTCAAATTGTATCTCCTGGGACATGGAGGCAAAGAACTGGTATTTTATCCGCTCCTGCTCCAGCAGGTTCAGCGTGCGGTCCGAAGCCGTAATCCCGCCTGCCTCCAGCAGTTCCGATGTGATATTCCTCATCTCATTGTGCATCGTCTTGCCGAGCGAACGCACCTTCAGCTCTCTGGATATATGATCCCCCTCTTCTATCAGGCATTCCAGCAGTATCGGGTTGAATGCGCCGCATTCCCCGTGCAAAATCATCTCCATTGCCTTCTCATGCGCATACGCAGGCTTATAGACACGTACGCTCGTAAGGGCATCGTACACGTCGGCGAGGGATACGACCTGGGCGGCTATCGGAATCTCTTCTCCCTTCAGTCCATCGGGATACCCTTTCCCGTCAAACCGTTCATGATGCCAGCGGCATATTTCATACGCCACCTTTACAAGCCCTTCATTCTGATGGTTGGGCACGCTTCTGAGCATCTCTGCACCGATGGCGGAATGCGTCTTCATAATCTCGAATTCTTCCTTCGTCAGCTTGCCGGGTTTGTTCAATATCTCTTCTGCAATGGATATCTTACCGATATCATGCAGAGCGGACGCATTCGTGATGAGGGCGATGGCCGCGCTGCTTAAGTTGTACTCCTCCGTATGGCGCACGAGCGCCCTGAGAAGTATCTCGGTAATAATACGGATATGCATGACGTGAAGCCCGCTCTCGCCGTTACGGAATTCGACAATCGTACTGAGAATCTCTACCATGAGATAGTTGTTCTTCTCTTTTTCCAGAATCTGATCCGTCACCATGCCCTGCAGCATCTTCTGCTTCGCATACAGCATAATCGTATTGCTGACCCTGCGCCGGACCGTCTTCACATCAAACGGCCTGCTTATATAGTCTGTCGCGCCAAGGTCATAGGCCTGGTCGATATAGGCTGACGACGTCTCCGCCGATATCATGATGACAGGAATATGCTCAATCCATTTCCCTTTATTCATCATCGCAAGCACTTCAAAGCCATCCATCACCGGCATCACGATATCCAGAAGAATGATTGCGATGTCATTATCATTTTTCTGCAGATACTGCACCGCTTCCAGGCCGTTCACTGCCTCCGCTATCTCATATTCGTCACCGAGCATATCCGACAGCAGCGACCTGTTCATCTCCGTATCATCTACTATTAATATTTTGTGTCTTTTGTCCATACCCCTACCTTGCCACATCAAATAGAATTCCAGTTACAGTTTCCTCTATCATATCACATTCCCGTTTATTTTCAAAGGTTAATCATATTCTCTTCCACTTCGTCCAGACGGCTCATGATATCCTCATGCTGCTCATCAAACAGAAGCCGTTTATTATACCGGTAATACTTGTCACAGCCATGTTCCTTCAGATACTGGATGCTGTAGTAATTCGTGTTAAGTTCTGCGATGAAAGCCACCATCTCCTGGCTGTCCCCGAAGGCATCCTCCATAAAATCAAAGGCATAATCCAGCGCCTTTCCGGCTCTTGCGGCCGCCTCTTCCCTCATGCCGGTCTCCTTTTGGAACTCTTCCTTCACCCTGCCAAATACTTCCTCCTGAGGCAGATGTCCTTTTCTGACCGTCTGTCCGTATGATTCCAGCGTATGGAGCACCTTTCTGTATATCTCCTCTTCCCGCCTGCCAAGCTGCTCTGCCTTTCTGAGCCTGTCATGCTCTTCTTGGGCGGCGGCAGTGACGGCCGCAAGCGTGTCTCCCTCTTTCATCCTGAGCAGATAGCCGTGCAGGAGCGTCACATACCGGTCCGCCATGACATAGTCCCGGAACAGTTCCCCAAGCTTACCTGTGAGGATGCCGACGACACTGAGGCGTTCGTCAAAAGGAGCGTACCTGAGCTGCTCCAGCACATCTTTGCCATACTGCCCGTCAAGCACTCTCTGGAGTCCGTAATCTTTCTTATACTTTTCAAACAATTCCAGATAGTTCGCAAAGTCTTTGGCTATCTTCCAGTGCTGGATATACTGGTATATCACTTCCCTGTCCGCTTTTTTCCCAATCACGTCATACGTCTTGATCAGCTGGGACAGATCTTCCCATCCTCTTGCGGTGGCAAACATCTTGCCGTCCACCGTCGTCTCTATCTTGTAGAAATGCTCCTTTTTCAATTCCAGATACGCGAGGACCGCCGGATGAATCTCAGCCGTATAGGCATACTCTTTCCAGACTTCAAAGTTCTCCTCCACATCGATCTTCTTGATCCGGTCCAGCGTGACCACGTCAAAGTCTCTGACCGACTTGTTGTATTCCGGCGGATTCCCCGCCGCCACGATGATCCATCCTTCCGGCACCTTCTGGTTGCCGAACATCTTGCACTGGAGAAACTGGAGCATCGTCGGCGCCAATGTCTCAGACACGCAGTTTATCTCGTCGATGAACAGGACGCCTTCGTGCATTCCCGTCTGCTCGATCTTGTCATACACCGCAGATATGATTTCGCTCATCGTATACTCGGTCACAGAGTATTTCCTGCCCCCGTACTCTTTTTCCTGGATGAAAGGAAGGCCAATCGCGCTCTGCCTCGTGTGATGCGTAATCGTATAGGCGACAAGCCCGATACCACATTCTCTTGCAATCTGTTCCATAATCTGCGTCTTGCCGATACCCGGCGGTCCCATGAGCAGTATCGGCCTCTGCCGGATAGCAGGTATCATATACTCGCCGAAATCATCCTTTTTCAGATAGGCCTCTATCGAATCTTTGATCTCTCTTTTCGCACGTTTTATATTCATTTGCTGTCTCCTTCTATGTCTTCCCGTGCCAGTACAAGCTTCATCGCCCACGGCGGCACGTCTGTGTCTTCATAATCCTCGCTGAAAAATACAAAAGCAGTCTCATATGGCGGCATCTTCGACGGATACGTCCCTCTGCCGTCTGTAAAGTACAAAAGCCCTCTCAGACGGCTGAACGCCTGCTCCTTCAATAGCTGGTCCACATAAGTGAACGCCGGCCTGAAGTCCGTCCCTCCCTCACCGTACAGGGTCAGATTGTCCATATAACGCTTAAGCTCTTCCTCCTTCGTTATCCGCTCATCTGTCTGCACCGTGTCATCACACTGGATGATATGGATGTTTACTTTGCGGAAGAAGCTTTCACTCTCGCTGAGCACTGCGTATGTCTCTTCCAGGAACTTCTTCACCAGCTCCCCGGAACACGACATCGACGTGTCAATGACAATCACGAACTCTTCCACCTTCTGTACTTCGCGCCATTCCTGCGGCTCTATGAGCGGCATGTTGCCGTACAGCTCAAGTCCGTATGTGTAGAACACATAATCAAATGAATCCGGATCCACCGCCATCTCTTCCTTCAGAACAGAAAATTTGCGCAAGAACTGGCGGTAGTCGGCCCGCTGGCGGTTCTCCACCTTCACCTGGTCTATGAGATGTCCGGATTCTGCCGAAGCCTCTTTAGAGAACGTCTCCATATCTGTCTCCATCTGTTCGCTGATATCCTGCCACTTGTTCTGTATCTCCTGCTGTTGCTTCTTGTCCTCCTCGTCCGGCCAGCGGCTGTGGCTGTCAATCCTGAACTCTTCTTCCAGCCTCAGAAGCTCCCTCCCGTCCATTTCCCGCTCTGTCAGGACACTGTACACTTTCTCGGCCGTCAGCACCTTCATCTTTGCTTCCAGCCTCCGGTATACCTCTCTGCGCAGGACGGAACGCCTTCTTAAGATACAGCGGTGCCGCATTCCATCTATAATATACTCTGTCACGATGTCGCATGCAAGGTTATAATATCTGGAATCCCTTCCTTTTCTTCCAGTCATATGCCGGAAGATGCAGTGCAGCACCATGTGAAGGTAGATACGGTTGACGAGTATCCTCTCTTCCCTGTACATGCCTCCCAGAAAACGGGGATTGAAATATATCGCGAATCCGTCTGTACCCGTAGTCTCAATATTATCGTCCATGATATAGGAAAAGCTGCTGAGGGCCACGTCGAGAAAACGCATCTTCATATACAGCTCGTTTCTGGACGTAAAGAGAATCTGACGTCCCACGTTCTCGAGCTGTTCTGTAATCTTCTGCCTGTCATCCATATTGCCTGTCCCCTCTTTCCTGCTATAATTCAAACCGCTTTCTCTTACCAGCCGGCAGCTTCTGCCTGACGTCCATCAGCACACCGACCAGCTCCGTCCGCCCAAGCCGCGACGCTATCGTGACAGCTTCCTCAAGCGCCCCGGATGTCCAGCAGCCTTCCTGAGACAGGAACCTGATCTCATCGAACGCTTCGTGCTCTGCCACATATCTTCCCACTGCCTCCATATGCCCCCTGAGATAGCACAAGTATAAAGCTCTGGCCGCCACCGACAGCCGGTAAGGATACATGAGCCTGCCGAAGGCAAGTTCAACTACCGTCTCTTCTTTTTCCTCCGCGACTGCATAAGGAAGAACCTCGTCATATTTCTTATAATCCACCTCATGGCTGTAAAAGCATTGCCTGTAATATCCGCCGGATCCGTGATGGTGCGTCACCAGCAGCCTTGCCGGCGTATTCTCGACCGCTTCCTCATAATGCTCCGGAAAGAGCAGCCGGGCCACCTGTACCTTATTGTCCGCTCCATGATGATGCAGTACCGCACGCACAGTATAGCGGATCTCATCCACGACAGACTTAAGGGCAGACTTCTCTCCCCTGTAAAAATGGATCTCCACTTCGCCGAGACGGCATCCGGTAAATGCTCCCCCGCCAATCTCGAGCAGGCTGTCGGAGAGTATGAGCTTCTTCAGATTCCTGCACCGGTAAAATGCATACCTGCCAATCTCGCGGACTTGTCCAGGAAGGCGTATCTCTTCCACCTCTTCCGCGCAGATTCTGTGCCGTTCACTGAGATACCCGGCCTCGGGGCTTAAATATACGCTGTCCTCCTGCGATTCGGCCACGGAAAACGCGTAAGGCCCAATCCCGTATACCGCGTGGCCTTCTATCTCATCGGGAATATATAATTTTCCGTCTATGCCATAACAGCCCGTCAGCACCACCCTATCTCTGTCTTTCTTATAGTGGATCTCCGGGCACAGCTGTTCTCCCATAATTTCCTCCTCTTATCTGCGGCCTGTCCAGGAATGCCCTGCTTTGAACCGGGCAAATACGGACAGGATGCAGCCATGCCGACCCATAAAATGAATCCTCACCGCTGCATGCTGTCCGCCTGTCTAAAGCTTTCCTACTTCTTTTATAAATATACAGTTAAATTCCTCCAGCTGGTCATACACGATTCCGTGCCCGCTCTGATCAAGCTGATAAAGCTTAGATCCTTCGATGCACCTATGCTGTATTTTCACAAGATCGTTGGATACGACCGTGTCTTTCGTCCCATGGATAATCGTTGTCGGTACCCGCACCGCGTCAAGGTCTTTTCTGCCGTCTTCATCCCGGAGGGAATATGCCGTCTCAATCGTGGCGATGCCGGACGCGGACAGCGCGATGAGCTCGAACCAGTCCTTTACCGCCTCGCTCTGGCAGCTTGCAAAGAGCTGCTCATGGCTGAAATTTCTCGCCAGCTGCGGACGGTCTGTCTTGGCCATGCATATGAGCCCGTCTACATATTCTTTCGTCAGTCCATACGGGAAACCGGCCCTTCTCGTCCAGCACGGCGCTGCCGCCGCAAGAAGCATCAGCTTCTTCACGCCGTAAGAACGGTAATTCTTCATATAACGCAGTACGATGGCGCCACCCATGGAAAAGCCGGTCAATACGAAACGATAAAGCTTAAGCGCCCGGACAACCCTGTACACATCATCTGCAAGCGTGTCGTAGTCATAACCGCATGCCGGGGAGTCCGAATTTCCAAAGCCTCTGATATCCATGAGCACCACTCTGTAGTTATTCTGTACAAGAAGCGGAATCTGATACTCATACATCTCGTGGGATAACGGCCAGCCGTGCAGTAAGAATACGGTCTCCGTACATTCCGGATTATATACATACACGGCCAGCTTCACCCCGTCCTTCGCTTTCACGTAAAACATTTAGAATCCTCGAAACTGTCTTTTACATCAATATATGTCAATCCGCATCCCGCCGTGCACGGATGCCTCCTCTTTACCAGTACCCTCTGAACAGGTTGCTGTACATATTCCACCATGTCTTCATATAGAGCAAGGCTCTACACAGCCACGTCTGTTTTGCAGGGTTATCCGCTTCGCACATGACATAGTTAAGATGGAACTTTCTCGCATAATGATCCGCTTTCCTCAGATGCCATCTACTCGTCACGACGATGCAGTCCTTAAGGCCATGCTTATCCATGACCTCTTTGGAATACATCATATTATGATAGGTGCTTACAGACTGCGCCTCCGTATACAGGACGTCCTGCGCGGCTCCCAGCTCAAGCGCGTACTTTTTCATGACCTCCGCCTCTACGTGGGAATTGGCCACTGCTCCCCCGCTCAGAAGGAGGCAGGCCGCCTTCCCTTCCCGCAGCAAATACACGCCCTTTTCCACTCTTGACTTCATGACCGGGGAAGGGGATCCGTCCTCTTCCGCGTAATAGCCGCACACGATTGCACAGTCATAGGTATCCTTTTTCCATCTTTTATCCGGCCTGCGGAACACCATGCAGAATACAAGTACGTTCAAAAGCAAAAAGCCGAACGCTGCATGCATGAGTATCTTCGTCCGCATCCGCACATCATATAAGTCCATAATGCTCCATAGCGCTGCTGATTCCGCCCTCTTCCACTTTTCCTGTGACATGCTCCGTATACGGCTCCAGAACGGCATCGTGCACCTCCATAGCCACCGCGTGGTCTGCAAATTCGAACATGGACAGGTCATTGCTGCTGTCGCCGAACACGTATACCTGATCCTTTTCAAGCCCAAGGCGTTCCATGATAACCTGTATGCCTGTCGCTTTGCTGTATCTCTTCTGCACACACTCGTAGATGCCCTGCCCACGGTCTATCGCCTCCATATCCGCACTTATAAAGTCCAGAAACGCCTGCTTATCGCTCCGGCTGTCCGTATACACAAGCAGCTTGTCATATATAAAGTTCTTTTCCTCCATGGCGCACTCGACGCCAAGGCCTTCAAGAGCAAAGTATCTCCGCATGCTCTCTATCTGCTCGAAACGAGATATCCTGTTGGAGAAGTAGACGTCTTCCGTCCCTTCGCACAGGCCCTCCAGATTGCATCTCTTTATACAGTCGATGATCTCGATTCCCCTGTCTTTTGGAATATGATTTTCAAGAAGCACCTCATCTTGATACAATATGTAAGTGCCGCATCCGCACAGATATCCGTCCAGCTGCATCCGGACCGTCTCCGGCGGCAGGCTCCCGTATGTCCTGCCTGTATTGATAAAGGCAAGATGCCCGTTCTTCCTCGCAGCGCCAAGTGCGTCCAGCGTGCTCTCAGGTATCTCCCTTGTCTTCTCGCTCAGCAAAGTTCCGTCGATATCAAAAAATAATGCGGCCTGTCTCATCCTTGCACCTCTCTCTTCGTTCACCTAAATATTATACTTTTATTACCCTGGCTGGACATCAGCAGTCCAACAAGTATATAGTATCATCCTCCTGCGGGAATGTCACGGTGCTTTTTGCCGTCCGGACCTTCCATGTCAAAAGAAATTGTCATTGTCCTTGCTTCCCTTATCATATATATGGGATAGATTAATCAATGGCAGGTCAATTATATGCAGGAATTTGTTATACAGGTCATGAATCAGTTTGGTTACCTAGGCATCTGTTTTCTCATCATCGTAGAAAATATATTTCCACCGATTCCCTCTGAAGTCATCCTCTTCTTTGGCGGATTTATGACTACCTGCACGGATATGACCATCCCGGGAGTCGTACTGTTCTCCACCCTCGGTTCTACCACCGGGGCAATGATACTGTACGAAGCCGGATGTCTGCTCACACCTCCGAGGCTGGAGGCGCTGCTTCGTACAAAGGCTCTCAAGAGGCTTGGCTTTGAAAAGAAAGACGTGGAAAAGACAACCGGCTGGTTTGAAAAGCATGGGCAGAAGGCCATATTGTTCGGAAGATGCGTGCCGATCATACGGAGCCTTATATCCGTTCCCGCAGGCATGGCAGGTATAAAGCTGCCGCTCTTCCTCCTCTATACGGTAGTCGGAAGCACCGTCTGGAACATATTCCTCGTATCGCTCGGCGCCTTTATGGGCTCCTCCTGGAATACGATCTCGTCATACCTGAAGGCCTATTCGAACCTGACCCGCATCCTTCTCTTGCTGGTGGGGGCAGTGCTGTGCTGGCGCTATCTTCGCAAAGCTTCCCGGAGAAAAAATGAAAAGTAATACAGACAGCAGCCAGGGAGGCTGGCCGGCGTAATACTGCCGGCTAGCCTCCCTGATTCTTCAGACATCCGATCCCGAACATCATGATATCCTCTGTCAAGGCCGCGATATCCCGGGCGCTGCCAGCCATTCCTTCTGCCAGCCACTTTTCCAGCACACCGATGCACCCCGCGCTGACGAACGCATAGAAATACTCTATCTGCCTGGGCGTCGCTTCCTCAAAATAACGGGTGTACGTCTCCACACACTTCTCCTGCCCCATCTGGATCAGACGGGCAGCAAATTCTTTATCTCCATAAGGTCCAAGCGTCACCGTACATATATCCGCGTTGTCCTTCAGACACTGGAACACCCCTGTCGTAATATAGAGCGGCGTCAGCTCTCCGCTGCCGGTGCTCAGAAGCGGTTCCAGCGCCTTTCTGAAATCTGCCGTCATCTCATCTTCCATCTTCTCAAGCAGATCATATATATCCGTGTAGTGGGCATAGAACGTGCCTCTGTTGATACCGGCTTTCAGGCACAGCTCCTTCACCGTGATGCTCTGGATGGGCTTCTCCCCGAGAAGAGCCGTAAATGCTTTACGGATAAGCATCCTCGTGACTTTAACGCGGTAATCGTTCCTGCTCAATCTGGTGTCCCCTTTTCCCTGTACTTTCCTGGAATCTGTCCAATATCAGACACAGCTGGCCACATATGTCCGGTTACACGTCATCCGGGCCAAAGCTGTCGATTGTCTGTAACTATGTAATATATTATAATACATATATGAAAGATAATCAACACCGTGTCTATATTTCCAAGGAGGTGTCCCACATGAAAAAAGTCTATATCATAACCGGCGCCAACGGCCATCTCGGCAGGGCCATCATACGTCTGCTGCTTAAAACCGATTCTGAAATCAGAGGCCTCGTCTTGCCCGGAGACACGGAGCGGCTGTTTGATAACGTCTGCTATACGACAGGAGATGTCACAGATGCAGAAAGTCTTATCCCGCTGTTTAAGAATACCGCCGGTGCAGAAGTATTCGTCATCCATGCAGCCGGCATCGTCGACATATCGTGGGAACTTGTGGAAAAGGTGTATAGGGTGAACGTCAAGGGCACAGAAAATATCATCTCCCTCTGCATGGAATATAAGGTAAGAAGGCTCCTCTATGTAAGCTCCGTCCATGCGATACCGGAAAAGGACAGTCCGGACGTGCTCCGGGAAGTGGCCCGGTTCTCGCCGGAAGAGGTACGCGGCGGGTATGCCCGTTCTAAGGCAGAGGCGTCGCAGAAAGTCCTAAGCGCGGCAGAAAAAGGGCTGGACACTGTTATCGTCCATCCCTCAGGCATACTTGGTCCCGACGCCCTCTCCGGCAGCTATCTCATGCAGCTTGTGGAAGACTACCTGGACGGCCTGCTTCCTGCATGCGTCAGAGGTGGATATGATTTTGTAGACGTGCGGGATGTGGCAGAAGGATGCCTGCTTGCACTGGAAAAAGGAGGAGCAGGGGAATGCTACATACTGTCCAACCGACACTATGAAATATGTGATATCATACGTATCCTGCGGGAGACAGCAGGCGGACGCCGCCTTCCCGTCCTGCCCATATGGATGGCAAGAGCAGTCTGCCCGGCCATAGGACGATGGTTCCGTATGAAGCACAGGCGCCCTCTGTATACGAGGTACTCTCTTTATACCTTGCAGAGCAATGACCGCTTTTCCCACGATAAGGCAACCGCCTGCCTCGGATATATGCCGCGGGATATCCGCTCTACCCTTGAGGATACTGTCTGCTGGCTTCGGAACAAGGAATACCTGTCATCTGAACAGGAAAGTCCTTATTTCAGTATATAGAAATTATCCCGCAGCAGAAGCCAGTTGGCCCTGAACCACTGCATAATCTGCCAGTAGCCGCATCCGCGCAGTCCGAATTCCGTTATCAGGCCGAACTTGGCCTGGAGGCTTCTCACATCTTCGAACCAGACCTCATGCTCCGTGCCATTCTCCACATAGTTAAAGTATGGGCTCCGGGCGCTCTCGTCAAACTCAATGGGGACTCCTTTTGCTATGGCGAGCTGGACGGCCTGCACGTTCCCAATCGTTTGAGCCCGTGTCACTCCCCTTTCATACGGAAGGGACCAGTCATACCCATAGTTGGGAATCCCAAGATTGATCTTAGAGGCAGAGATCTCCGTCACCGCATATTCCACTACGTCCCGCACCTGTGGCAGCGGCGCGACCGCCATCGGAGGCCCATAAGTGTATCCCCACTCATAAGTCATGAGAAGCACATGGTCTGCAGCCTCACCCAGAGCCCGGTAGTCTTTGCCTTCATATAGAAGGCCTCTCTGTTCTGCCGACGACTTCGGCGCCAGTGCGATAGAAAGCCAGTAGCCGGCAGCACGCATGGCTTCCGCGGCCTTCCAGACGAACGCTGTAAAAGCGTTACGGTCATCCGGCAGTATATATTCAAAATCAATATCAAGGCCTCTGTATCCTTTCTCTCTCATGGTCTCAAGGAGGTTAGAAATAAGGGCGTCTGCTGCATACTCGTTGTACACGACTGCACTGATGAGGCTGTTGTTGAAGCGGCCGTCCGGTCCGAGCGGGGTCAGTGTCAGGACTGCTTCTGTCCCATACCTCTCCGCCTCCTGTATCATCCACCTCTCATCCAGAAGCGGGGGGACAAGTTCCCCGTCTGCCGTAAATCCATAGGAAAATATCGGCAGTTCGGACAAAAACGGCAAGGTCTGCTGAAGGACCCATCTGCTGATAAACGGATACGCATATCCGCTCACATATATGCTCCTTCGCGGACTCCTTGCCCCCGTCTGGATGAGCAGCGCCTGCCCGATGGCAAGCCGGTACGGGTATATGATCTGATTGTCATATATGAGCCGCCAGACATCCACGCCGTACGCCGCCGCGATACTGTCAACATCGTCTCCTTCCATTACTACATATATCTCCATATCGTCCTCTATATAACTGTCTGTTGCTTCTAGTATATGCACAGCTTACATGAAGCTTGCGCTACACTTTCTTCCTGTACAGGCCATGCCTGTTGCAGCAGGCATAGAGATAACCGTGTCCCCGTCTTGTAAACCGGGCCTGCGCACTCTGTTCCGGATACAGCTTGACAAACTGTACATGATTCTCGGTAACGTAAGCGAGAAAAGAGATAAAATGTGTCTTGCTCATCTCATGTTCTATGGTAATATAATAATCCCCGTCGGCCAGCTCCACCTGCATCGCATGCCCTTCGTCATCCCCTTCCGTCTCCAGCTGTGGCAGCAGGATACCGCAGCAGCTGTAAGAACCGTTTCCTGTTGCCTGTATCACATTGCCGCAGAGAGGGCATACGTAGAAAGATACTTTCTTCATATTCCCGGAGCGGTTCCTGTTCTCGGCGTATTCCCCGTTCAGCAGCTCTGCCAGGGATACGCCAAGCGATGCGGCAAGCTCTGTAATGATGCCGGCATCAGGCAGACCTTTTCCAGTCTCCCATTTAGAAATCGTCTTGTCGCTGACACATACAAGCTGCGCCAGCTGCTTCTGCGTATATCCTTTTCTTTCTCTTAATTCTCTTATTGTATTTCCTGTTACATAACCCATGCTGTTCTCCTCTTTCTATCTGTAGATAATATCATGTGACATACTTATCATATCCCCTGGCACAGGATCCATCAACCTACGGAACGTAGAGATGCCGCCACGATAAGCACTATCATGGCGGCATCTTCTAATTGTCAATCATATCAATGGGTCAGCTGATACATGATATGCAGCAGCCGGTTGATTTCCAGCGGCTTTGTCACATGTTCGTCCATACCGGCCTGCTTTGCCCTGTATGCATCATCGACAAATGCGTTGGCCGTAAGGGCTATGATAGGAATGTCGGCAGCATCCGGCCTCTCTCCTGCATCTCCCAGGCTTCGCACCGCCCGGGCGGCGCTGTATCCGTCCATGACCGGCATCTGGATATCCATCAGGATGAGGGTATACGTTCCGGGAGGCTTTGCAAGGAACATTTCCACGGCTTCCTTTCCATTGTCCGCACAGTCTGTCTCTATGCCATTCATAGACAGCAGGTCCACGACAATCTCCTGGTTGAGGTGATTGTCTTCTGCCAGAAGTATACGTGTGCCGGGCGCAAATTCATATCCCGCGTAGGTTCTCCCGTCCTCCCTGGCGGCTTCCGCCATGCTTTCATCCTGTACAAGCTTCAGATATACCGTGATGACAAACTTTGTCCCTTCATTCAGCCGGCTGTCTACCTGAATCGTACCATTCATCATCTGTACGAGATTAAGGGTTATAGACAGGCCGAGGCCAGTTCCCTGTATCTGGCTGACACGTTCATCCTCCGCCCGCTCAAATGGCAGGAACAGCTTGTCAAGAAATTCCGGGGACATACCGATTCCGTCATCTTCCACGACAAACTCGAAGCATCCCACCCCGCTTCCTCCGGACAGCTTCTCTTCAAGGGCAACCGTGATATGTCCGCCTTCCGGCGTATATTTCACGGCATTGGAAAGCAGATTGATCAGTATCTGTTTCAAACGGACGGTGTCTCCGAACACGGCTTCGTGCTTTCCTTCCTTTCTCACGACCTGATAATGCTGATTCTTCTGCTCCACATCCGGCCGGATAATGTCCGATACTTCCTTCAGAAAACGGTCCAGCACGATGACATCTTCGCTGAGGCTCATATTCCCGGACTCTATCTTGGACATATCCAGCACCTCGTTAATCAGGCCGAGAAGATGCCTGCCGGAAAGGTCGATCTTAGACATGCAGTCTTTTATTCTTTCATCATTGCCAAGGCTGTTTCGGGCAATTGCCGCCATCCCCATAATCGCGTTCATCGGCGTCCGTATGTCATGACTCATCCTGGACAGGAACTCCGATTTCGCCTTGTCTGCACGGTTCACAGAAGCATACGCTTCCTCAAGCGCACGCTTGGCCTTTTTCTCTTCTTCGTAGTGTTCCAGCTCTTTCTGCTTTTCCGAACTGATATTGCGGAATGCGAATATAGCAGTATCCATGCCACCTTTGCCTGCAGCCGTCAGATGGACTTCCATCCGGAACCAGCAGGCAGACTTTCTATGCCTGAACTCCACTTCCAGATGCCCCGAATGTCCGGCAAGACTCCTGAAGATGCTCTCCCGGTCACAGAGGCCGGCAACTTTCTCCCGGTCAGCCTCATCGACATCTCTTATTATATAGCTGCACAAGGCACCTGAATAGCTGCCGCTGCGGGGAAGGCCGCCCCCTTTGTCCGCCTCGGGCAGACGTACGGCGTAGTAGCTGTCTTCCTGCAGATTCACATAGAAGATGCAGACATACACATCATTGATCGCCTGAAGCGCCGACTGGTTCATCTGCAGACGTTCGCTGCTCTCCGACAGCTTCGACTTCATCTTATGTATATTATGCAGCGCGCCCACGACCCGGAGCGGCCTTTCATCTTCCCTCATCAGCCTGCTGTTCACCCGGTGCCAGACGAATTCCCCCGGCAGGCCTTCCGGTGTAGTACAGCGCACCTCAAACACTTCCGTGCGGCCGTTGCATATGTTATCGACAACTGTTGCGACATCGTCCGGGTGTACAATCTCGTGTCTCTTAAGAACCTTTGAATAATCCTTTATCTCATTGCGCAGGACTCCCCGTCCGGTTCTGGGCTCGTAGCTGATGAACGTATCCGAGTCCATCAGGTATTCAAACATGATGGCAGAACTGGCCTCCATGGCCAGCCGGTACATCTCATGTTCCCGGTCCAGCCTCTGCTGCAGAATCTTACGCTGCGTGGCATCAACCATCGTGCGCTGAAGGATATCCTCTCCTTCCGGCGTCACTCCGACAATCATGCTTGTTGCGTCCATCCAGTGGACAGAGCCGTCCCTCCACCGCACGCGGTATTCACAGTCCCGGCGGTCTCCCACCCTCTCGAGCATATTGTATGCATTCTCCAGAATTTTCCTGTCTTCTTCTACCACCGCTCCCATCATGCCGTCATGCCAGTCATCTTTACCGGCCTCCATACTTTCATATCCCATAAGCGCTATGACTGCTCTGTTCAGAGAGATAAGGCGGAAGCTTCTGTCCCGGGACCTGACAAACCGTATGATTCCACACGGCACCGTTGCGTAGATGCTTGATAGAAGATTCGTCTGCTCTCTCAGGCGCTGCGCGTCCACCTCAGACCGGGTTATATCAAGATACAGGCTGTTTACCATCCATCTGCCATCTGCATCCTTCGATTTCTTTCCGCTGTCCATCACCCATTTGAGGCTTCCGTCCTTGCAGCGCACCCTGTACTTGGTAGAATATGTCAAGCCGCCGTCCTTAAATGCCTCCGCACAGTCCGCCAATGCTTTCGGAAGATCCGGAGGGTACACATTACCCACAGCGGATCCACCCGTCGCTTCCATAAATTCATCTATCGTATATCCGAATAACGCAGCCGCCTCCTTGCTTACAAATGCAAAGGAATAGGTATCATCGTCATTGCTGATTTTAAGTCCGCCCGCGATAGAGGACATGATTACCTCAAGCTGGCGGTTTCTCTGCCTGATCTCTTCTTCAAGGCTGGATAACTGTTCCTGGATGTACGCATAAGACTGCTTTTTGATTTTATCCGGAAACTTATCATCGCCTACCATCTCCTGGTACGGATTCGAACAATCACTATGGGCACATTCCAGTCCCTCTTCCATACGTCGCCCGCTTAATCTGTCTTCTCGTTTCACGCTGTCCCCCCTGCAATTGGTTATTCATTCATACCTGCACCGCCGTCCGGCTCTTTTCCGTTGCGCACACGCCACGCAGTGCAGTCTGCCAATGTTTTTTTCAGCTGTTCCATCGATATCGGCTTGGCAAGGTGTCCGTTCATACCGGCCTGGCGGGCATGTCTGACGTCCTCTGCAAATGCATCGGCAGTCAATGCGATGACAGGCAGCTCTTCAATCCGCTCCATCCCGCAGCCGCGTATCTGCCTTACGGCCTCATATCCATTCATGACCGGCATCTGTACATCCATAAAGACAATGTCATAATAAAGCGGCGGGTGTGACTGCACTGCTTCTAACGCCTGCCTGCCATTTTCCGCACTTTCCACCTGCGTCCCAAGCAGTTCCAGCATCTCTGTCGCAATCTGCCTGTTCAGCTCATTGTCTTCCACGAGCAGCACCTTGAGCCCGGCAAAGGATTCCATATCCTGGTACGCGTCTGCCGGTTTTGCAAAAGCAGAACCGTCACTCTTTGCCAGATACAAGGTTATCGTAAACTTTGACCCCTTTCCATGCTCGCTTTCAATCTGGATATCCCCGCCCATCATAGCTACCAGATTTCCGACAATCGTCATTCCAAGACCCGTTCCCGCAACCTTGCTGACTCTGCTGTCGTCCGCCCGGCTGAACGGTTCATAGATATGTTCCATATATTCCGGTTCCATGCCGATTCCGTTGTCCTCGATAATGAACTGGTAGGTGCCTATCTCGTTCTCTTCCCTTTTAAGCTCCCGCACGAAAAGCGAGATGGCCCCCCCTTCTTCCGTATATTTGGACGCATTAGACAGGACATTCTCCAGGATCTGACTGAGCCTTCCTTCATCTGCAGTAACCTTGGAATGCATATCCTTCTCCACATCGATGGACAGCGTCTGCTTCCGCTTCTTAGTCGACACCCGTATCATATCTGCTGCCTCATCCACCAGTTCATGCAGGTCAAGCTTCCGTTCCGTCAGCTCAAATGTTCCGCTCTCTATCTTGCTCACATCCAGCACTTCATTGATGAGTTCCAGCAGCCGCCCGCCGGAACCGGCAATCGTCTTCAGATACTCCCTTACCTTCTCCTCATCCCCCGTGTTCATCAGTGCAAGCTCCGTCATGCCGATAATGGCATTCATCGGCGTCCGGATGTCATGGCTCATCCTGGAAAGAAAATCGCTTTTGGCCTGGCTGGCCTTCTCTGCTTTATCCAGCGCTTCTTCCAATATCTGCTTCGTCCGGCGTTCCTTCTCTATCGTCTCTTCCTGTATCCGCCGTTCCTCATCTATATTTCTCGAAAGCGTAATCTCAATCAGGTCGTCCGTATAAGGGCTCTCCACCCTCACGACCTGGGTGAAATTCCAGTGGTATTCCCCGTCTTCTCCAAGATGGGGCACCTCCATGGACACAATCCGTTCCCCGTGCAGATACGTGCTGATCAGGGCGCTGCGCCGGAACTTGCTGATAAACTCATCCCGATAATCCGGATGGACACCGGCAAGTTCAAATGCAATCAGCTCGTCAAAGCAGCCGTCGTCGTCCGGCCTCCTGACATGTGACCGTTCATATTCAAGCATGTGATATGTATTCTGAGTCAGATTGACCGCGATGAGCATCTGGTAGGCCGCCCTTGCAGCCGTAGCCAGCTGGCTGATCTCTACATTGAGCTGCTGCTCCAGCAATGCTTCGTCATGTACATCGTGATATACGAGTACGCACCAGCAGTCTTCCCCGTCTGCCTGGCCTATCCTTGCCGCCGCAAACTCCGCTATACGGTAGCTGCCGTCCTGGGACAGGCGCCTGAGCCGCCTGGTAAGGCGCTTCTTGCCTCTTCCGAATGCCGCAAGCATCGCCTCCCGGGAAAAGCATGCATTGAACGGTTCCAGATCGTCCGGATGGATGACCTTATCCGCATAATTACGGTTTTCCACACCAAAACTGCCCTGTTCCGGTATATCTGTCCAAAGTGTATCTTTCTGGCAGTTGACATAATAGTCGTCTGTCAGATTCGCGATGATACACTCGTCAAATACCGTCACAAGGCTCTGTGCATACATATGCTGGATATTTCTCATATCCTGTTCTTCCTCAAGTTTCAACCTGTGAGGAGCAGCTGTCACTACGATTGCACGTATGTTTCCATCCCATATGATTCGGCTGGCAGTCACGTCAACTGTCGTATGGAGCAGCGGATCTGGACAGACGATATGTATGGACTTCCTGTCCCCCAGGCTTTCCAGCGGGCAGCAGCCACACACTTCAGGCCATACATCATGGCACTTGGCGCCTGTTACGGCCCTTCCGCGTCCGGTCTCCCGGCAGCGCTCGTTAAAGTACAGCAGCTTGTGCGTCTCTTCTTCTATGACATACACGCTCATATCGGTCAACGCATCGAGTAAAGCAGCCAGATTGTCGGCAGACATAGACTCATCTCCTTATCCCTGTCAGTTTCCGTCTAATAAGATATGTCTATTATACACGTTGAGGTGGAAAATAGAAAGGGCTTTCTAAGGGCAGGGTTCTTGCCGTTCTTTTTCCACCAGCCTGCCGACAAATTCCGTTCCCGGACTATAAAGCAGCTCCCTGGGCGTCCCGTACTGCTGTATCTTGCCCTGATCCATCACCAGCACTTTCGTGCCGAGCTTCAAAGCTTCTGATATATCATGGGTCACAAAAAGTATGGTAATCCCCGTCTTCTCATGAATCTGCTTCAGTTCTGTCTGCAATTGTCCTCTTGTTATCTCGTCAACAGCCCCGAACGGCTCATCCATCAGCAGTATATCCGGAGACGCCGCCAATGCTCTTGCGATACCGACTCTTTGCTGCTGTCCCCCGGACAGCTCCGACGGATACCGTCCTCTCAGCTCTTCCTCAAGGCCGACAATCCCCATCCATCTGCTCACGGCCTCTTTCGTCTTCTTTTTATTCTTCCTGTTCAGCAGATTCGGCACATACGATATGTTCTGTTCCACTGTCATATGGGGGAACAGCACGCTTCCCTGAAGCGCATAGCCGATATTCCTGCGAAGCTCTATCATATTTTCATTCCGTATGTCCCTTCCATTGACGATGACCGATCCTCCGGTGGGCGACACAAGCCCGTTTGCCATCTTCAGTATGGTCGTCTTCCCGCAGCCGGAGGAACCTATAATCGTGACAAATTCCCCCTGTTCTACGGCCATGCTGAAGCCTTCTATAATCACCTTGTCACCGTAGGCCTTCTTGATATCCCGGTATTCTATCGCTTTATTCATTATGACCTCCTACCTGAGCAGCCCTGCATCTTCTAAGAACTGTTCCGCCACCTCTTTGGGCTCCATCCCCTGAGCTTCCACCTTATTGTTGAGCTCAGACATCCTGGCATCTGTGAGTATGCCTGTCACCTTTTCCAGCACCTCCAGCAGTTCAGGATGGTCTTTCACCACTTCGGAACGTACGACATTGCCACACAGATAGGATGGATAGAACTTCCTGTCATCCTTAAGCACCGTCACATCTGACGTGCTGAGCTGTCCGTCTGTCGTAAATATGATCATCGCGTCAATCCTGCCCTGGTTCACTGCCTGGTATTTGAGCCCTATATCCATGTCCATCGTATTGCCGAACCGGAATCCGTATGCCTCGCATAACGCGTCATAGCCGTCCTCCCGCTCGAAGAAATCATATTCTGCCCCAAAAGTGAGCTGCTCCGCCACCTCCTGCAAGTCGGAACATGTCTTCAGATCATACTCATCGGCCACCTCTTTTCTGACAGCAAGTCCATACGTATTGTTGAATCCGTACATGCCTTCCCACTGCATTTCGTACTTTTCTTTGTACTCTTTTTCCATCTCATCAAACATGTCCTCGGTATATAGTCCCTCTTCTTTCAGCACCATGTTCCAGCCTGTACCGGTATATTCCGGATAGATATCAAATTCTCCCTTCTCCATCGCGGGCTGGATATTGGAAGTCCCGCCGCCGACCCCTTGTGTCACCTCTGCCTCCAGGTCCGTGTCCTGCTCAATCAGGATATGGAGCATCTCTCCCAGGATATACTGTTCCGTCATCGGTTTGGTCGCAATCTGTATCGTCTCTTTTTTATTGTAATCAGCGAGCCCTGCTGCTATCAGGACGATGCACAGCAGGCCAGCCGTCATCTTGACAGCTCCGTTCTTCTTTTTTGCCTTAGCTCCGGTCCTCTGCATGCTCTTTTCCACGATACCGAGGATAAAGTCTACGGCAAGAGCAAGAATAGCGATAAGCAGGCTCCCCGCCATCGTCATAGCCGCATTGTTCGTAGTGATGCCGCGGTAGATGGCCACGCCCAGCCCGCCCGCTCCGATAAAGGAAGCGATACCTGCCAGCGCTATCGTCATAGTTACCATGTTCCGTATGCCTGACATGATGACCGGCATTGCCAGCGGAAGCTTAATCTTATAGAGCATCTGGAATCTCGTACTGCCCATTCCTCTTGACGCCTCCAGTATACCCGCGTCCACATTCGTAATGCCCGTGTGGGTAGCCCGCACCATCGGCAGCAGCGCATAGATCGTGAGCGCGATGACCGCCGTGACATTCCCCACGCCGGAGAAAGGGATAAGGAATCCAAGCATAGATATGGACGGAATCGTATATAGAAAGCCAATCACTCCAAGCGTCGGTTTTGCGGCCCTGTCATATTCGCTGATCAGTATCCCGGCTATCCCGCCCAATAGGATAGCCGTCAGAATTGCGACGAGCGATATCTCCAAATGTTCAAGCAGCAGCTTCGCAAAGAACCCTCTCCGCTCTGCAAGCATAATCCAAATGTTCTGCATCATCTACAGCTCCCTCCCTGCGACTGCCTCCGACGGACAGCGCTCATAACAAAGACCACAGTGCAGGCAGTGTTCCTGCACGATTTCATACGGTGTCTTCCCAAGTATGCACTGCTGCGGACAGACATCCAGACAGACGCCGCATCCGGTACACTTATCGGTAATGTAATATCCTCTCCCGGTATTCTTATGCTCTCCGAACGTAAATGTCTTCCGGCAGATGTGCGGCTGCCCCAAATCAAAGAATTCCAGTTCCCCGTCTTCAATACGGAATGCTTCCAGTATGTACCTGCTCTCCCCGGGATATACGTCTTTCATGGAAGGATTTGCTTCAAATATCCTGTCTATCTTCTCCTTCTGGTCCTCCACCCTGCATGCCAGACCATTGAGCCTTACCATCTGGTACTTCTTGTTCATGCCCGTAACCGCGACATCCGGGACCCTTAAAAGCTCTTTGTAGAAATTCTTTCCCCTTGCCGTACAGAAGTAAAGCCTTCCCTCTTCCACAAGCATCACATCTATCATCCTCACCTGTGGCTTTCCCTTTGCATCTACCGTTGCGAACGCGACGTCTTTAATCTCTCTCAGCATGTTAAGACAATCCTGTACATCCATAACCGCACCTCCCTCATTCTACTGTTCTTTCCTCCATAAGCCGCCCAACCGCTTCTGCCAGATCTATGTCCATGCACAGTGCCCTTTCCCTGATTTCCAAGGGTGCCCACGCCTGGCCTTTGTTCACGCAGATATAAAAAGCATGTTCATACTTTGCCGTCATCTGCCAGAACGGATACTTGATGATGCCTGGCGTGTTCATACCAACGCCTAGTTCCAGAAATAGTATCCTTTTCCCGCTGTACCTTCTGATAAACCGTTCGTACCTTCCACACGCCGCATGCCATGCTTCGTCCTCGATGAAATACCCGTCACAACGAAGATGCACTTCCATATCTCCGCCGCATACCGGGCATCTCGGGATAAGGGCGGCTGGTATCCTTAAGCCATGCTGCTGCCGAATCATCTCACGTACCTGCCGCTCATTGTCATACAGCCTGCTATGGCATGCCTTCGCACATTGGAACTGTCCGTAATCGCCCTGGACCGCAAAGATTTTCTCCTCCTCAAAGCCCGCCTCGTAAAACTGGTGGTCCACATTGGTCGTTATGACGAAGTATTCCTTCTCTTCCACCAGCCTGCGTATATCCATATACAGACGGGACGGCTTCTGGTCATAACGGTTGCAGTAGATATGCCGGCTCCAGTATGCCCACTTTTCCTCCTTTGTCGGAAACGGATAGAAGCCCGCGCTGTACATGTCTGTCATGCCGTACCTGTCTATAAATTCCGCAAAATTCTTCCGGAACCTTTCTCCCGAATAGTCATATCCCGCCGCCGTAGAAAGGCCGCTTCCGCCTCCTATGGCAACGGCATCCGCTTCCTTGATCATATCGTAAAGTCTTCTCACGGCTTCCATCCTGTCACCTCCGCCCATTATCACTTGCTTGCCACGTCTCTTCGTACCTGTCTATATCTTATTCCATTTCTTTTCACAATGGAAGTACGCACTTCAAAGTGTCATAGATTCTGTTCTGATACCTTGTTTCTAAAATATACCTTGCGGTTCCTCCCCACATGTCCTATATTGGATATAGGACGATAACGATTCTATGGAGGTGGGAAGTATGTCGAACGATATCCCGGAATGTCCTGTGGAAATGACATTAAAATTGATTGGCGACAAATGGAAAGTGCTTATCATCCGAGACCTTCTAAGCGGTACGAAGCGCTTCAGCGAACTGATGAGATCTGTCACCGGCATCTCACAGAAAGTGCTCACCGGCCATCTGCGCGCCATGGAAGCCGACGGCCTCCTGACCCGCAAAGTCTATCCAGAAGTGCCGCCCCGCGTGGAATATACGCTTACCGAGACCGGATACAGCCTGGAGCCGATACTGGATGCCATGACAATATGGGGCAGCAGGTATAAATCTTCACGTTAGACGATAGAAGCAGGCACTGTACCTTGTCGGGTACAATGCCTGCTTCTAAACATATGGAAAGTATGGCTGTCCGGGATGACATCCCCTTACCACTGCTTCGCCTCCTTTACGGTCCTCTCCACTGCATCGCGCCATTGCCGTTCCCTGTCAATCTCCTGTATATCCATGCCTTCCGCGCAGACATACCGGAATCCGGGGATGCCGAGCATACTGCATACTGCCTGCAGATATATGCTTCCAGGCTCCTTTTCTCCTACAAAGCCGCCCGCGGTCTGTATATACATAAGTTTTTCGGCGGAACAGCGTCCAACCTGCCTGGCTCCCTCGTACGCAAATGTAATCCCATTCACGCAGATGTGCTCGATATATACCTTAAGCATAGACGGAAATGACAGATCCCAGTACGGAGCTCCGATAAGTA
Organism: Extibacter sp. GGCC_0201; assembly: GCF_017566055.1. Taxonomy (NCBI): domain Bacteria; kingdom Bacillati; phylum Bacillota; class Clostridia; order Lachnospirales; family Lachnospiraceae; genus Extibacter; species Extibacter sp. GGCC_0201. The sequence continues at coordinate 74,621 of NZ_JABFCH010000010.1, read as the reverse complement.
TCCGGTCCGCACCGGCAAACTGTCTCGCATAATTGAACATACAGTGACTGAGTTCCCCCGTCTTGACAAGTTCGTCACGCCGTATGGTGTCCTCTTCAGTCAGAGGTGCCATGCCTTCTTCTTTCAACACGATGGTTTCTACCTCACAGTCCGGGTGGCTTTTCTCCCATTCATCTAAAAAAATACGGCAGAGCCTTCGTGTCCTGGACGCCATGTCTTCCTTCGTACAACTGTCTACAAATAATACGTTCACGTTTACCTCCAAAATATGTGTTCTGCTCCTATGTTACCATCTCCCGCCTGTTATTTCAAATACATATTGGAGCAGTACGGGAACGCCCGCAATTATTGACAATACCCTGCAAAAACGATATAATCTATCTATTACAATCGTAAGATTTAAGGAGGAGTTGTTATGGCGCCACTGCCCCAGATATCCGAAGCCGAATATGAAGTGATGAAGATCGTATGGAAGCATGCCCCCGTCAGTACGAACGAGATAACGGAACGGCTGACCGCGGTTACGGACTGGAGCCCGAAGACAGTCCAGACACTGATCAAGCGGCTCGTGAACAAAGGCGCCCTCACTTATGAGAAGCAGAGCCGGGTCTTCGTCTATACCCCGCTTGTAAAAGAGCAGGAATATGTGAACGAGGAGAGCAGCTCTTTTCTGAAACGTTTCTACAACGGCGATATCACCGCGATGCTCTCTGCCTACATTGAAGATGACAGACTTTCGGAAGCAGACATCGCTTCTCTTCGCTCCCTTCTTTCCAACAGTTCCAGAAAAGGAGGGAGATGATATGGATTTCATCGTCCGCTTTCTCATATGCAATGCTTTTATTGCTGCCATCATCGTCATCCTCCTGGCAGTCCGGCAAGTATTGAAAGGGCTGTTGTCTGCCCGCCGGAAGTACCAGCTCTGGTTCCTTCTGCTCGCCCTTCTCGCCGTACCGTTTCTCCCTGTAGATATGCCCCGGTTCCGGCAGATACTTTCACGGTTCATCACAGCGGGAACCCGTCCGGCATCCGGCGCGTCCACTGCTTATGAAGCCACCGGTACGGTCCCTCCGGGTGCCGGTTCTGGCTGGCTCAATGACTTCAGCATCTCTGTGAGCCGGAAGGCGCCTGCCGCAGCAGAAATGCTGCTGCTTGTCATATGGATCGGGGGCATGATTGCCATGCTCATCATGCTGACCATATCTTTCCTACGGCTGAACGAAATCCGTCGGTCTTCTGCAGCGCTCCAGAATACTCATATTCTTGCACTCTACCGCAGCTGCCTGCGTGAGGCAGGCATCAGCAGGGACATTCCGCTGCGGACAGCCGTGTTCTTAACATCTCCTGTCATCGCGGGCTTTATTAGGCCCTGCATCTATCTTCCGCCCCATCTCATATCGGAGGAGCATCCGGACGATATCCGGTACATGCTGCTGCACGAGCTTCAGCATTACAGGCATAAGGACGCACTCGTCAACAATCTGATGAATGCTGCCAAAGTTCTGTATTGGTTCAACCCGTTCGTATGGTTTGCATTCAAAGAGATGCAGGGCGACCGGGAGGCGGCATGTGATTCCGCCGTACTGCAGATGCTGGACCGTGCGGAATATGAAAAATACGGCCATACGCTTATCAACTATGCCGAGAAGATATCTCTCGCTCCCTTTCCCATAGCCTCAGGCATCGGGGGAAGTCCGAAGCAGCTCAGGAAAAGGATTCTGAACATCGCCTCATACCGCCCTGAATCTGCATCAAAACGGATACTGGGACTGTGTATCTACTGTCTCACCGCGCTGGCCCTTTTCGGTACCGCCCCTGCACTATCTACCTACGCGTCCGGTAAGGACTACTATGATTTCGATACAAAAGAGGCACAGATATCATACCCCGACCTGTCCTCTTATTTTGGCGGGTATGACGGAACCTTCGTGCTCTATGACACAGCGGCAGACTCCTGGCTCATATATGAAGAAGCGCATGCAGCTCTTCGCGTATCGCCCAACTCGACCTATAAGATCTACGCCGCTTTGCTCGGCCTGGAGACAGGTATCATCTCCCCCCAAAAGTCCCAGATGGAATGGGATGGGACGGCCTATCCCTTTGATGAATGGAATCAGGACCAGGATCTTCATTCAGCCATGCGCAGCTCTGTAAACTGGTATTTCCAGACTATCGACAGACAGGCCGGCGCCGGGGCGGTGCATGCTTTCCTAACGCAGATGCACTATGGGAATGAGGACAACAGCGGGGGAACCGATTCCTACTGGCTGGAATCTTCCCTTAAGATCTCATCCATCGAACAGGTAGAACTTTTAAGGCATCTGTATGCATATGATCTTCCGGCAGACAAGTCAAACATAGATGCGGTAAAGAATGCCCTTCTTCTGTCACAAGACGGCAGCACGGCGTTGTACGGCAAGACCGGAACCGGACGCGTGGACGGGAAAGATGTAAACGGCTCGTTCGTCGGATGGGTGGAGCTTCCAGGCCGTACATGCATCTTCGCTGTCAATATCCAGGGAGATTCCGAAGCTACGGGAGCTGCCGCCTCACGGACGGCGCAGTCCATACTGTCTGACATGCAGCTCCTCGACTGACACGGGTTTCCTGCTTATCCAACGTACAACACGGTGCAGGTATATGCGGCCTGCCAAGATGCCAAAAATATCTCCAACATCTTGACAGGCCATATTGTTTGGATTATAATGAACAATGTTCATATTCATTTTATGAAAGGAGAAGATGACCGATGAATAAAGTCGTGACGTCTAAAGAAGCCATACTTGCCGCATCCCGGAGCATTGTAATGGAAAAGGGCATATCTGCCGTCAACATGCGCTCCGTAGCGGATGCCTGCAGCATAGCGGTAGGGTCTCTGTACAACTACTTTCCGTCCAAGGCGGAACTGCTCAGCGCCGCCGTAGAAGATGTGTGGCGCGATATCTTTCATATGGGCGATTGTACGAAGTTCGATTCCTTCTCCGACTGCCTGATCTGGCTGTTTGAGCGCGTGCAGAAAGGGTGCGCCCGGTATCCGGGATTTTTCACCTTCCATTCCGTCAGCTTTGCGGCTGGAGAGAAAGAAAGGGGACGGCTCGTAATGCAGCAGTATTTCGGGCACATAAAAGAGAGCCTGGCGCAGGTATTGAAAAATGACGGAAACGTTCGTCCTGACGCGTTCGGTACCGGCCTGACCGCGGAAGTATTTGTAGATTTCATCTTTACCGTATTTACATCTATGCTGCTAAACGGACAGGACAATTACAGGCCGCTGCTAGAAATCGTTTCCCGCTGCATATACTGACCTGCACCCTTGTATACTGACGCTATCATCGCTGTTTGAAAATAACGAAAAGGAGGTGCCTGACAATGCAGGCAATAATGGAAACATCATTCGATGCAGTCTACCTTATTACAGTAATCACCCTCGGAATACTTATGATTCGCAGAAGCCGGGGGACAAAGCAGTATCTGCTCTTCGGCGTCATGGCTGTGACGCTCGGGGCCGGCGACGCATTTCATCTCGTTCCCCGTGCCGTGGCACTCTGTACGACAGGGCTCGACCAATATACTGCCGTACTCGGCATCGGAAAATTTATCACGTCTATAACCATGACCATATTTTACATACTGCTCTACTATGTATGGCGGCTTCGCTACCGCATAACGGGACATATGGCGCTGACCGTCTCTGTCTATGCGCTTGCACTGCTGCGCATTATACTCTGCCTGTTTCCGCAGAACGGCTGGACATCTGCCGATGCTCCGCTTAGCTGGGGCATCGGGCGCAACATCCCATTCGCCCTGATGGGGCTGCTTATCATCGTCCTCTTCTACAGATCTGCAGGAGCGCATAACGACAGGCCGTTCCGGCTGATGTGGCTGACGATAGTCTTAAGCTTCGCTTTTTACATTCCTGTCGTGCTTTTTGCCGATACCGTACCTGCTGTAGGAATGCTGATGATTCCTAAGACATGCGCTTATGTGTGGACCGTGCTCATTGGCTATATTGACATGAACAGACATCTGAAAGGAGTTGATACGATATGAAGAAATTATGGCGTATTTCATTTATTTATCTTCTGGCCGGCATAGCCTCTGGCGTATTCTACCGCGAGTATACAAAATATATGGCTTTTGACGGCAGGACCACGCTGGCATTCACCCATGTGCACCTGATCGTACTCGGCACGCTGCTCTTCCTGGTCCTGATGCTGTTCTGCAAGGATTCCTGTCTCCTGCAGAGCCGCAAATTCAAAGTCTTCCTGATTCTATATAACATTGCCCTGCCTCTTATGGCAGTCATGCTCCTGGTCCGCGGAATCACGCAGGTCCAGGCACTGCCGCTGAGCAGAGGGGCAGATGCGGCTATTTCGGGAATTGCCGGCATATCACATATCATGATAACCGCGGCCCTGGTTGTCCTTATGCTCGCAATAAAAAACTGCTTCGTCGATTCGAAGCCGCACAGCTGACCGGCCTGCTATCCGTTCCCTCCATAGTATTCCTGCCACTGCTCCTCTGTCAGTCTCTCCATATACCATTCCGGTTCCACATTGTCATCTGATGGTACGACATGGTTTGATACATATTGATATCCGCCCCCGTTAAGCGGTCTGACGACCACCTCATGGCGGAACGCTCTTTCCAGGCTTTTCTTGGGCCAGACCGCATTGACGGTCAGCTTGAGCGTTCCGTCCCCATTCTCTTTATAGGACACCACTTCAGGAAACGGGACATCCGGCGTCGTTCCCTTGTCGTACAGGCCCCGCGGCCTGTACTGGTAAGTGTGCGTCTCTTCATGGTACGTCGTCCTCTGTCGGATCGTCTGACTGTCCATCTGGAAGAAGTCGAGGAACGCAGCTTCAAATTCCTCTTCCGGCACTTCATAGGTCCTGCCCGTAAAGGCAAATTCGTAAGGTGCTTTCTCCCCTGTCTTCATCGTGTACAGCTTCTCATAGAGATCATACAGGTTCAGATTCCCGTAATCATCTTCATTCCAGTCGATCGTAAACATATTGTTCTGATGATATCCGATTGGAAGCAGATACTTCCGGTTCAGCTCCCTGCACGAATCATCGAGCGGCTGCAGCCGTACGGCCACCCGTCCGCTGCCGGCACCGGTAAGGTTGTTGCGCTCAAAGAACAGGTACCCCCCTTCATCACAGACCCATGTCTTCGTCCTGTACTCTTCCTTATAGTCTGACTTTGGCACAGCTCCCTCCCAGTAGAGCGAACTCTTTACTACATCCACATTGCCGTCCGCTGTCTTAAGATCATAACGCGTAAATCCTCCTCCGTCATTGACGATGAACAGCGATACCCTCGCTTCTTTCTTCTCTTCAACCTTTCTTGCGAACGTCCTTACCTTATCCGGATTCTGCATATTGACCTGATTACCATAATCGCTTGCCGCATATCCTTCTTTTCCGATATGCTCTACAATGAGGCGTGTCGTCTCAAGTGTTCCGTCTGTGCCTTCTTTCACAGCTTTTTTGTATATATCACGATATCCTTTCGCTATCTGAATCGACTCTTCAAAGGGCACCCCTGCGCCTTCTTCCTTCCGGCTTCCCTCATCCGGGCCGGAAGACCTGCCGCAGCCTCCTGTCAGCAGCACCAGGAATGCGCATAATGCTATGACTCCTCTTCGGTACATATGTCTTCCTCCTTATTCTTACAACTGTAATATTTAAAAGCATACTACTTCCCGGACAGAAGCAGTATGAATCTCAATGTGTCAGGTACGCATCCAGCACATCTTTATCCTTGCCGACAACATAGCCGCTCCCCCCGATGTCTTTCACATCCTCGACCATGCTTACGACCAGTATCGGCCTATCGTACTCTTTATCCGGCGTCAATACGGCAAACCATCCGAGTTCCGTTCCGGCAGTATCTTCTTTTGAATCCTTGATTTCCGCTGTGCCGGTCTTACCTGCCAGGATGATATCCTCTCTGTGAGCCGCGTATCCGGTGCCGTTGGAATCATTTACGACCTTTTTCATCCCTTCCAGCACCCGGCCCGCTGTCTCGGGTGTGCATGCGCCTTGTATCCAGATCTCTTTCTTTGGCTCCTCCTCATACCGCAGATATGGCTTGATCATATTGCCGTCATTGCAGAAGGACGTATAGATGCCTGCCAGATGCAGCGGATTGACGAGCACCTGCCCCTGGCCGTAACCGCTGTCGGCAAGCTGAATCTCCGTCTCAATCTTCTCTGTGTTAGAATATTGTGAGACGGACATTGATATCTCAAAGGGCAGTTCCTTTCCAAAACCGATTTTCTGCAGGGATTCCTGTAATTCTTCCGCCCCGATTTTCAAAGCGGCTTTTGCAAAATAGATATTATCCGAATAAATCAGTGCGTTTTCCAGCACTGCAGGTGAATATTCATGGAGCGTCGTCACGTGATAAGACCCCCATGACGCGTCCTTCTGCCAGCTAAGCCCTTCATTTCCAAAGTCTTCCTCCGGATCTATCGCCCCCGAATCCAGACCGATGAAAGCGGTGACCGGCTTAAACGTAGAGCCCGGGCTCCAGACCTGGCGGAAACGGTTGTACAGCGGTTTCTTCTCATCCTCATTGAGCCCTGCCCATTCCTCATCCGTCATCCCTGTTATAAAACCATTGCTGTCATAGGAAGGCGTACTGACAAGCGCCAGCACTTCTCCTGTATATGGGTTCATGGCGACGGAACAGCTTTTATCTTCTGCAAACTGTTCATACAGGGCAGACTGGAGCTCAGCGTCCACCGTAAGCTTTATGTCCTGTCCGTCCTCTGCCATAACGTTTGCAAGCACTTTCTTCAGATTTCCTTCACTATCCATCATATTGATACTATATCCGTCATTTCCTTTCAACTCCTTCTCATACAGTCCTTCTATTCCGCTCCTTCCGATTACGCTGTTCGATGTATATCCCTCCCCGGCATGCTCCTTGAGATCTTCTGCCGTTACGCTCTGGACATAGCCTGTCAGATGTGCGGCCGCTTCTTTCAGCGGATATTCCCGCACTTCCACGTCAGTAATCATGACGCCGGGTATTGCAAGGAGCTTTTCCTGCCTCCTGGCTTCCACTGCCGCATCATCATCCGGATCCACTGCCAGCAGATCCAATTCGCTCACTTTAGCGACCGTCTTGACCGGGACAAAGGAATCTTCCTTCACCCATTGTGCATCCAGCTTATTCTCTACCTCCTCCGGCTCAAGAGCGAGCAGTTCTGCTATCTCTTCCACCGCACGTTCTCTGTCCTCCAGCTTGCCAGGTACGATTCCTACGGAAGAAGCTGTCCCCTTTCCTGCAAGGACACGGTCGTTCCGGTCCAGAATCTGCCCTCGTTCCGCCTGCGTTACAGACACCTTGATCTTGTCATCCGCTTCGAGGCCGGGGAAGATAAGGCTGTCCTCCCATACAAGGCGGTAGCCGTCTCCTTCTTTTACAAACGTGGCCTCATTATCAAAACCAATCTTCCCGGCAACGGTGTCAAATGAAGCATGGTACTTTACCGTCCTCTTGCCTTCGTCATACTCTGTTACTTTGACGGCCATGTCTTCTGTCCCAATCCCCTCATATATGGCGGAATTGCGTGTTATGAACTCTTCTTCGCTTATATCCCGCGCCGTCTCCTTATCCAGCATCTCATACATTTTCCCATATTCCTTTTCAGGGATATGTTTCATGTATTCGGCCAGAAGTTCCTGAGGCGTCTCCCTGCCCCTGTCGGAGCAGAAATATATAACGGCAGAAATGGCACAGGCTGTTAAGATTATCCCCGCAGCGGCCGATAGTATCAGTATAGGTTTACTTGTTTTGTGTGTGTTGTTTCTGTAGCGCATACTTCCCTCCCTGAAAGTAAGATTTCAGAACTGTTATATAGTAATGCCTGATTTTATTATCTTTATATGCTCTTTTCTAAATCTTACACTTGTAGTATTTTCGTGTCAAGTTTTTTCGCATCCATTCCATCATATGGACGCGCTTATATTATCTGTATGAATAAAGGGGGATTTACATGAATTATCTGAAGAAGTTTTTCAGAGGGCTGCTGGAAGAAATGTTTGTAAATATGACAAACAGGCTCTGTGTGCAGCTTCGCCTGTTCTGTATTGCCGGCGCGGGCATCTCTGTTATTATGACTGTCTTAAATATGATAAAGGCAGAATACCGCCTGGGCCTTGAGACCGGCATCAGTGCAGCCGTCTGTATCGTCATCTATCTGTATGCGAAAAAAACCGGCAGATATCTGGCGGGTTCCCTCTGTATGGCCTTTATTCTGCTCGGTATGTTTACGCTCTACGTCGTAGGCGGGCTTGTGGAAGGCTTTGCCGCCCTCTGGTTCTGCCTGTACCCGTTCATCTGCTTCTTTATCCTGCAGATGAAGCCTGCCATCCTGTTCAGCAGTATCGGCCTGTCTGTACTCATCGCCTTTCTATGGACTCCGCTGCACCATACCCTGCCCCCGGTATACACGCAAAATTTTCTGCTTCGGTTTCCGTTTCTCTACGTCGGCAACTTTGTATTTTCACTTGCCCTGAACGGATTTTATGTCTATACGTACGGCAGGCTCCTGCAGCTGAATCAGAAGTTTGAATACCTGTCCAACCAGGATGGGCTCACGAAACTGTCAAACCGCATATATCTGGAGCAGTACAAGCAGAATCTGTTGGAAACGGGAAGTGCCGAACTTCATGCGCTGATGCTGGACGTGGACTACTTCAAACAGTATAACGACACGTATGGACACATGGCAGGCGATGAAGTGCTCAAGTCTGTCGCGGACGTCATCCGCAGGCTTTCCGCCGGATTCAAGTCCATAGCCGTGCGTTACGGCGGAGAAGAGTTTTTAGTCGTGCTGCAGGAAGCCGGCATAGAAGAAGTGACTGCATTTGCGCAGAAGCTGCTGCATGAAATCCACAATCTGAAGATTCCACACGTCGCTGGAGACGGGTATGTCAGTGTCAGCATCGGTATCAGCAGCAGGTACGTAAGCAGCGAGGAGCAGTTTATGAATCTGCTGAATAAGGCTGACAAAGCACTCTACTGCGCAAAGCAGAGCGGAAGAAACTGCCTGTCAGACGGGCAGCCGGCAACATAGCCGCGCACACCCGGATGCTAATAATCACCGTTACACTGGCTATGCCGCGCTGTTACTATTCTTTCCGCGCCCTTCTGATCTGCACGCCTGCTCATACTCCTTCAGCTTCTGTCTGGCCTCCTGGCTTAAGTTCTTCGGGACTTCAATCTGTACCGTAACATACTGGTCGCCGTGAAGATCGTGGTTCTTCATAGATACGACTCCTTTGCCTTTGAGACGTATCTTTGTCCCTGACTGGGTCCCTTCCCGAATCTTGCAGATTACATCTCCATAGAGTGTCTGCACACGAACCTCGCCGCCGAAGACGGCAGTCGTAAACGGTACGGATACTGTCGTATATACATCCTGGCCTTTCCGCTCAAACCCGTTTTTCTCTCCTACTACCACTTTTAAAAGCAGATCGCCGCATCTGCCTCCATTAAGGCCCTGCATGCCCTTGCCTCTGAGCCGGATGCTCTTGCCGCTCTCTATGCCCGCCGGTATATGGACCTGGAGAGACTGTACCGCCCCGCCGCCTTTCTCCATGTCCTGTAAGCTGATAATCTTGTCACAGCCAAAGACCGCGTCATCAAAGCTAACGGTCACTTCTGCCCGTATATCTGCACCTTTCGTCCGGAAGTCCGCCCGTCCGAAGCCATTGGGACCAGCGCCGTCATAGGCGTAGCCTCCTGTTCTGCCGCCGCGGAAGATATCTCCGAATATGTCACCAAAGATGTCGTCCATATTGCCGTTCTCAAAATGATACTCCCTATATGCGCCGCCAGTGTCTGCAGCGGCGCCTGTGCCCGTCCCTGCCCCGCTTCCATCGAAAGCGGCATGGCCGAACTGGTCATAGAGCTTACGCTTCTTTGGATTGCTTAATATCGTATATGCTTCTGTTATCTCCTTAAATCTCTGTTCCGCCTGTGCGTCACCGGCATTCGTGTCAGGATGGCACTTTTTCGCCAGCCTCCTGTATGCCTTTTTTATCGCATCATCTTCTGCATTCCTATCAATTCCAAGAATATCATAATAGTCTTTTTTTACTGCCATTGTCATCACCTCACTGCCTTGTCTGCAGTTATTCCATTTGTTCTATATGTAATATAACATTTATTTTCCTGCAAGTCAATTGTATTTTTAAAGAAGATACTTCTTCCTCTTACGTCAGGCGGCATGGTATAATTAGCAGACCACTATTTCACTTCTTATAATACAGGAGGGGCAATTATGATTGAACCACTACATTTTAAAACCCGCGATGAGTTCAGATGCTGGCTTAGAGATAACTGCACGTCAAGCGAAGGGGTATGGCTGCTGTTTGGAAAGACGCGTCAGCTTGTGACGGTAAAAGCCGGCGAGGCGCTGGAAGAGGCGCTCTGCTTTGGCTGGATTGACGGACTGATGAAGCGCATTGATGACGTATCCTATGTAAAATACTTTTCTGCACGCAGAAGCGATAGCAAATGGTCTCCCAAGAATAAGGCGTTAGCAGAAGATCTGATTCAGCGTGGTTTGATGACCGACTATGGCCTGGCGAAAATTGAAGAGGCAAAGAAAAACGGCAGATGGGACAAGCCGGCCGGCCCAGCAGCTGTCGCCGAGGAACAGATTGCGATGGTGGCCGGCCTGCTGAAAGAGTATAGACAGGCATATTCTAATTTCCAGGGGATGTCTCCGTCTGTTCAGAAGACCTATACGAGAGCATACCTGGATGCCAAAACCGAGGCAGGACGCTCCAAACGTCTTGCTTGGATGGTGGACCGCCTGGAGAAGAATTTAAAACCGATGTGATATCCTTAAGCCCCGTCCATCAGAGCATTTTATCAAATGTCCGGAACGCGCCCTGCCACGTCCTCGTAACGGAAGCACTCCTTCACGTGGTCATTGATAATCCCGCACGCCTGAAGATGGGAGTATACGGTGATGGAGCCGAGATACTTGAATCCCCGCTTCTTCAGGTCCCGGCTGACTTCATCAGACAGCCCGTTTCTTGCCGGCAGCTCTCCGCTTTCATGCCCCTCATAGAAGATGGTCTTCCCGTCCGAAAACCTCCAAAGATATGCGCTGAAAGAGCCGAACTCTTCCCGCACCTTCTGAAAGCAGCGGGCGTTGTGGATTACTGCCTCTATTTTACGCCTGGACCTTATCATCCCTTCTGTCTGCATAATCCTTTCGATATCGTCCTCACCATATAGGGCTACTTTCTCGTAGTCAAATCCGTCAAAACAGTCGCGGAAGATTTCCCTTTTCTGTATCATCATATTCCAGTTCAGTCCGCACTGCATCACTTCCATCATTAAAAATTCAAACTGCCTGCCGTCATCATGAAGCGGTATGCCCCACTCCTCATCGTGGTATTTTACCATCTTCTCATTACAAAGGCACCATTTACAACGTTCCATCCCGTCTCCTTTTCTCTCGTGTATATTAAGCCGTATGTCTCCGTCTGTCAGTCCGCCCGGACTGCCCACCGCATCTTCGTCGAGCGGGCACGTCCATTCTGCCTGCACTCCTCCTGGGACGGCCGTATGACCTCACGCGATATCTCTTTGTATGCTCCGCGTCTTTCCATTTCTCTGAACGATTTCTTTACGAGCCGGTCCTCACCCGAATGGAATGTCAGGATAGCCACCCGGCCGCCCGGTGCGAGTACATCCGGCAGCTTTTCCAGGAAAGTGTACAATGTCTCGAACTCGCTATTGACATCGATACGAAGTGCCTGGAACGTTCTCTGGCTTGATTTCTTTACTGCCTCGTTCCGTTCTCTATCCGGCAGAAAAGCAAGCGCCTCCCCGATGGTCTCATAGAGCTGTGTCGTCGTGTCGATTGTCCCGCCCCTTTTGATCTTCCTCGTGACTGCTCCCGCAATCTCAGCGCTGTAAGGCTCATCGGCATTCTCCGTCAGCATCCCCTCCAGCTCTTCCTGCGTCATCTCCCTGAGCCTCTGGGCGGCGCTTTTGCCCTTCTGAGGATTCATGCGCAAATCCAGCGGGCCTTCCGCCTTAAAGGTGAACCCACGGTCCGGGTTGTCGATCTGCATAGAAGAGACGCCCAAGTCCGCAAGCACAAAGTCAAATAATCCGGCTTCACGGGATATCTCGTCGACATCGGCAAAGTTCTGCTGCCGGATTGTGAGGATATCCGGCCCGTAGCCCATGTCTTCCAGCCGCCTTGCTGTCTTCGACGACTCAATCGGATCTACATCCAAAGCGTACAGATGGCCCTGGCCTTTGAGGCATTCCAGCATCTTCGCGCTGTGTCCGCCGTATCCCAGGGTCGCGTCAAGCCCCTTTTGCCCGGGCTGTATCTGAAGGAAATCCAGAATCTCCCTGACACAGATAGGGATGTGCATGCCGGCGGGCGTACTGCCCTTCTGGATAACTCTGGATACGGTATCTGCATATCTCTCCGGCTGATGCTCCTTATATTTCTCCTCGTATCTCTTTGGATATGCGCCCGAATATCGCGGGCGGCGCTTGTACTTCTTCTCTTGTTTTTCCATTATTACCATCCTCTGAATCTGCTGCCGTATGTCGTCACTGTCCCTATATCTTATCATATATCGGTTCGGTTTGCCAATTGCAAAGGTAACGGCGTGCCTACTCCTTGGTCAAGTCAAACTGTTTTAATATCTCATATGCATCAATCATACCTGCCATATAGGCATTCACGCGGTAATCGTACTCGGTTTCATCTTTTCTGGAAACCAAGGTCTCCACCACAGTCCTCTGCTCTTCTGTCAAGTCCAGCTCCTTCATCGCTTTGTGCGCTTCCCTCTCTTCTTCAAGCCTGTCCTGGAATCCTCTGTCATTCTCCAGCAAATCGTCCAATGTCCGGTTCTTCATACTGTCAGCAGCCAGTTTGACCAGTTCTTTAATATTACTCATATAACTCTCCTCTGGTAAAATTTGTTGTTTTTATACTACTATCTTGCCCTGTGAAAGCGTTCTTATCCTGATACTTTTTCTATGTTCACATTATATTATGCCGTCATATTGACGTCAACATAATTCAACCGTCTTTCCGACCGCATGATACCGTCACTATATTGTATTTATTTACATTTTACGCCGTCACCTAGACGTCAGTTCCGAATATTGCCGTCAATTAGACGGTATAATAACCACAAATTCTTTTTGGAGGTTCTATTATGCCATCTGATATTGTAAAATTTACGGTCAGGACAGACGCCCAGCTGCTCAAGATGTTCCGCTATGTCGCGGAATATAATGCACGTTCTGCCAACCGGGAATTAGAAGTCTTAATGAAAAAGCATGTCGCAGAGTTCGAGAATAAGCATGGAAAGATAGAGTTAGAATAAATGAAGGAGATTGCCGTAATGTATGGCAGTCTCCTTTTCCGTTATCCATCCGCATTGTCCGAAGTACCACAAGACTGCGCCGGCCATGAAAAGAGCAGCCCTTTATGTATGAGATGTATACTTACGACAGATTTGCAGGGTATAAATCTGCTTTATCTACAGATAATATTTTCAAATATTAACAGGAGGTATTGCAATGAAAGCTGTCGTATTTGATGGACTGCAGAAGGTCGAATGCAGAACGGTAGAGGATCCGAAGATAGAAAAAGAGGACGACATTATAGTTAAGGTCACTTCCGCCGCTATCTGCGGCTCAGATCTGCATCTGGTGCATGGCCTGGTAAAAGGGATGTATGACGGATATGTCCTTGGCCATGAAACAATGGGTATCGTGGAAGAAGTCGGAAAGGAAGTTAAAAATCTCAAAAAAGGTGACCGGGTAGTAATCCCTTTCCCCGTCGCATGCGGACACTGCGAATATTGTGATAAAGGAGAATACAGCCAGTGTGATAATTCTAATGACTATGCGGAATCGGGCGGATTGTTCGGCTATAGCAAATATCATGGGAATTACGCCGGCGGCCAGGCAGAGTATATCCGGGTTCCATATGCCAATGTAGGACCGAAAAAAGTACCCGATGAACTGACGGATGAGCAGGTCCTATTCGTCACAGATGTCCTGCCCACTTCCTATTGGGGCACAGAAATCGCTGACGTGAAGGCTGGGGATACCGTTGCCGTATTAGGGTGTGGCCCTATAGGTTTGATGACGATCAAGTGGTGTATCCAGAAAGGGGCCGGCAGAATCATCGCTGTCGACCGTGTAGGCTACCGCCTGGAGCATGCAAGGGGTTATGGCGTAGAGGCCCTTAATTTTGAAGAATTTGAACAGGTAGGGGAGCATATAAAAGAAATCACGCACGGAGGGGCTCATTCCGTAATCGATTGCGTGGGACTGGACGGCAAGACCTCGGTCATGGAAAAGATAGAAACTGCGCTCAAATTGCAGGGAGGTTCAAAGTCAGCGATAGAGACGGCTTCCCAGTGCATCCGGAAAACCGGCACGGTAGCGTTCGTCGGAGTCTATGGCAATAAATATAACAACTTCCCTCTTGGAAACTTCTTTTCCAAGAATATCTCTTTAAAGATGGGTCAGTGCCCTGCCACAAGATACGTTGATCTGATGCTGGAGAAGATCCAAAAGGGAGAATTTGACGCGACAGACATCATAACCCATAAGCTTTCTCTGGAAGAAGGAAGCCATGCATACAGCATCTTTGATAAAAAAGAGGAGGACTGTATCAAAGTCATTTTGAAGCCGTAAGGCTCATCGTATACTGTCCGCCCTAATGCGAGGGTTCTGCAAGGCGGCAAAATGGCTATTTCTGTATCACATAACGGCTTTTTTCAGATTCAGCCAGTGCAAAACCGCAGGATAGCAATGTTCTTATATATATTTCTCTATTAAGCATTGTTCATACAGTTTCTTACCCAACAGCGTAATTGCCTGCTTTGGGCAATGATTCACGCACCGGTAGCACATGGTGCACCTTCCCTGCTGCCGGGCTTTTTTTGACTGTAGCGATATATTCTCCATCGGACAGGCGGATGCGCATATTCCGCATCCGATGCATTTCTCTCTGTCAATATGCAGCTTATCCGAATACTTCTTAGTCTTGTTATAAAAGTACAATCTCTGACCGAATAAGCCTGCCATATGATACCAAAAACCGAGCCCTTCCCTCGCAGGCGTGCCTTGCCTTAAACTTTCTGCCGTATCCTTTATCTTATTCTCCGCTTCTTTGACAAGCAGATGATTTTGTTCCTTCGTCCTTTTCAGCGCCTTCTCATCACCGATACAATCCGGCATTTTCAGATGAAGCCCGCCTGAAATACAAGCTCCGTATCTTGCAAGCAGCCTTGCAGAACACCCAGCTCCATCCCCACTGAATAATCCCATGGTCGCAATAATGAATATCTTCTTTCCTGAGAATATGGATTGGTTGCTGTCTATGAAATCATATACTATTTTGGGCAGATTGCTAAAATACACCGGATACCCAAATACGATTTCTTCATGTTGCTTTATCGCAGCGGCCGCCTGCCCGCCTTCCATGGAAAATGCCTTCGCACTGCCTTCATAGCAGGCCAGAAACCTCTCCACGCAGAATCTTGTATTGCCTGTACCGCTGAAATATATACCAACCATTTGAACCCTTCTTCCTTTATTCTCTCTCCTGACCTCCAGAAGTTAAATTTATGATCTGCATCGAAAAATCGGCTGCATTTTCTTCCGGTGTTTTCGTCGGGTCATCACGCTCATAGCGGCTGCATGGCAACTCCTCACACTGTCCGCAATGCTCGTATTTTCTTTGATTGTTACAGCATTCATAAATATCACAACAGCTTTCCCCCGTATACTCCAGCCAGTATACCTTTCCTTTTATCTCCCGGCATCCCTGGCACTCTGCTGGATAATACTCACACTCAGAGCATATCATACCGCAACAGCTCATCTTTTTTTCCATATTCATTTCCCCTCATTACAATTTATACTGGCACTCACTGCACTCCGCATCATGGATTGATATAATCCCACCACATTCTGGACACGTATACCGCTCTTTTTGCTGTTCTAAAAATGCGGCCAGTCCATAATCCTTAACCATCCGGCTGTTTTCCTTCAGGCTGGCGCGGTAACGGGTATTATAGCTTTTCTCCAACCGTGTTATCTGCTTACACGGATATTCGGAACATTCAAAACAATATGTAATCTGCTGCTTTGTCACACAATCTTTTATCCTGCACTTTCTACAGTGCTCCGGTTTACCCCTGTCACATTTCAAGCATCCTGCACATGGCTTTTTATGATAGCAGTGCTTATAACATACGAGACAGTTCATTCCGCAGGGCGCAAACATAGCAGGTTCTATCTTTTCTGGCATCTTCATATCCAATCGCTCCTATTACCATTTTACGTACGGCAAAATGGCGTTCATTTTCTTGCTGTGAAAAATAACACGCTGCCTGTCGTGTACGATTCCATATCAGTAAATCCAGCCAATTCAAAGAATAACCGAATTTCTTTTTGGTCATACACTCTCACATCGCCCGTTTTTGAAAATGAATACACCACCACATTGGCAAGCCACCGTACCACGGGTGAGAAATGCGGTTCGGCAATAAAGACTCTTCCGTTCTTCTTTAATACCCGCATACATTCATTGGCAAACTCCTGGGGCGTCTCAAAATGATGGAAGGCGCATGACACCGTTATGACATCCATACTCTCGTTTTCAAAACCAAGAGGAGTGCAGGGACTCACCGCAAAAGTACAATTCGGATATCTTTCTCTGGCAACGGTAATCATGCTCTGCGAAATGTCTACGCCAAATGCATTGACTCTAGCCTTTTTGGAAAGTTCTCCAAGCAGGCGGCCGTTACCGCAGGCAACATCCAAGATATTATCCCCTTCCCTGAGCACGGCCTTCTTAATAATCTCCTCTTTATGTGGTCTTGTATACCTTCCCTCAGGGGCATTATCATATTCCCACGCCATCTCATTATATACTTTTTGAGACTGTTCCGTCTTTTTCCCCACATCCATTCCTCCGAAATCTTGATTTCTGGTGAGTCCATTTTACTACATGCAAGAGAAACCGTCTATAGCAAGGAAATGTTTGGATATGAGAAAATCATCTAATACCATCATACATTGTTATATCCCCCTTAAAATCCGGGCAAAAATAAAAGCCGTAGATGTTACTCTACGGCTAATCCATTTTTGTCAATCTTGATAAAAGGTGGACAGGTGGCGCAACATGGCAAGCAGTGCATCTGTCCTTGGTGCCTCCCTAAACAGCCTGGTCAGCTTTAATCAATGCCTGCATTGCATCTACTGCTTCCTGCGGCATTGGCTCATAAGTGCCAAGTAATCTTGCATAATACTCTGTAACTGCCATCTCCTCCGTGTATACTGTTGCAGACATGGCGGCCTTCATGTCTTTCCCACAGCAGAACATACCATGGTTCTTAATGAGGCAGGCTCTGCCTTCTTCGCCCAATGCCTCGACTACCTTATCCGCTACATCATCACTTCCGGGCATTGTAAATGGCACGACTCTCACTGGTACGAATTCACACTGGGGCGGCGTTGTCGCTTTGATCTCTCCATCTCCCATTGCCATAATGGTTGCAAACATCGCATGGGTATGTACGGTTGCTTTAACATCTGGCCTTGCACGCATGACAGCGGTGTGCATCGGCACCTCAGAGGACGGCTTGTATGGCCCGTCCAGCCATTTCCCATTCATATCTACGATTGCAATATCTTCTGCTTTCATTGTGCCGTATGCAATCCCGCTAGGCGTAATGGCGACAACATCATCCTCGTCGTCACGGAGTGCGATATTGCCGGATGTCCCTTTGATTAAGCCCTGAGCTACCGCATCCAGTATAGCATCTAATACAATTTTTCTGATTCTTTCATATTTCATTAGCTTTTTACCTTCCTTTACTTCCTGTTTTAAAAATCAAAGCCTGTAAAGTTACAGACACCGCTGTATTTTTTCACTTCTTCCTCACCGCTTAGTACGCGGACTGCACCGGATGCCATTGCTTCCATCTCGAATTCTCCGGGATAAGCCGTAACCGGCGCTATCCATCCACAAGCGTCTTTGATTTGTGCAACAAGGTCTTCGTTATACACCATACCCCCGCCAAGAAGGATTCCGTCAATCTTCCCGTGAAGTACTGCCGCCATAGAACCGATACATTTTTCAATCTGGTAAATCATTGTATTCCACAGCATTTCGGCATATTTATCCCCATTTTTTGCCCTGGCTGTAAGCTCCAGCGCATCTGAAATACCGGTATGGTTCACGAACCCGCCGCTCTTTGTGCAGAGTGCCTTAATATCTTTTAGTTCTTTACCCTCTGCGTATTTTAACAAATTGGCAACACTGATGCTTCCGCACCTGGTTGGCGCCATAGGGCCTTCCCCACCCACAATATCGAATCCGTCAACCATCTTACCGTTACGGTGTGCAGATACCGAAATACCGCCTCCAATATGGCATACGACATAATTGCACTCTTCATATTTCCTGCCAAGGCCTGCCGCATGGCGGATAGCTGTTTCTTTCAGGTTCAAGGCATGCAGGTGAATCACGCGGTATACACCTTTAATTCCCGTCATTCTCGCCAAATCCTGCAGTTCATCTACATCCGGCGGATTCACTACGAATGCTTTTGCATGATATAACTTTGCATATTCATATGCAATCTGCGGTCCAAGCATTGCCGGATGCTGTACCCCATTGGCCCCGCGTGTCGCATGATTAAGTACAAGGTCATCAATCTCATAGGTTCCCCCATCCATTGCCAGCAGGCCACCGCCCCGACCGACGAATGCATCCACCTGGTCAAGAGAAATATGATTTTCCTTCAGGAGCTCATCGATGGTCTCTTTCCGGTATGCAAACTGGTCTGAAATAGATGCATACTCTGCAAGTTTCCCGGCATCGTGGCTTACATTTTTAGAAAATACTTCTTCCTCACCTTCAAAAAGTGCAATTTTCGTAGATGTTGAGCCGGGGTTGATTGTAAATATTTTAAACTTTCTCATAATTGCTCCTCTTAGTAATAAGGGAATAACTTCAAACGATTGTTTCCTGTCCTGTCTGGTTTCTCTAATGTGACTTCACCAGTGGCAGCCCATTCTACGCCCCGGACCAGCATGGTGATAAAGTTGAACCTATCGAGCGCCTCCCAGTGTCCGATGGATGTGACGAATACCCGGCCCCTGCCATACTCATTTGTCCAGATAACTGGTGTGTATTCACCTACACCTGCCATATTCTCTAATTTCCCGTCCGGAATGTCTACCGGATGGTGGGGCGGTGGGAATCCGGGAATCCTGTAATTCTCCACATCGTCAAAGATAGATGCCAAGACATGCATTTTTGCTTCCGGATGAATAATGAGCTGCGTGAACAAATCATCAAACACATTCATCCATTTCTTATCAATTCCTTTCGTAATGGGATGGTTCCCATCTATAGTCTCAACAAAGTGGTCGTCTTTGGGGCAGCGTCTGCAGCCCTGTTCCATAGAACAATAGCCGCCAAGGAGTCTTCTCCATTCATCCGGCCAATCCTCATCTATCCAGATGGATGAGTGGTAGAATACAATCCCTTTTCCCCTGGAAACGAAATCATAAACTGCCTGTTCACTCTTCTCTCCGAATCTTCTGGCCTTATCGGTAGGCCATGTCTTCCCGTCATAGTCTACGAAAATCACATCATATGGTTCTAAATACTCTGGCGTGATATTACGGAATTCTTCTACAATCACGACCTGAAACCGTCCCGTTGCCTCCAGAAGCTCCCTTAACCGCTCGGTTATGGCTCTCCCCTGATGTTCTGCTGTCAAAAGCCCGGTCACTAACAATACATTTAATTTGTCCATTTCAGCCTTTTGTTCCTTTCCCGATTATTCGTCAAGTTCAAAGAAAAGTGTTGTGTATCTTCCCATATCGTAGAATACCGGGCGGACTTTTACCGGAAGCTTATCCGTAATTTCCCTTGCTTTCTTCTTATTGATTCCAAGAATAACCGCGTTCATCTCCGGCCCTTCCTCAAGCTGCACTTCACCACATACATATTTAAGCCCCATATCTTCCAGCTCAAGCCTGGCATTCAGCGCTCCGGTAAATACGAATGTCTTTAAGACGCCTTTTCCTGTAAGCGTCGTCCACTCCGTATCATGGTAACCACAGGCGTTGCAGGCGTGATGAGGCGGAAATTCGATTGCCCCGCATTCTTTACACTCCTTTGCGTAAATGGTGCCTTCTTTTAAGCCATTCCAGAACTTTTCTACCACATGTTCCGGATTCCAAAACTCTTCTGTACTGATTCTATTTCGATCCATCATCCATCCCCCTTAAAAGTTCGCTCTTAAAATGGTTGCACGGACATTCTGCGCTCCACCGAATCCTCTTAAGAACGTATGCTTTGGCATTTTCTTAATCTGGCGTTCCCCGGCCTCTCCACGCATCTGGACAACCGCTTCAAATACATCCGCCATTCCGGATGCGGCAAATGCATGTCCGTAAGAAGTCCGTCCGCCATTGGTGTTCATTGGTTTGTCTCCGTCATATGCCAGCCGTCCGTCAAGAGCATATTTCCACCCTTCACCTTTCGGCAGATATCCAATCTCTTCTGCTGCAAGGAAGGCAGAGGAACCGATAAAGTCATTGACATATAACAAATCCATATCATCTGCGGTAAGCCCTGTAGCATCATATACCTGGCGTGCTGCTTCTGCCGTCGCTTTCTTCTCCAGATGCGGTACGATGGCATCTAATACAGAGGCGCCTGTTGCCAGTACTTCAATCGGCTTGTCCGTGTACTGATGGGCGATTTCTGTCGGCACTACGATACAGCAGGCCGCGCCGTCCGCTACGCAGGAATCGCTGGAAGTCCTTAGATACTGTGTCATCTTCGGATTGTTTGGGGACTTCATATAGTCCCAGACATCCTCATATCCTGCCTCTTCGGCCAGCTTCTCATATGGGGTTCTGCGAATGGCACGAGGACACAATTCGGCTGCCCGTCTGAAATGATACGCCTGATGGTTCAGTACATCGTCAACCTGGTCCGGAGTCAATCCGTTCTCTTTTGCGTAGAAGTTGATCCAGTCATCATGGTTCATTCCCGGTCCGCCGCCAAGGTATCTGCCATAGGCACGGTCAAAGATAGAATCCAAATCGGGGAACAGCACTTCTGTTGTCAGAGCGGTACGTATGTGATCCGGTGTATTGCCGTCAGGCATGCCGGTACCCTGTTCACTGCATCCGGTAAGCACCACTTCATAGGCGCCGCTTGCCACTGCGAACACGGCCTCTTCCAGTGCGATATATCCGGTACAGCATCCTTCCGAGTGGGAGATGGAACCTTTTCCTCTCATGCCGAACCAGTCGGCAACCTGTAGGTTCGGCGTAATACATCCGTTTAATACATGGGGATTCGCCGAGCCGTGGAAGAAATACTGCACATCCCTCGGCTCTACGTGTGCATCTTTCATAGCATCCAATGCGGCATATCCGAACAGCTCGCCATTGGTAAGGCCTTTATACTGAGGATTGCTTATACCATTGAAGAATGGCGTTGCGCCGATTCCAACGATGGACACGCTTCTCATATTTTTACCGATTTTTACATTATGAACCACAATATCACCCCTTACATCTCTTCCATAACGAAGTCTGCCAAGTCTCCGATTGTCTTGTAGTTTCCGAATCTTGCCACCGGAATCATCACGTCGAAATCGTTCTCGATGGAAGCGCTCATTGCCACTCTCTGGGTAGATGCAACGCCCAGCTCTTCTGCAATATCCGTATTCTCATTGATATTTGCAGCATCTGTCTTGAATGCCATTGCAGCATACTCGATCATCTTTGCTATTACTTCATCTCTTGTCATAATTTTTTTCCTCCGTTTACTGTTTTTCTAATTAATTTCATGTTACAGTTCTGGAAGTACATATACCAGAACAGTATTTTAAAAAGTGTTTAGAAACTGGAAATCATAGCCATTCCGTCTCGATTACAGCCGCTTCTTTTGTTGCACAGGACAGATAATAATCACCCATTTTAATCGTATATATACTGCACTCTATCTGCTGCCTTATCTTCTCCCAGCTATCCTCGAACCCAGTGCCTTTCAATTTAAGCTTGGCCTCATGAACGGTCCACATTTCTGTAAACTTTTCATTTTTTGCATTTCCTTCTAATTCAAACAGCTCTTCCTTCTGCTTTTCACTGAACATCTTTTTTACCGTTGCTTCATGGCAATCCATAATCTGTTCTATATCAACACCGATATCACATCCGGCAATGGCAAGCACAACCTTGTCTGCGCTGTGGGAAAGGTTGAAATATGCCCTTCCCGATACCAGCAGCGGTTTATGGCAGGCATTATATGTAAGCTGCTCCTCTTTATTGACCCCCAGATATCTCTTAAGCAGATACCCGGCTGTCAATTCCTGCAGGGCATCCCGGCGGATCTTCGTATTTTTGTACTTCGCCACATAACATGGGGCAATCTGCGAAAGAATCTGTTCTTCTTTTCCCTGGAACTGCCATACATCTGCAACAACTAATTTCACCCGATTCTCCATAAGAGCTCCCTATGATTAAAAAAGACGATTTCCTCCCGGTTACAGGCTGCGGCTTCCGGAAGCCTTAAGTCACAATGGAACGCATGTCCCAGTTCATTTCTTTTGCTGGCATACATCCGCAGTGCGAAGTTCACCGATTGTTCCGCAAGATGTTCTGCGAACTTTAGGCTCTGCATTTTCAAAAAATCCTTCTCGGCAGTCGTTATGAAGGTGTCCGGATATTGTCCATTCACATAGTTTATATACTCGAATAATTCTATGCTTTCCGGGTCTTCGGTTCCCAGGTATTCCATTGCTAGAATTCTGGTGAAATCTGTTTTCTCTCTTTCCACACAGGTCAGGTACACCCCACTGTTTAATGCAATTGCAGTGAACACATTCTTCTTTGGAATTACAAAGGGAAATTTCTTTGCATATGCTTCATTGGTGCAGATAGCAGCATATGTGCCCAGTATATGGGCCCCCGCAGAATCTCCCACTGCATATATACGCTCCTTGTTCAGCTGATACGCTTTGGCATTCTCCAAAAGCCACTGCATCAGGTAATTCAAGTCCTCTACAGGCGATGGGAAATGGAACATGGGGGCAAGCCGGTAATTCATATTCACCACTGCATAACCTTTTTCTGCCAATGTCATACAGTAATACTGGTACTCCTCCTTTGAGCCGTAGATCCATCCGCCGCCATGGACATTGATGATAACCGGAAGCCTGGCTCCCTCCCGGTTCTTCGGACGGTAGATATCCAGTGTATGAAAGGCCGGGTCAGGCCCGTAGATAAGATTGTCACTGCGTGTCATGTCACTGCGCTCTTTTAAAGAATCATCAAAGCCTTCGATGCATTCTGTCTGTGTTCTTTCAAACATGTCATAGATCATCTCAATAAATCTGCTCATAAAGCCTGCCCCCTCCTGTAATTTATTCCCGCGAGCAACGAGCCAAAGTCAAGCTCGCTTGGCCTTGGCGACTGCCGCGAGGGTTGCTAAACGTCCAGTGGACGTTTGCTTAGCAACGACCGGAGCGGAAGCGAAGACCAAATACCCCGCAGCTCGCTGCGCTGCAAATTTGATGCCCCGTTGCTTACAGCGGGGTCTTTGACTTCATTCCTGCTGCGCGCACCGCGCTGATGACTACATTCCCTTTAATCTCGGAAACCGGAGCCCCTCTCGAGCAGTCACACACCACTTTGTTGAATCCCTGCAGCATGGGCCCATATGCATCGGCATTGCCAAATGTCTGAATGAGTTTTACCGCTGTGTTGCCCACATTCAAATCCGGCCAGATCAGCACATTGGCTTTCCCGGCAACTTCGCTTTCTCTTGGAACCTTCTTGGCCGCGACTTCCGGTTTGATTGCCGCGTCCAGCTGGAATTCTCCGTCTATCTTCAAGTCCGGACGCTTCTCCCGTGCGATATGAAGCGCTTCCACAACTTTGTCGATCAGTTCGCCCTGACCGCTTCCCAGGGTGGAATAGCTGATCATCGCACATCTGGGCTCCCAGCCGAGCAGGCTCTTTACTGTCTCACAGGCAGAGATTGCAATATCCGCAAGCTGTTCTTTCGTCGGATTGGTGCACACGGCACTGTCGCCTACTGCCAGAAGTGACCCTTCACTTCCTTCAAAGCCCGGTATATCACAGAGTCCGATACTTGAGATGGTACTGATGCCAGGCTTAAGTCCGATGATGGTCTGCCCTGCAATCAATACCTCCCCAGTGGTATTGTCAATGCCTGCGAATGTAACATCTGCCTCATCCACAGCCTGCATGACCATTGCATAGTACAATGGATTCTCCATGCGCCTGCCCACTGCCCTTTCTTTCAGAAGCGTTCCCGGAAGGGCGACATAAGCGGCAATCAGTTTCTCCCTGTATGTCTCTTCCTTAATGTCTATGATTTTAAATACTTCTTCTTCATATCCTCTTTCTTTACATAATGCTCTCAGCTCTGCCCCGTCACCGACCAGGACCGGCCTTATGAGCCCCTCTTTTCCCGTCTCATAAGCCGCCTGCATCATTTTTTCATTGGCTGCTTCCGGGAAAGCGACTCTCTGAGGATTTAATTTTGCTTTTGCATAAATCTGTTCTAAGATGCTCATCTATGAATCTTCCTCCTGTTATCAGATAAAATCTATACTCTTAACGCTGCATAATATGCCTGATTGACTGCCTGGTATATCTGCCCCACATTGCTGCAGTCCCCTACGATATAGTATTCATCCACGCACTCACAGAGGGCGTCGACTTTATCATACGGAGAACGGAATCCAAGTGCACATACGACGGAATCTGCCTCTACCACAAACTCTTCCCCGCAGCGCTCACACAACACACCTGACGGTATGATTTCTTTTACTTTTGTATTCACATAGATATCCGCCGACTTCTCTACTTCTGCAATCAGTCCGCCCCGGTAAAAGGAATTCACTTCGTCTGCAACGGCAGGCTTCATCTCGATAATGGCGCATTCTTTCCCTTCATGCCTGAAGGATACTGCGGCTTCGCTGCCTACAAGTCCGCCTCCCATGATTGCCACTTTTTTGCCGAGCTTTTCCGGATTCAGTTCTGCGTCAATGGCCATGATGACATGGGGCTGATCCATCCCTTTAATCGGCGGGCACAGTTCATTGGAGCCAATTGCAGCAAATAATACGTCCGGATTGAATTCCTTTACATATTCCGGTGTCACTTCTGTATTCAGAATGACTTGTACGCCGGATTTTGCCACACGTTCTTCTAATACATGTTCAAACTTTATAATATCCTCTTTAAAATAAGGCGCTCCAGCAGGGTGCAGATTTCCGCCTAATTTACCGGATTTTTCTACGATTGTCACGTCATGCCCTCTTCCGGCTAACGTAATTGCCGCCTGCATTCCTGCCGGGCCACCGCCTGCGATTAAGACTTTCTTCAGGGCTTCTGGCTCTTTTCTCCCGTACTTTTCCGGAAGCTGCTGGCCCATAGTTGGGTTAACCGTACATTTTACAGTCTCGCTTTTTGACGTCTCCCCAAAACACTCATAACAGCGCAGGCACGGCGTGATGTCATCTGCTTTATCTTCTAACGCTTTCTGTGCCAGATACGGGTCTGCGAGAAGTGCGCGTCCTATTTCAACAATATCCGCCTGTCCGTCTGCAAGAATCTGCTCCATCTGCGCCGGGTCATTGAGGGACCCAACACATGCAACGGGCTTCTTTACATGTTTCTTGATTTCGGCGGCTAGATAGACATTGACCCCGCGTGGATAAAATGCGGACGGATGTGTCCGGCAGAACATCTCCGGGTCTTCATGGTTTCCACAGGATACGTTAAACAGATCAACCTTATCTTCCACCATCTTCGCAACTTTGACACAGTCCTCCATCCGGAGCCCATTTTCCGTAAGGTCATCTCCTGATAGGCGAATCTCAATGGGGAAACGGGGGCCTACTCCCTCTCTGACAGCGTCAAGAGCCATCAGCATAAATCTTGCCCGGTTCTCTAATGTTCCGCCGAATTCATCTGTTCTCTTGTTGAATACAGGGGATAAGAATTGTGAGAAGAGCCAGCCATGTGCCGCATGGAACTGTACCATATCGAATCCACAGTCTTTGCAGAGCTTTGCCCCTGTCTTATAAGATTCTACGATTTCCAGTATCAGCTCTTTTGGCATCTCCTCTACTTCCCCTGCCGGCATGCTCATCTTGCTTGGCCCATAGGCAACAGACGGGCGGTCCTGGTCTCCACCTACACTTTCCAGACCGCCGTACATTCCGCCGTGAGACAGCTGAATATTCGCATAAGCCCCGCTGTTGTGGATAGCCCTTGCGGCCTGGGCCATTCCCTGCTTGACGCCAAAAGAATCTAACTGCAATTGTTTGTTGTGCGACTTCCCGGTTGCGGAATGTACGATGGCCTCTCCATAAGTGACGACACTGACACCGCCTTTTGCTTTTTCTTCCAGGTACGCAATCATCTCCGGCGTAAAATGACCTTCTGTCGTAATCATGCTTGGGCTGGTAGGCGCTGCGATGATCCTGTTTTTTAAACGTATGTTGCCAATTCTGATCGGTTCAAATAAATGTGAATACTTTTCTTTCCCTTTACAGCAGTTCTTCGCCATGGCTTTTCTCCTTTATTTCCTTACCTTCCAAATATATTTTCTTGGCTCATCCTTCAAGTATGCAAGCACTTCGTCCCCCATCATGGTTCCTGACCAGTTGTCAACGTCCGTTGTAAGTCCTGCCATATGTGGGGTGCATACGACATTCCTCATAGAGAGCAAAGGGTGGTTGGCCGGTACCGGCTCTTCCCAATAAACGTCGATAGCAGCTCCGCCGATTTCCTGATTCTGAAGCGCCTCTACCAGATCCTGCTGATGGATGACCGCGGCTCTTGCAGTATTGATCAGATAAGCCGTCGGCTTCATCTTAGAAAACCAGTCTTTGTTCACGATTGCTTTCGTAGACGGAAGAACCGGAAGATGGATGCTGACCATGTCACTTTCCGCTAACATGGTATCAAGGTCCACCGCCCTTGCTCCGTCTGCTTCGATTTTCTCAGCCGGCATGTATGGGTCGTATCCTAAGATTTCCATTCCAAATGCCCTTGCCCTTACGGCTACTTCGCGTCCGATGGCACCATATCCTGCGATACCAAGCTTCTTCCCATACAATTCAAAGCCAATGCCATAATCTGTAAATGGATGGTTCTCATCCAATGGTCCGAACGTCACGTTCTTTACATCCGGTACATCGTAGATATTCTCCTTGGCCGGGCCTGTATGCTCGCCTTTAGAAAGTCCGGTACAGCTAAGCGTCAGGTTACGTGCGGCTGCAATCATAAGCCCCATGTTGAATTCCGCCACCGCCACACGGTTTCTTCCCGGTGTGTAGGACAGCTCTAGTCCCGCATCCTGAATGGCATCATAATCAACCGTCGCAGGTGTTCCTTTTGCAACTCCCATGAATTTCATTCCGGATTTGGCCCAGGCTTTTATAGTGTCTGCCCCTGCATACTCATCACCTAACACTACGATCTCATGTCCCATGCATTCTTCCCGGGTCATGTCCTCAGTGACGTTTCCTTTGCCGTGCTTTAATTCTCCGCAGATTGTGATGTCGCACTGTTCCTTGATCATCTCCATCTGCTTTTCCGGAATGGATGTGCATAATGCTACTGTTTTTTTCATTGTATCTCCTCCACTTTCTTATGTTTTGCGGGTTCCAAGCTCTGCTTTTCCATGGTGTCATGAAACGCAGGACTTTTTGACCCTGGTGTCTTCATGATCAAGAATCCGGCTGCCGCTGAGGCTGCCATTCCGATTCCTGCAATCGTATATACATTGGAAGTGCTTACTTTGCCGTAAATGAACCGCGATATGGCATTCAGGACACTCGGTGATACCAACTGCCCAAAGCACATGGCACAGGTAAAGCAGGCAGAAGCCATGGCTGTGGCAACCGGTCTTACGGCATTCGCGACGTCCACCATCGCCTGTGGAATGAACATCCCCTGGGAAAATCCGCAGAGAACCGCTGCGGCCAGGAGGATTGGCAGGTTAGACGGAAACAGGATCAAAAGGGCCGCTCCTGCCACGAAGCTCAGCATCGCTACCGGAAGTGTCGCGTTCCCGGTCACCTTCGTAACATATCCGAGCACCAGTCCCATCACGATCTGAGCCCCGGAAAAGACACCGGTCAGGATCCCTGATACGGAACTATCTCCCGCAAGCGCACCGCTTATGTGCATTGCGATATTCGTTGTAAATGTAATCAAGAACAAGAATTCCAAAAACCCAAGAAATGCAACCTGGAACACCCGCTTATTCAAGCGTATCTTTTCTGTCTGAGTGACTTTGGAAGCTCCGGTATCCGGAAGCATAGCCGCAAGGACAAGAAAAGAAAGAAATCCTATGATATTCGTAAGATAAGAATAAGTAAAACCAAGGCTTCCTAACCTTCCGCCTAACGTGGTGATGATGACCATCCCGACGCCGATGCTTGCCGCCTGTATCCCCATGACGGATACACGCTCATCCCCTTCAAAGAACTCCGCTACGACAGCCGTATTCAAGGTGCAGGCCAGCCCCAGCGCGATTCCGTACAGTGTCCTTGAGATGAACAGCAGCCAGAAGCTGTCTGCAAGATACGGCAGGAATCCTGTGACGCCGGCCACAAGTGCTGCAAATAGAAGCAATTTTTTCTTACTGATCTTCACCACTAAGCCGCCGGAGATTAATGCAACGATCATGGAAAGCAATGCCGGTGCGGTAATCAGCATCTGTACCAGTGATACATTGATATCCGGATAATGCTCCTGTATCTGTCCCAATACCGGCGAGACGCAGTATTGCAGACCCTGTATGAATGAAATTGCTACAATCGCAAGAATGATTTTCGTTTTCTGTGTGTTATTCAATGTCTGTATTCCTTTCTATCTGATCAATACGCTTTCTTTAAAATAGCCAGGACATCGTCTTTCGTAACATTCTGTCTTGGGTTGAATGAGAGGACAGGCTCATTCAGGACATCGTCTGCAACCATCTCAAAATCTTCCTCCGTAATGCCCTGCTCGGATAATGTCTTTATGCCCAACTCTTTCGTCAGTTTCAGAAGTTCCTCAGAAAGAAGATATTTATCCGACTCTATATCGCCGGTAACCGGCAGATCCATTGCCTTTGCAAGCTCCACCATTTTCTCGGGACAGCTCTCGGCATTAAAAGCCATCACATAAGGAAGCACCGTTGCATTTGCCATTCCGTGTGCCAGTTGGAAATGGGCGCTCAAGGTATGGGCGATTCCATGTACCAGCCCAAGGTTGGCATTCGAGAACCCGAATCCCGTGATGACACATCCTAGCATCATCTGCTCCCTCGCCTCCATGTCCGAACCGTCTTTCACTGCTCTTGGCAGGTTGTGATAGATGATTTTCAGTCCCTGCAGGGAATTGTATTCAGTCAGAGGGGTCGCCATATTGGAGATATAGCTTTCCACTGCATGTGTGATTGCATCCATGCCGGTAGAAGCGGTTACGGATGCAGGCATCGTCTTGGTGAATTCCGGATCGATGATGACCTTGGAGGGCACCAGCTTATTATCGATAACGACATATTTGATGACCTTTTCCGTATCAATCAGGGCGCTGACATTGGTAATCTCGCTGGAAGTTCCGGCTGTAGTCGGAATTGCGATGAGCGGCAGCAAGTCATGTTCCACCATGCCGATTCCGCCATATCGTCCGATCGGCCCGGGATTGGTCATCAAGACGTCAATTGCTTTTGCAAGATCTATACTGCTGCCTCCTCCGACAGCCACAAAGGCATCCACCTCTTCTTCCTTGGCTATTACGGCTGCCTTTTCAACAATCTCGTTCGTCGGATTCGGGATAACTTTATCAAAAATCACGATTTCCACATCTGCCTCGTTCAAGCTATGTAGCACGGTATCTGCAATACCCGCGAATTTCACGCCTGCATCATAGACAAGCATTACCTTTTTAGCCTTGTACCCTTTTATGAGCCTCGGCAGCTCGTTTACAGAATTCCTGCCAAATGTAATATCACTCTTTACAAAAAAATCAAATGCCATGTTTCTTTCTCCTTTATCCTGTCATTTTGTTCCTAATGCAATGGTAACTATTTTCGCGCTCTGTCTCAAATCCGCTTTTTCCTCTTTAAAGAGGAAATGGTTTCTGCTAGAATAAATTTGTAATACATCAGAAAAAGGAGCGCTATATGGATACGATTACTTTGTCTTTAAGGCAGCGCAAGCTGCTCAATCTCATACAGAACCAGACCTCACATGTCACAGGGAAAGCCCTGGCCAAACAGCTTGGCGTCTCTCCCCGTACTATCCGGAGTGACATTGTGGAAATCAACCATGCGCTTACCACCTGCGGGGCAAGGATATCGGCAGAGCGAAGCAAGGGGTATCTTTTGGAGTGCCCGGATTTGCCGTCCTTTCTGGAACAGTTCAAAACGGATGATCTGTTCTTGACAAGAGAAGACCGTATCCGCTATCTGACGTTTCAATTATGCCTGTCAGATGTGCCTTTGGATCAATATGATCTGGAAGATGAGATGTATGTGAGCAAAACCACGTTAAGCAATGATATCGCAACTTTAAAACGGCTCTATGTGCTTTCCGACCCTTATATCAAGTTGATCCACGTTGACGACACCTGGGAATTTGAACCTGACGAGTCCAAACGCCGTGCCATTCTGAACCGGCTGTTCCAGAGTGACTGGGATTATAATGCCACGGGAAATGCATACTACAGCTACCAGTTCCTGGATGCAGAGATTATGGATCTGATCATGCAGATAACGGCCAGACAGTTATACCATCATCATTTCCAGATCGAGGATGCGAATCTGGTTACCCTGAACCTGTCACTCGCGATTATGTACTACCGTATGCTGTCCGGTCATGTACTGGCCGAAGCTCCTTCACCGACCGATAAAGACGATACGATCTCCTCCTTATGCAAGGATATCTTTGACTCTATGGAAGAAGCTTTTTCCTGTGTGTTTCCTGACCAGGAAAAGGATGCCATTTATCAGCATTTGTGTAACAGCCATCTTTTAAATGCAGAGGAATTGACGTTTCATACTGTGGCGAGCCACTTCGATTCCCTCCTGATTGAAATGACAGACTGCTATCTGAAGCGGATCGATTCCATTTTCCATATCGATTTCTCCACAGACGAAGATTTTTATATTACGCTGATACAGTATCTGCGCTACTTGAGAATGCCCGGCCATATCTTGAATGCCCAGGGTAATGCCAATCTTCTCCGCCGGAATCTTCTGATGGAATCCGAGATCGCGTATCTCATACAGCCAATTGCTTTAAAATACCTGGGCTACTATTTAGATGAGACAGAGCTGCTTTATCTGGCTCTGTGCATCTCCGGAGCTATCGAAGGGTACTGGGCCAACCACCCGGAGAACCGCATACGTACGGTCATCTGCTGCCACTTGAATCTGACCGCTATTTGGGCAATCAAGCAAAAGACGCTTGGGGCTTTTGGCAATTACCTGAACATCACCGCTCTCCTGCCGGTAAATGCGAGAAGTGCCCATAATTTCCGAAATACGGATCTGGTACTGACTACCGTCAAGAAGCAGATTACGGACAATCCAGCCACACAGGTTTTGCGTATTTCTCCCGACATGCTTCCGGAGGACTATATACGGATCCAGAAACTCGTGTCTGATACTTGCCTCAAATTCCTGTTTAAGAATCAGGCCCAATCCTTATCAAGCCTTTTGCCTGATGCATATTGGCATGAGAACATAAGCGAAGCCAGCCAGTTCTCCATCATCGAATCCATGTCTGATGATTTTATTCAGGATGGGCTGGTATCACAGAAGTTCACGGAAGATATGCTAAGAAGAGAATCGACTTACACTTATGGCTTTCAACCGGGTGCACTGTTTCTCTATTCTTTGGTGCCGGCGAAGAAAACACAGCTTTCTGTTGCCACATTAAGGCACCGGATCCTTTGGAATTCCAGCAAGATACGTGTCATCATCATGGCCTGTTTCGCCCCTTCCGATGAGCCTCTGCTGCTGAAATTGCTGCAGGAGATCTATGTAGACCATGACAACCTGGACTATTTCCGAAAAGAGCGTACCAGGGCTGAATTATTAGAGTTCTTCTCGGGGAAACATTAGGGAGCCAGTAAATTGAAATCAAACGTGGCCAGACGGAGAGGAAATGTAAGTTTTTTGATGTGGGGTTGGTATACAGGATGCCGAAAGCCAGAAAAGGAGGCGAGGGACAGTTGTCCCTCGCCTACGCTTTGCCTTCCACTAGATCTACGATTATCTGCCGCCGCCAAATTCTTATTTCGCTGCGCACTTTTCCTCTTCTGCTTTCACAAATCCTTCTTTTGCAAACAGCTTGAAGCAAACCAGGCCCACCAGCATCAATACCGCTCCACAGATATATGGAATGCGGTAGCTTCCTGTAATTCCATAGAATGCCGCGAAGAAAGCAGGTCCGATAGCGCCGACTACCTGTATGATCGGCTGGATAATTCCATATCCATTGGCAAAGCTGTCTCCAAACTCTTCGATGCAGAGGGATGCAGGCCAGTTAGCAGCCCCTCCCACAACCATACCGATACATACGAGAGAAATCCACACGCCGGCTGTTGTTCCGGTTAAGTTAAGCACCATTGCCAGGATTCCGAATATGAATGAGGAATAGGCCGCCTTACGTGCCCCGATCTTGGAATCCAGGACTCCACAGAGGTAAGACCCAGGGAGTGCCAGCAGACCTGATGCAAGCATCATCATGCTCGCTGTCCCTTCATCAAAGCCAATCTCCAGAAGTCTTGGGAACAATTGCACCATAAGGCCTGACGCAAATAACAGCTGTGTGCCTAATGTGATGCCATGAACCCATACCTGTGGCGTGCGAAGCAATTTGGAAGTTGTCCATATGCTGTCTTTGTTCACCGCTTCTTCCTTAGCTCCTTCTACTTTGATGCCATTATCAGGTGCGAATCCTCTGTCTGCAGGATTATCTGAGAGAAATACAATCAAGATGATTGCTGCCGCGACTGCAATAATGATAAACGGGAGGAATCCTCCAATAGAGCCCATGGCTCCATATCCTGCCTGATAGATCATCGTAGCCACGCCTGAGCAGAGCGGAATACCCATAGTTACAAGTCCCATGATCATACCTTTTCTCTTCGGGAACCATCTTGAAATCAATACCGGTGACAGCTGGTAGCCAATACCACTTGAAATCCCGTTTGCAAGAATCAGGCAGATGGCAAATACCATAAAGTTTGATGTTGCTCCTAAGCCTAGCATCACGGCTACATAGATTCCAAAGCAGATTAAGCTTAATTTTTTAGCGGAATACTTAGAAGATAATTTGCCAAGTACAAAACCTGCTACGATATTAGCAATGCTGCCTAATGATATCAAACTTGTAAGTACGGCTGCATTCCATCCTCTTAAGTCTGCCAAAGTTCCAGATGCAGCATTCATTGCGCTTCCAACTGCTGTCGCCGTGAAATATCCTAAAAATGCATATAGAATCAGCAGCCAGCCTTTTCCATATCCTCTTTTCGTTTTTGTGTCCATGCTCTACTTTATCCTTTCGTATTCAAAATTGAATTTCGGATCCGTTTTCAAAAATAAAAAGTGCACCTATTGAACATCTGCTGTTCTCTGTGCTATAATTTCCCTGGGATATTTTTGATATAATCATCTTACAAAATAATATCCAGAAAGAATAGAACACTTTTATTTTTTTTGTTCAATTCATACACTTTTTCAAAAAATGTATCTTTTATTTATTCTTTTTTCACAAAGAAAGGGGACTCTATGTCTACTCCGGATATCAAAACAGCCAAACCCGCAAAAATCAGCAAGGCTTCAAAAACCCGTGAGAAAATTATAGATTGTTACCTCGATATGATTCCAGAAAAAAAGTGGGATAAGATATCTGTCAAGGAAATCTGCAGCAAGGCAGAAATCACCCGTGGAACATTCTATCAGTACTTTGATGATATCTATAATCTGATGGAAGAAATCGAAAGGCCGATGCTAGAGGACCTTGAGCGCCGTGCTGTGCTTATCAAAAGCCACGCCCGTACCCACACGCCTCCGGAACTCTTTGAGGAGAAGTTCGACTATACGCCTCCAGAGGCGCTGCGGCAATGGTTTCGTTTCTGCAAGAAGTTCCGCAAGCCGATGGCAAGGATGCTGGACCGCAAAAATGGAGATACCTATTTCGTGAAAAGAATCAAAGTGACTCTTACAGACTATATCAACCATATGATGGATGAAGATGGCATGCCTCATGATGCACTCAGAGAGCATTTCGTAAAGATTTTCCTTGAACTTCATTTCCTTTCTGCCAGCACCTGGCTGACCGCCGATGCAGATGATGAATTTCTGTCCATCAAGGAGATCATCAATCTTCTGAACACCATGCGTGTCGGTGCAAGTTATTTATCCTACAAGAGAACGACAAACCCTGATTTCGATTCCCTTATGTCACTGGATGACGCGGAATAAAATCAGGGTCATATGGAAGGACAGCGAGCCTATAATTGGCTGACTGTCTTTTTTAATTGTTTCAAATCCTGGTCCAGATGCCGGTACATCTCTACATAGTAAGGATATAGCTGGTCATATGCTTCTTCCCACTCTTTTACCGGTTCGATAATCTCTTTTGCTTTTATAATCTTTTCAGCCGCTTCTGTCAGATCCGGGAACACACCCACTTTGCGCCCCACGAGCAGCGCATCCCCGACGGGAACATCTCCTGATCTGTCATCCAGTACATGAACAGGCATATGCAGCATCGATGCCTTGATCTGGCACCAGGTCCTGCTCTTAGCCCCTCCACCGCATATACGCAGACATTCTGCAGAAGCTCCCGCTTCTTTCACAGTTTCCACTACATGACGGAGTGCAAAAGCTGTTCCCTCCAATACGGCCCGGGTCAAATCCGCCCGGGTCGTGTCCATCCCCAAACCGATGAACATGCCTCTGGCATAATCGTTCCACAAGGGTGCCCGTTCTCCCAGCAGATACGGGAAGAAAAATAAGCCATTGGCCCCGGCCTTTGATTCCAATGCCAACTCATTCAGATATGCGTATATATTTTTCCCCTTTTTCTCAGCCTCTATCCGCTCTTCCCCTGCCAGTGTCTCGATAAACCATTTCAGCGCGGCGCCGCTTGTCTGAATCGGCGCATCAAAAATCCAGGGCATTCCGTCAATTGCACAAGGTCTTGTAACAACCGGGATATCCGAAGCACTTTTTCTGTCACAGCCTGCGAACACCAATGATGTCGTACCGGAAGATTCTCCCATCTCCCCAAGCCTGCTCATACCCAGGGCATATACAGAAGCCATCGCATCACTGCATCCGGCGATGACCGGTATCCCTTCCCGCAGGCCGGTCTCTTTGGCTGCTTCTTCTGTGACGAAGCCGATGATTTCATCTACCAGCTTTAATTCCGGCATCATTTCATCCAGATCGACTCCAATGACATCTCCGATTTCTTTGGACCAGCTCATCGTCCGGATATCTAAGCACTGTGTCCGGGTCGCCTGGTCAATATCCGATGTCATTCTTCCTGTCAGCTTATAATTGATATAAGAACTGGCCTGCACGAACTTGCTCGTCTTTGCAAAGAGCTTCGGCTCGTTCTCTTTAAACCACAGAATCTTATTAGGAAGGAATGCCACGGATGGCTGCCCTCCTACAATCTGAACAAAATGTTCCAATCCGATCGTATCCACGATATAACGCAGATGATCGGCCGAACGGCCATCCTGATAAGTCAATGCATTTCTGAGAGGACATCCCTTGTCATCCACCGGAAGCATGCTGACTGTATGAGAGCTGATGGAAATACCCCTGATTTTTCTTACGACGCTTTCATCCACCTGGCTGGTAAGAGACTGAAAAATCTCTTTCGTGTTCTCCCACCAGCTATCTGCATCCTGTTCCTGCATATCAGGCCCCGGCAGTATAAATGTACTGGCCTTGCTCGCCGATGCCGCTACAGTCCCGTCATCCCCCAGTATGATCGCTTTGATATTGGTCGTTCCACAATCCATTCCTAATACATAATTATCTGCACTACTCATTAGTTTTCCTCCACGCTTGTCCTTTCGTTCTGTAATTCTTCCATGTATCACAAGAGTAACAAATGTGGCTTTCTCCCTCAAAACTGCTTTTGCCTCTTCTAATAGGAAAATGAGCATTCGATATGTTTTCCGAAACACTTTATACTGGAGGCAGAAAACGAAAGGAGACATAAAAGATGAAAATGAAAGCGGCTCTTATGTATGGACCAGATGATATCCGCGTAGAGGAAACCGAAAAACCAATATACCCAAAAGACGGGCTTCTTCTTAAAATCATGGCTGTTGGATTATGTGGGTCAGACATCCGAAATCTTACGACAGACTCCAGAAAGGGGGATTATCCATTTATCTATGGACACGAGATTGTAGGGCTTGTAGATGAAATCGGAAACGAACAGACGAAATATTCTGTCGGGGACAGGCTCTTCCTGTTCCCTGGGACCTACTGCATGGAATGTGATGAATGTATCAGCGGGCACAGTGAAAACTGCTCTGACACAGCGGTCGCAAAATTAGCAGGAACCGGCGGCTTTGCACAATATGCTGCTGTATCCGGTGAGAAGATCCGCCGCGGGGGCATCTACGAGATACCAGACGATGTATCCTTTGAAGCGGCCAGCCTTGGCGAGCCTCTGACTTCTGTATTCGCATGTCTTGAAAATGTGGATGTTAGTTTCCCCGACACTCTTGTTATTATCGGCGCAGGCCCCATCGGCTGCTTTATGGCCCAGCTATCTAAAATCCGTGGTGCACAGAAAGTCATCATGATTGATATCAATGACAACCGTCTGGAGATGGCGAAGCAATTTGGCGTGGACGTTACCATCAACAGCCTGAAGGAAGACCCCATCGAAGCGGTCAAATCACTGACCAATGGCAGAGGCGCTGACAAGGTCATCTCCGCTACACCAGCCAATGCAACGCAGACACAGAGTATCCATATGGTCCGCAAAGGAGGACTGGTAGTATTCTTCGGCGGCGTACCAAAAGGTTCTATGACAGAGCTCGACTGTAACCTGATCCATTATAATAACATATGGATCAAAGGACATTTCGGTGCTTCTTACAGCCAGTCCAAGCGTGCATTCCAGCTGGCAATATCACCCAGTTTTCCTACTGAGAAATTCGTGACGCATGTTCTTCCTCTGGAGCAGATTAACGAGGGAATAAGGCTTACCAGGACCGGTGAAGCGATTAAAGTGGTTCTTCATCCGTTTGATTGATTTTCTCTCTGCCAATCACCTCTCACGCCAACATGGGGACCGTTCGCTATTCGTCGTTTTCAATCGTTGGCGTGCACAGAGTGATAGGCCGTGACCGAATCATATAAGTCACAGCTTATCAATCTTTCTTACGGCTTTCGCGGCTCTGAACTATAAACTGATGCCAACGTCAGTTTACAAGGGCACACACGCCTCGCACTGTAGTTTTTAGCGTATTTGCGGTGTTAACGTCAATCAGCGTACGTCCAGTACGTCTCATTCCGTTGCCTTGCAAATAAGCTAAAAGCTACAGACGAGGTCATAGAGTTTTGAATTGCCATTTTATGATTCTGCAAGGTAGACGATTGAAGCGTGCTGAATGCACGCTGAGTGAGGATAACGTAGCAAAATCATAAAATGACAGTTCAAAACCGTGCGTGCCCTTGTAATCTGACGCTACAATATCTTCTTTACAAAGAAAATCTCCAAGGGCTCGCCGGGCAGCAGGAGCGAACCGGAATCCACATAATTCAATCTGCGATAAAAGTGCTGCGCCGTTTCACTCGACAGAGAAGAGGTCATAACCAATTCATAGCCAGCTGATTTCATCTGCTTCTCCCAATAAGCCGTCATTGCTGTTCCAAGCCCGCAGCCGCGATACTGTTCCAGTATAAACAACATATTCATAAATGGCGTATTGTCCCAGAACAGGCTCCATCGTAACCAGCCAATAAATTTCCCCCTGTCTTCTGCTATAATTACCCGATTCAGAGATACTATAGAATCCAGTTCTTCTTTACTGACATGTTTATCATAGTTTGATATATTTTCAATATCTGATTTTACTGCACTCCTGATGTTCATATTGCATATTACCTCTATAACATGACTTCACTCGTCAGTTCCTGATTTTCTTTACGTTCCTGTTCATCAGATGCCTTCCGATATGTCTGTATGCAAATGCCTTTATCGGGGACATTTCCTGGTGATGCTCCTTTAGCAGGCTATCCGGATTATCATATATCCCAAAATCCTGATTGATGCCCTCGCTCTGTATGTAGGTATTATTTCTGTCGAACTCAATGACCGGATTCTTAAAATCCTTAACTGCCACACCATAACCGCAGAATGCACCTGTGCAATCGCTGTTAGCCTGCTGCAGTTTTACGAGATAGGGCTTGTCTAGAATAAATGCTTCCAGCTCATACCATGTATTGTCCAATAACACTTCCACCCAGCTGTGGAATACATTCTGAGGAGCCATTCTATAAACGATGCCTGTCATCGCACCTTTTTGCAGCTCTTTATCAATCGTAAAGCCATGTACTCTGCATGGGATATTGCAGGCCCTGAGAAGCGCCATAAATAACGTCCCCTTCGTATTGCATTGGCCGTATCCATCAGCCAGTACCTCAGATGCTGAGATATTGTCATCAACATTATATCCAAAAAGAATCTCATCTCTCACATAGTTATAAATGGCTTTTATACATGCAAATGTATCTAATTCCTTCCACTTCCTAGATTCAATCAGGCGTTGGATTGAAGTAGCCGAATAATCAAGCATGTGTGTTTCCGCAATGTATTTGTCCGTCTCGCTACGCATCTGCCCTATCCTGTCCTCCTATCCATACTGAAATGCATGTGCTAAAAATTCTGAGCATGGG
This sequence comes from Extibacter sp. GGCC_0201, assembly GCF_017566055.1. NCBI lineage: Bacteria > Bacillati > Bacillota > Clostridia > Lachnospirales > Lachnospiraceae > Extibacter > Extibacter sp. GGCC_0201. The sequence goes on along the minus strand of NZ_JABFCH010000010.1, from coordinate 35,563 downwards.
CACTTACCGATTCCTTAAGCTCATAGCTGAATCCTTCGAGGTCGTCAAAGGTAATTGCCCCATCATTTATAAGTGATATTATATTATAAAGAAGGGCGACCGATTCATTTCCAACAAAACGCCAGTTTTCTTCCTGTCTTCCTTTATTCTCTCGTCCAGTTTCCAAAACTTAACTGACGGCTTAGCATCTTCACTTAGCAATTCAATATATTCCTTGTTGAGCCTGTCAATATAGGCTTCCTGCCAGCCGGCAATCTTATTTTTGAAGAGCGTTAAATCCTGTTTTGTGAATTCCTGTTTTTGCAAAGTTTTGAGTCTCCTGTTAGGATGATATTGGGGTGTGTATCTCTGATTTGTAAGTATTCAGTTCATATCGCGCTTATATACCATATAATATATGTTTCAGAAATGCACATAAGTAGGCTTCTCGGCACAATAGTGTTATGCTTAAGTTTGCATTCTAATACCTTTTTCGGATTATAATCTATATATGCTTTCATCTGAAAATAAACCCACTTGTAGTGGTTCTCACCCCTGAAATATTACTTCATTGTGGTATTCAATAAGTTTTTTCCCTGGCTTAAAATTTATTCGGAAGATGTATCTCCCTATTGCTATAACCCATTTTCTGGTTCCAACATCCATCCCAACATCTTTTTCAGCATCGGAAATCTCGTGTAATTGTAATCAATCCCCATTCAAATGCTTTATCGTGAATGAACACTATAATATGAGCTTTAAGAATATTTTGCATATTTTATTTCTATAGCATAAATCAATTCTCATTTATCAATTAAATCAATCTTCATCATATTCCGTTCTACCAATGCTGTCCAAATCAATTTCTGAAATAGCAATACAATCCAAATTTTTAATATTTAAAAATACTGTATTATATTTCTTATTAATATTTTTTGAGGATAAAGTATAAATAAATCTCTCTTTTCCTATGGCAGCTTTCAAAACATTTGTCTTATTTAATTTTCCATACTCACATGTGTCAAGTACTATTTTCTCTACTATACATTTTACTCGTCTCCCTGAGCCAAAAAACTTTTCATAGAATACTAAATCATAACCTCCATCTGTTCTGAGATAAACCGTTCCTTTTCCATAGTAAACATAATGATACCCATCTCTATCAGTTGCTTCCTTTTCATTTTTAATCCGCTTAAAAAGCCTATTTAAAGAATATGTATATTTTTTATTTGCTCCAAAATCTAATTCTACTGTATCTTGTTCAGTTGTACCTTTTTTATAGGCATCAATATAATACCAAATCAACGAGTTAAGCCAATAATAATTCGAATTATGCATTTTCCTATTTTCTCTGTTTTTTTTCTTTTCTTCTTCAATATTTGTCACATTGCCTTTCTCATCATTAATAATTTTGTATTCAACAATCCTATGGCTCTTTGGACGTTCTATATGAAAACATACCTTTTTACCAATATATTGACTTGCTCTTCCCCCCTTTTTCTCCCTCTTTTTACTTCTTTTTTCCTCAAGCTCCTTATTTATTTCACAAGTTGAACTATGCATATTTTCTCTGTCTGACATAATAAAATGTGGATTTACTTTTCTCTTATCTGCAAATGTATCCATATTCTTGCAAGTAATTCTGGCATTACAATTGTCATCTATACATTTGAATAATCTTTTATCTTTTAAAATGCCCTCTATCCATAACTCATTCGCCTCTATAGCATCTATAACATCTTTTATTTCCAAACTATATGCTGTGTCAATTTTAGCCATAATGCATACCCTCCTTCAAGGCGTGTTAAATTAAATTGTATCCTCTATATTAATAGCCCTCTTATCATTTACTTTTGCCAGATAATATGAATTTTCCCGTATTGTTTCTTTTGCCCAGCAAAACCCTCATTTTTGAACTCACACGCGTTATCCCTATCCCCGCCCAAACGAAAACTTATCCCACTCTATTTCTTTAAAAAATACAATTCCATATTGCATTGAAAATCCCTCAAATAGTACACGGTAAACCATGAGTACCAACTCATTTTATGACCGCCGTTTCCGGCGGCCGGTTTACACATTCGTTGTTTTTGTTTTGCTTCGGCAGATTTCCGGCAGCTGCTCAGACCAGGGAAGCAGTTCTTCCATAAAACCATAATCCGTATCCTCCTGATGATCTTTCATCACATTCAGGACGTGCTCCAGATAACGGAAGGGATTCAGGTTATTCGCCTTTACTGTTTCCGTAATGCTGTAGATGATCGCGCTGGATTTTGCGCCATCGATACTATCCATCAGCTTCCATGCATGTTTGTGCAGACAGAAGCTGCGCAGCGCCCCTTCCGTTGCGTTGTTATCAAGTGGGACTTCGCCGTCATCCAGGAATACTTTTAATGCCTTTTCCTGGTTGATACAGTAATTGAGCCCTTCCAATGTTTTCCCTTTGGTAAGGCGGCCTGAAGCCTGGCTCTCTTTTGCCCACGCAAAGAAAGCCTCCACCAGAGGTTTGAGGTTAATCTGACGCTGTTTTCTGCGCTCATCCGGTTTCAGTTCAGCCAGCTGGTTATCCAGATGGTAGATTGCGCTGATCCGCTTGACTGCTTCATAGGCGACCGTGGCTTTGGCTGCTGGATTCCCCTTTTTCCGCAGTGCCTTCAGAGCATCGGCGAAATATCTTCTCGCATGGGTCCAGCACCCGGCGAAAACAATCGACTCCGTTTCCCGGTCCAGCTTCCGGTAAGCGGAATAACCGTCACAGACAACGATGCCTTTGAAGCCTTTCAGGAATTCCCGCGGATGGTCCGCTTTCCGGGTCTTCTGGTATTCATACAGGATGATGGGGGTATCCCCATACCCCTTCCCAGTCCGGTAAACCCACATATAACTCTTACTGTTTGCCGGACGCCCATCCTTCGATACCTTGACCGGGGGTTCATCTGCCTGAAGCACATGGAAACGGTACATCCTGTTATGAAAGTAATCATAAAGTGGTCCCAGATACCGGTCCGCACACTGAATCATCCAGTTCGCCACCACCTGCCGGGAGATGTGGATGTCATCTCTCAGGAATTCCTGGCTGATCCGGTATAAGGGGAGGCCGTTTACGTACTTGGCATTCATAATGCTTGCAGCAAGAGAAGGTGTCAGGATACTGTTACGGAGCAGTTCCTTTGGCCGGTCCGCTTTGACGATCGTCTGATTGTCCCTGCCGGCATACACGGCCACATGGTGTTCTTCGACCGTGTAGACTGCCGGCTGTACCCGGACTCTTTTATAGACTTCATCCGGGAGCTGTTTCCAGCTGGCACGGCCAAAGATTTCCTGCAGCTTTTCTTCCGGAAGGGTATGGGCGATCACTTCCACGGGAAGACCCTTCAGATCCGCCTCGCGTTTTCCGTTCTTCTTCCGGCGCGTGACTTGGATCACATCCTCTTCTGCAGGCTCAACAACATAAAGCGTCTCGGTCAGGGCTTCCGCTTCGTTAAAGATGAGCTCCAGTTCCAACTGTCCGGCGATGACGTCCAGCTTTTCAGAAGAGCGCCCATAGCGTTGATTATTCGCAGATGCGATCTGCTCGATCAGACGTTCCATGTTTGTATTCAGCTGGGCGAGCTGATCCTGCATGGACAGGATCACTGCTACGAGTGTTTCCTTGCTGAAACTGTTCAGTTCTTCCGGTGAGTAGATCTTCTGCATGTTCGGCGCTCCTTCGTTTTACTGGAACTATTGTACCGCAAACCAAAAGAAAAAGCGAACCGGGCAAAAAGGGAGTCCGTCATTCTCACCAAAGGATAAGCACTCTGAAAAGCCGAAAAGACTATGAGTTTTTTCGGTTTTTCAGAGTACTTATCCACACGGCAGCCTGTGGCTGTAAAGTACTCTTAATTGAATGAATGGTATGAGACCCGGCTGTGGATAACTTCCGTCACGTCTGCAGCGGTGGATACGGAAAGGTTTTTTATTTTCTCTGTTTTGCACAACGCTTCACAGAAGATCACTGGGCTCAACTTCCTGAATCGGGTGTCTGGATACGATCTCCAGTCCCTGCATCAGCGCCCGGTATTGCTCCGGAGTAATCTCCAGTGCCTCTTCCTTTGTGCGGGGCCAACTGAAACTGCCAAGTTCCAGCCTTTTATAAAGGAGAAGGAATCCATCCCCTTCCCATAGGAGCCCTTTGATGCGATCGCTGCGCCTTCCACAAAACAGGAAGAGGGTATCCTTTTCGTATGGCTCCAACTGGAAGTTGAATTTCAAAATGGATGCCAACCCGTCAATCCCGCGCCGCAGATCCGTATAACCGGCGGCAATGTAAACCTTCTGAAAGCCAGATGCGTTATTCAGCATGAAGGATCCCTCCTACCCGGGAGAGTAATTCTGACGAGGCTGAATTCGAGATCTCCAGGACAAGATTCCCTTTCCGGATCACCAGATCCGGCCGGAAAACGGAAGACGCGTCTGGTGACGCGGCAGGAAGCTTGATCTCAGCAAAAGAGACCGTCCTCTGAGCGGCAGACAACTGTTCCGTCTCTGCAACTATAGGTAATGATGGATTCTGAGATGCATCATAGGCTTCCCTTCGCAGGATGCGCTGCCAGTAAAAGAACTGCTTCTCAGGGATCCCATTTGCCCGGCACCATGCGGTTTTGGACATCCCACTGTTCATACATTCATTCAGGATCCTGGTCCAGCGCTCTGCACGGACCTGATGTGTGATTTTATCCATGGCGATAACTCCTTTAAAAAACTTGTAGTTTTCTGGAGTTATTATCTCATGGAGCAAGGAAACTAGCACGGTACTAGTGATTTACCGTGTACCTCAAATACCCATAAAGCCAAGGTTTCCGAGCTATCATTACTACTGTTTCCACATGCGGTGAAAGTTATCTTTTATACTACATGGCAAAAGGTTCACCCATATGTTTTGTTATAAAGTAGCTGATTTAGAACTTTACCCCTCTTACCCCTTTTGATGATTTTTTACCCCTTTATAATGTAATTCACCCCATTTATAAACAAAGTTGAAGTTTCCTACATGAATTAATTTTTTTAATTTTAAACTATCAAATTTGCTTTTGTTAACTTGATTTGCTTTCTACTTCCAAATCCATTAATATCGCTTTCATTTATCAACTTTGATATAGGATAAAAATATAATTTGTCCAACTTAGAGTAATAATAAAGCATTCCAAATTGATATCTTAGTTTTGTAAACCATATTTTCAATTTTTCTGTATCCAAAAACTTGAGTTTTACTTCATTATCGTTATCCGATTCATCAATAATGAGTTCACAATAGTAACTAATTTCTTCCCTTTTAATTTTAATGTCCATATTGTACTCTTCAAATACGATGCTATTTTTAATCCCTCTAAGGGTAAGATATTTTTCTACTAGCTCAAAGTTTTCATCGCTTGATAGGTTAGATAATTCTTTCTTTTTGCTTAAACGCAACTGATCCAGCTGTTTAATCAATTGTTCTAAATTTATAAGTTCCTTCTTATTATCTAACTTATGTAAAATCTCGTCTATTAATACATCAATTTGACGAATGTTGTTTTCTCTATTTATTCTTCGTTTTCTAATTCTTATGTGATATCTAGAATTTAATTTGAACGTATCAATATAATATCTACCTTTATCATTTTGTGCCGTATACTTATACAATGAATCTGCATCATATCCATCAACAATTGCAGGGCAACCCCCAGAAAAGACATCCTCTTTACATGGATCAAGTAACATTTCGCTCCAAGTATCACTTTTTTCACCATTGCATTTTTCACATGCATAATAAAGATTACTATATAAATGAGGATTAAATACTTGATTCCCGTCTGACTGAGGTCTAAAATGGTCTATTTCAAAATAATTTGCATCAATAAAACCAACTTCTTTTTCCTGCAATTTGCAATATGCACATTCATGAGAAAAGTCATTTCTTAGGTATACTTTACATTTTGGTGTTTCATAATTAGCCCATCTAAATTTTCGTTGATATTCCATTACATAGCACCTCAATCATTCTTTAGAATCTAGTTTGGAACTGATTTCTTTTAGTAATTTTATAGTATCTGATTCTTCCTCCTCTTGTTGCACAATTCCTTTATATATCATATTCTCTTTTCGCAACTCACAAGCTCTTTTAATTTTTTCGGCTACATCCACATAACGCTCAACAATTGAATCCTTTTTTAATTCGTAGTCATAATCACCAAATTGGTCAGCAAAATCTTCAAGTTGATAATTAGTTAATAGTACAGCATATATTGTACTATCATGTTTTCTTATTTCTCTCAAAACATCAATCCCCTTATAAGTAACTTGCTTATCCAAATGATAATCAATAATCAAAAAATCAACATCTCTTTCCAAGACAATATCATAAAAACCTTCTAATGTTGCTGGCAATTCATTGATACATTCAAGGTGTAAGCCTTCTAATGCAAATAATTTTGTGTAAATATCTATATTTGCTACCTCATCTTCTATAAATAAACCTTTTAATTCACTCATTCTTCATTATCTCCTTTAGGCAATAATATGACAAATTTGGCACCATGCAGAGTTTCTGAGCGCTCCACTTTTATTTCTCCCCCATAGTTTTCCACAATATCTTTAACAATATTCAAGCCTAAACCAATACCTTCTTCCTTAGTAGTTTCAAATGGCCTGAATATATCCTTTTCTTTCCCCTTTGGAACCCCATTTCCAGAATCTTCAAAGCTTAGTATAATATGAGATAAACTCTGCTCAATGTGAATTTTAATCTGACGGATTTGCTTGCCCTTTACTTGTTCAAAGGCATTAGTAATCATATTAATAATAATTGACTCTAAATCAATTTGTTTCATTGTATAAACAATTTTCTGACTACATTTTGATTCCAAGGAAATATCAAATGAATTTACAATGGCTCTGTAAAATCCGCTTACTTCATCTAATACGTCTCCAAATTCTATGTCAACTGATGCTTCGCGTTTCCGCTTCCTCAAAAAATTAATAATCAAGTTACTATATGCATATATTCTACCAAAATCACTACTAACAATTTTTAATACATCCTTAATCTTATTCCTATTAACATCTTTATCTAAATATACATTTGTTAGATGTAAACTTGTTTGGATACGACTCACGATGTCGCTTGTTTCATGCCCGAATGATCCAGTTAGCATTCCGAGAGAAGCTAAATTTTTATATAAATTAAGCTCACTTTCTTGAAAGTTGATTTTCTCCTGATAAATTCTTTTTGTATCACTATAATGCTGATTGTAATCATTTTGCAGTTTTTGTATATCTGCCTTTTTCTTTTCAGAATCTTCAATAAATGCCTTAGCTAATTGTTGTAATTTTTCAGGCATAGCATTATGATCAACAGTTTGCGTAACTTCCTCAATCTGTTTGATAAATGGATTGTCTAGATATTGCTTTTTTACATTGTCAAATTGAGCATCTATTTTCTCTTTTTCCGCTGCTAACTTTTTTATGTTTTCCTGTTCAGCTAAATACGCCTTTCGTCTAACATCACTAATCAAATTAGTGCATTTAGTCAAAAAGCTTATAAGTTGTTCATATGCTTCATTTTCAATAATTCCCTCTCTATTGGTTGCATCAACAAGTAGTGGATTAGTAACATCACCAATTCTCACAACACCAATTACCTGATTATTGCCCACCAAATAGCCATGTGTATCTTTAACTTTCTTTTGGTCTAAAAATAGCCAATCATTTCCAATATCACCAAAAGGTTTAACTCGAAAATTATCACGATAGATTTTAATTCCACAATAAGTATCTAACATTTTTTGAGCAAATCTAAAATTATATCCCGCACTTGTAAGGTTACTGGAATCTCTAAGAAAGAAGTATATTTCCGCACTAACATCACCACACAAAAGAGGCTGTTCATATTCTTCTTCTATCAAATCTTTTTTTCCTTCTTTATCTTTATATGATATGTATAATTTTTTCGCATTATCATAAATTTTCGCATCAACTTTTGCATACCTTAAATCAAGAATTTCATTTACTAAAACGATATCTTCTATTCTAAAATCCGGAGCAACAAGTTCTATTTTAAAGGGGTCTTGCTCAATTAAGTCCGGGGCAACAAGAAGCCTTAATTCTTTTTGTAATTTATCAACATCTTTTTGTTTCCATTCATCTCTAAGTCCTTCCATTACTAAAATCATACCTGTATGCGGTTCAGGTAGTTCATATTTTTGATATAGTTCATCTATCATTGAAAACGCCATGGCATCATTATGGACATCTAATGTTTCTAAGGAACTTTCGACATCCTCGACTAACTGCTCGATATCTTCATATTTTTCTAAGATTGGAACAACCTCTTTTTCAAGTTCATCAAGTATATTTATATTATAAAAAACAGGATAATCAAATGTATTTCTGCCTATAATTGTTGCAACTAAATTTTTATCCGTCATATCTACTTTGTCTGTTAAAAAGAAGTATTCCAGTTGACCACCAATGTACTTCGCAGCAGCAGAATCTTCATGATCCCTCAAGATATTAATCCGTTGATTTAATGCCGCAATATTTATATCTTCAAAACTATTCCAGTTGATTTTCACCTTATATGGCTGTTCCGTATCCGTGAAAGAATAGACACTTACCTTTTCTGCAATTCTTTCTACTGAAAATCTTCCAATACCTTTTTTTCCAGCTTTCTTTCTTCCTTTAGCCGTAAATGGTTCTGTCACTTTGTTATTAGTTCCTATTACCATCCATCTATTTTCAAAATCTTCTTGCGTCATGCCAGAACCAGTATCTATAAGAATTATTTTACTTTCAGGTGTATTAGGTTTATCTATAATAATCTTCACACCGTATGCATCTGCATCATATGAATTTTTAATTAATTCAACCAACGCAGTAACAAAATCAGTAACCAACTCTCTTCCTAACTGGCTAATATGTCGTGAATTTGTCCTAAATCTTAATTTTTTCATCCATCTCACCTCAATAATTTATAATAAAGTTAGTTTCATCCTCAGATAATCCATATGCTTTACAAACGAGCACATCTAATTCATTTTGATATTCTTGTAATTTACTCATATAGTTAGATACAAATTGAGAAATCGTTTGAACACCACTTTGGGGAAAAGGAAGTGCATTAAGTTCATTGGCTGATACCTGAGTATTACCACTTTTACTCATGAAAATATAATTTACTAACCTTGAATTGAACATTCCTAAATAGTAATACATTTTTTCAATACTTAGGAGTTCATCTTTCCCTTCACTGCTACATAGAAAATTCACATGATTCTCTAAAAAATAGCTTTCATACCTTTCCAAAAACTCATCCGATATTATACATGATTTTAATCGAATATCTTTTTCAAAATTTGTAGTTCGTTGAATTAATAATCTTTTGCCTTTTAATACATACGATTTTGTTTTTTGCGTTATCAAAGCGTATTGTTTTCTTTCTTCATTTGTAGAGCATACAGAAAAGTCAAACATTAATGGTTGTATATTCCCCCCATAGATAATAGGTATTGCTGTTAATTCCTCGTCCACAATATCTTCTTTATGTTGATTCCAAACGAAAAGTCCATTACAAAACTTTAATTTTGTTTCCTCACTATCCAATGGTAAGCAGTTTGTAAATATTTTATCTAGAATACTATACATTTCAATTTTCTTATTAATTATAAATATATGATTATTTTGTTCATCCATCATTAATTTGGATCTAGATATTTTAAACTCTGCATTAATCGTTCCATTTCCATCATAAAACTGAATCTTAGTTTTGCTGTTTGCAACTGGTTTATTTTCTAAACAAATAATTAGTACCGCTTGCTCGGCTCGATCAAATACATTTTGTCTAGAATCAATATGAATTAAAGCTCTTATTCTTAAATCTTTTATTTTGGATCTAAGATTTTTAAAGTAAAGACCAGATCTTATTGATTGCGGTACAATAAAACACATTACACCATCTCTTTTTAAATGTTTCATCCCCCAATACATAAAAAAAGAATAAATATTTGGCTGACCATATAAAATTTCACTATACCCACTAATATTTTTGACTAATTTACTATTTAGTTTAAAATATGGAGGATTTCCCAAAATGATTGAATAGACATTATTGTCTGGCTCCACTATTGTATTTTTCCATTGTATGTTATTGAAAACATTATCTGCATTCACAATATAATCTAAAATTCTTACTTTCTCTTCAGGTAACTCTTTTAACAAAATATATGCTATGTTTATTTTTGTGGCAATAACTGCAAAAGGGTTAACATCATAACCAAATATATTTTTTTTAACATACTCAATTACTACAGATTGCTGGAAAATCTTTTTTAATTCTCTGATTATTTCTATCACAAAAACACCTGTTCCACATGCAGGATCAATAATAAAATCGGTATTAGTTAAACACCGCAAATTATTTTTCATTTCAAAAACCATTTTTTGTACAATATTTATTGGTGTATAAAATTGACCTAGCTTTTTTTTGATATCTTTATTAATAAATGTATCATGCTGATTAATTAATTCACAAATATCTGAAAACTCATGCACATTAATCTCATCAAAATTATCAGTAACAAATTTTTCTGTCATACTATACCAAGAATATAGTTGATCTACATCTAATCGCTCTAACAGAATTAGATAATTTGCACTTTCTATGTTAAAGCATCTATTAAATATAAATATTATCACATGGACAAATGCAACTTCAAAACTAATAGTCTCATATAATATCTTTTTATCAAGTTCTGTTACTTTATTTTCATTTGAATAAGACATTTTCTTATAATATTTTTTTTCAAATGTCTCAGGTATTTTATTGTTTACATCTCCTGCCAAAGCAGAAATGATATTATAAATTTCCGACTGCATAATTCAGTTAGCCCCTTTACAAATTTTTCTTGGAATTAAATCTCATTGCAAAAACTCAAGATAATTATTCAAAATTTTAGCAACCTTTAACTCTTCTGCATAAGTAATAAGTCTGGAAAAATCTTTTTCAGGACTATCATTATATTTTTTCACCGTGCTCACAATAATCTCACTATCAACTCTACTTCTGTTACGAATGATATCACAAATACTACGTTCAATATTATATGTTCTTACATTTCTACCATAACGGGTTTTTATTTCCGTTTCTCCAAGAGTATATAAGTCTTGACGGATAGAATGCACTCTAGCTCCATTATTCACTAGATTTTTAGTGTTTGTTCCCGTTTTCACTGTCACAATTGGTTGCTCAGGCATTTTTTCGATATATTGATGTAAAAATAGTGCTGACTCATGAGAGAATGTCGCTTGTGAAAATCTCATCTGAAAACAATACATTTTATCATCGTTACTTTGAGTTGATATATATATCCCTCGCTTATACCGTTCCAACATTCCTTTTTTAATAAGTTCCGAAAGATATGTTCTAGGAATTCCAAGCTCTGTTACCATTTTTGTTGATATAATACCAGCATTATCATCGACTAATTTTTTAAGCATTTTTGTATAATCCATCTGCTATCCCTCTTTTTACAAACTAGCTAATATTATACATCCCTTTAGTGAGTTTGTAAATACATGTCCTGCCAATTTAATGCTTTACTCTTGCTTTTGCAATCCTGCGACACCGGACTTTTCGTATTTCCTATCAATAATGACACTATCGTAACTATTCAGAACCCCCTATTCGAAAATGAACTCAGGGCATCCTGAAATAGCATTTCTGATTGCGTCATATGCGTTATGTCCCTGCTTATGAGCAGTTCCAACATATGACATGATTTTTAGATAGTCTCTGGCACCTTCTTCACTTCGGAAGCAGCCAGATACCTTTGTCTTAACTTTGATTATCCTGATATTACGTTCTGCTTGGTTATTATCAAATGGAACCATGAAATCATGGATAAATAGGCAGACTGATGCCTTGTAATTGTCAAGACGTTCTACCAGTGCAAGAATCTTTCCTTTTTTCTTCCTGCCACGTTTCTTCGCTGTGGTAACTGGAAGCGGATTCTTTTCCCTGGCTTGTTTAATAAGTTCTTCATAACGCTTTTCAAACTTTTGATTGTGATAATAGCTCAGAGACTCTTTTCCAGCCTCTATGGCTTTATCTTTAACCTTCTTCATTTCCATTAGAAGGTCTATAAATGCTGATGCCCATTTCTGCCCGCCACGGAACAGAGGCAATACCCCGCACTGTTCCATACCAAGATATCCGCGTTTTGGACTGATGTTCAGATATGTAAATTCGCAGTTCGAGGCATCATGAACCCACCAAAGCTTTTTATCTACGCGGGTTCCTATCTCATCAAAGTGTCCAAGTCTGGAATCAATCACTTTCTGCTTTATTGTGTTCACTGTTTCAGATACGGCATCGGCACAGCGTTTTACCATGTTACTTATAGTTCCTGTTGCAATCGGGATATTGAATACACCAGAGAGAATCTCATGTGTTCTTTTTACACTGACGGCACCAACCGTGTTCAACGCAACCGACAATGCCTGAAGATTTTCACCTTACTGTACAGTTACCTTGATGCCAGCAGGGAACGAACCTTTTCTGTTATCTCCATGAAGCATGCAGACAGGGATTTCAAGTAGCTGATGTCCTGTCACATTAACAGTGACGACTGCATCAATGACATGACGTCTTTCAACAACACAGGCTGTCCCTTTGCACATTTGATAATGAGGACATCCTTCACAAGCAGATGGCATATATCCAATTACATCATCTGGACCTGCAATCACTGCAAATAAGTACCCTGATGGCCTTCCTGGCCGCCAGCCTTCTTTCCTGAAGGTTTGCGTAAACTTTTTTGGCGAAGGTTTTTTGAAACCATCACTTGAAGGTGGTTTAGAACTGTTTTGGGAATTCTTATTAATCTGTTCTTTCAGTTCCTGGATGGTCTGATTGGGTTTTGTAATAAGTGCTGTTTGAGCATCAAATGATTGCTGCAGTGAATTAAGCGCTACCGTTAAAGTATTGACCTGCATTAGCAGTTGTTCAATCATTTCGTCTTTTGTAAATGAGGCCACCTTCTTCCGCTAAATTTGATAAGTCTATTTTAGCTGAAAGCCAGTAAAAAAGCGAATTGCATGGATTTCCTTATTGGTCAAAAAGACTGTGGATAACATCATTATTTCAAGGTTCAGGTGTTGCTAAAGCTATTCAAAAACCGATAAAAATTGGATTTGAAACACAATTATGATCTAAAATCAGTAATCCACAAAGCGAAGACTAATTGATAAATCATGAGTTGGTTATCCACCAACAAAAGCAAATCAAGTGAAAACAGAATTTTTATTTTCTCTGTTTTTAACAAAAATCATTTAGAACCTAAAGGGGGTTCTGAATAGTTACCGTATATGAATCAAATGGAAAATGAACCCCTCATTATCAGGATGCAGCCATTTATTCTTACCACTTTTTTCCCTCTTGGAAACTTCATGATAAATCGTCTTTGTCATACATTTAAAATGCTCGTCCGTGCAGACAAAACTTGATAGTAAAATATGTAAATCCCTTTCTGTAAACTTACTCTTTTTCCTGCCTGCACCAGATTCCGGGATTCCTTTTTCTGGATTAATGTCTTTTCCTTTCAGATAAAATTTAGCTGGCCTTTTGCTAACCTGTATAAATACCGAATCCATGTTATTTTTGATATCCACATAGATTCTGGCTGACAGGGTCCTAATTGGTGTTTTGCCGGAAGAACCCAGCTTCTCATCAAGCCCCTGGTTACAACCTGCTTCCCACATCTCTTCGACAGAAAGCGGACATTCCGAAGCTTTCAAAACTTCTTTTGCTAAATCAATAAATCCAAATGACATATCTACCTCTCCTTTGCCTTTATGTATAATTGAATATACCGGGGAACTCCCGAACGATATTTTTTCAGAACTGTGTATTCAGATATGTTCCGTTTAAACGATGGATTGATAAATTACAAGCAAAAATTTATCATTGTTTATTTTACTCAGCAACTATCGCTTTTATCGCACAATACTAGTTTTGCCAGACAGTATCCACTTTTACCAAATAGTATGGGTTTTGCCGCATTGTATCTTTTGCCCGACAAAACCCTCATTTTCAAACCCTCCGGCGTTATCCCCGTCCCCACCAATAAGGAAACTTATCCATCTCACCTTCCACAAAAACACAACTCCATTTTCTCCAAATAATCCCGCAAACCCGCCTAGAATCAAGCTTTCCGCACCAGAAGCGTAACAGTTTCCACATGCACCGTCCCCGGAAACAGATCCACACAAGCCATCCGTTCCACCTTATACCCTCTCCCCTGCAGCATCTCCAGATCCCTTGCAAGGCTCGTCGGCTTGCAGGCAATATACACCATCCGCTCCACACCAAAGTTCGTAATCTTCTCCAGCGCTTTCGGGTGCACGCCGTCCCTTGGCGGATCCAGCACAATCAGGTCGGGCACTTCCCCAAGGCCGTCGATTACCTTCAGCACATCCCCCGCCCAGAACGTGCAGTTGTCAAGGCCATTCAGCCCCGCATTCTCCTTCGCGGCCTCCACGGCCTCTTCCACTATCTCCACACCGACCACCCGTTTTGCCACCGGGGCAAGTATCTGGGCTATCGTCCCGGTTCCACTGTACAGGTCGAAGATCACCTTGTCCTTCGTCTCGCCGATATACGCTCTGACCGTCTCGTACAGCACCTCCGCGCCAAGGGAGTTCGTCTGGAAAAAGGAGAACGGCGTAATCTTGAATTTCAGCCCCAGCAGCTCTTCATAGAAGCAGTCCTGGCCGTACACGATATCCGTCCCTTCATCCTTCACCACGTCTGCCACGCTGTCATTCTTCGTGTGGAGGATACCGGCAACTTTTCCGTCCAGCGGAAGGGCCAGCAGCTCGTCCGCCCACTTGTCTCCGCGGAAGCTTCCGTCAAAATCATATTCCGAAGTGGTGACGATATCGATAAGGATTTCCCCCGTCTTTACTGCCTTTCTTACGAGCAGATGGCGGAAATATCCGGTATGTCTCATGCGGTGGTAATAAGGGAGGCCGGACTTTCTCGCATACTCCAGCGTACAGGCCAGTATCTTCCTGTAGTCTTCATCAACAATCCTGCAGCCCTCCACATTTACAATGTCGTGGAAGCTGCCCCTTTTGTGCATGCCAAGGGCCAGGGGGCCGTCTTTATATTCGTCCCCAAAGGAGAATTCCATCTTGTTGCGGTACTCCTGCCGGGCAGGGCTCGGCTTGATTCCCTCCCACACGTAGTCCCCGTCCACGGCCTCGTCCATCATGGCCTTGACCTGGGACTCCTTCAGCTTCAGCTGCTCCTCATAGGGGAGGTTCTGGTATGTGCAGCCGCCGCACTGACCGAAATGCGTGCAGGCCGGCTCTATCTCCACCTCGGACGGACGGAGCACTTCCAGTATGCTGCCCTCTGCTTTCCCTTTGCGGATCTTGTTGACAGAGAACTTCACCGTCTGTCCCGGAATACCGTTCTTCACTATCACCGTCTTATCTTCATCAGGTAGGAATACCTTCCCCTTGTTGGGGAATTCAACTGATTCTATCGTTCCTTCGTATACCTGCCCTTTTTTCATCTTCCTTCTACCTCTCTGTCTTGCCTTAGTCTGTGTATTTTGCTTTCATTATCGTCTTGTCCTGCTGCACCTGTACGCTGCGCAGGCTCTTAATATACTGGCTGAACTGGGAATATCCGTAATCGCTTATCTTGAAGTTCTTGTATTTCTCATATACGCGGTTGCCGAGGATGCTCAGTTCGATTCCGTCCTTTCCCGCTTCCTTTACAAGCTTCAGCACGAAGCGGTCTATGTCTTCTTTCATCCCTTTATCTTCCTTGAGCGTGACGGACATGAAGTTGCCCTTCTTCACAAGCTGGATCCTTGTGAAATCTTCCAGGAAGCGGGAGAGCATGTTGTATCCGTAGCTTCTCACGTCAAAGTCAGGGTACAGGCTGACGAGGCGGCTGCCCACCTCTCCGAGCCCGGTCTGCTTGTTGTTGTCCTGGTTCTCGATGATCATCTTGATAATCTCATCTTCAATCCGTTCCTCGCGGAGCCCGCCGTGCAGCTCTTCCGTCTCTTCCAGCTCCTCTTCCTCGCCCGGCACCGGCTCGTTCAGCAGGTTCTCCAATATGGTGAACTTGTCGCACGCCTTGCGGAACGGCTCCGGCGTCTTGTTCTCGCCCATGCCGATCACGAGCTTGCCGCTCTCTCTCAAGCGGCTGACGAGGCGGGTAAAATCGCTGTCGCTGGACACGATGCAGAAGCCGTCCACATCATTCGTGTACAGGATGTCCATGGCATCGATGATCATGGCCGAGTCGGTGGCATTCTTCCCCTGCGTGTAGCTGAACTGCTGGATCGGCGTGATCGAGTTGGTCAGCAGCTCGTCCTTCCACTTGGAATGCTGGGTGCTTGTCCAGTCCCCGTATATTCTCTTGTATGTTATGTTTCCGTACTTGGACAGTTCCGTCAGTATCGGTTTGATATACTTTGCGGATATGTTGTCCGCGTCAATCAGCAGTGCAAAAAACTGTTCGTCCATAATTCATTTCCTTTCCCCGGCAGATTTTCCCGCTCAAAGGACCTGCCGTCCGACACGGGATTATCCCCTGTCACATAAAAAGCAGGCAGGATAACCTGATGGCTCCAGCCCGCTTCTCTCTTATAGTTTCCACGTTGTTCTTCTATACCTGATCTTCGTCATTGAAGAAATTATCATCAAAATCATCCTCAAAATCTTCTTCAAAGTCTTCCAGATAATCTGGTGTAAAGAAACAATATACAGCGTATGCGATTCCCGCGACAGCAGCAACTGCTCCTACAATGGCAAGAACCCAGAGAACTGTCTTACAGTGCTTGTCATCTTCCTTTTTATTAACCAGCTCGCTCAGCTTCGTTGCTGCAATAAAATCCTCTACCTTACTCATGCTCCCACATCCTTTCTCCTGCTTGTCAATACAAGTTCAATTATTGACCTTATTATAACACTATCAATTTGAGATTACTATATATTTATGCCAAAATTGCCAACTTTTATCCATTTATATCTTTTCCAGCCTGGCAAATGTGGCAAACATTTTTTTCGTGCCCGGCCCGTCAAAATCGACCGTCACTTCATAGTCCCGTCCGCCCTCCGTGATGGCCGTGACCGTGCCTGCGCCGAACTTGATATGGCGCACCCGGTCGCCTATGCCGTAGCCCGGCCCGTTCCCTTCCGGGACGGCAAACTGCCTGACCGGCTTTGCGGCGCCTGCGAAGGCCCTGGTCCTAAACGTCTGCCTTGCCTGGGCATATGCGCTCTGCTTTGGCGGCTCGTCGTCTTTCTCGAACACGGCTCCCGTGGCGAGCAGGTCCATCGGTATCTCCTTCAGGAACCGGGACATCTTGTTGTACTGCGTCTCTCCGCGTATCATCCGCCTTCTGGCACAGGTGAGCGTCAGCTCTTGCTTCGCCCTCGTGATGCCCACATAGCAGAGGCGTCTTTCTTCTTCCACTTCCTCCGGATCATCTGCGGTTATCGTCATATAGCTTGGGAAGATGCCGTCTTCCAGCCCGGCCAGATATACCTTCGGGAACTCGAGCCCCTTTGCACTGTGCAGCGTCATGAGCACTACGTAGTCGCTGCTAACGTCGAGGCTGTCGATGTCTGCCACAAGGGCCACCTCCTCGAGGAATCCGCTCAGCGTGGCCGGCTCGTTCGCCTCCTCGCACGCTTCCTCATAGGCCGCGATCTTGCTCATCAGCTCATCGATGTTTTCGATGCGCGTCTCCGCCTCGATACTGTCTTCCGCCTGCAGGCTCTCGATATAGCCCGTCTCGTCCATGATTTCCTGCATCAGATCGGAAATGGACATGTCCAGGGCGTCTGCCTTGAAATGCTCGATGAGCGCCACGAACGACTCAAGCCTTGACGCTCCTCTTCCGATATTCGGAATCAGGTCTACCGCGCGGAGCGCTTCATAGAATCCGATCTCGTGCGTGGACGCATATTCCTGGACCCGGTTGATGCTCGTTAGCCCGATGCCCCGTTTCGGGACATTGACAATCCTGCGCACCGCCAGGTCGTCCTGCCCGTTATCGATTGTCTTCAGGTAGGAGAGCAAGTCCTTGATCTCCCTTCTCGCATAGAAGTTGACGCCGCCCACGACCTTATAGGGTATGTTGGCAGTCACGAACTTCTCTTCAAACATACGCGACTGGGCATTCGTCCGGTAGAGGATGGCATTGTCGTTATAGGTACAGCTTCCGTCATCCACGTGCTCCCGGATGTCCCCGACTATGTATTCCGCCTCGTCGTAAGCGGAATCGAACTGGCGGAAATGAATCTTCTCTCCATCGCCGTTGTCCGTCCAGAGCGTCTTGTCCTTTCTGCCGCAGTTGTTGCGGATAACCGCGTTGGCCGCGTTAAGGATATTGCTCGTGGACCGGTAGTTCTGCTCCAGCTTAATCACTTTCGCGTCCTCATACACCTGTTCAAAATTCAGGATATTCTTGATGTTGGCACCACGGAACTTATAGATAGACTGGTCGTCATCCCCCACGACGCACAGGTTCCTGTATTTGGAGGCGAGAAGCCGTATGAGCTCAAACTGCACCGTATTCGTATCCTGGTATTCATCCACCATAATGTACCGGAACCGCTCCTGATAATAGTCCAGGATGTCTGCCTGGGTCTGGAACAGCTGTACCGTCTTCACGAGCAGGTCGTCGAAGTCCAGCGCGTTGTTGGCGCGCAGCTGCTTCTCATACTCTTCATACACCTGGGCCGTCTTCTGCTTGTTGTAGTCGCCTTCCGCCTTTATGCGGTACTCTTCCGGCGTGACAAGCTCATCTTTTGCGGAAGATATGGCGCTAAGCAGCATGCGCTCCTTGTATATCTTCGTGTCAATCTGGAGAAGCCTGCACACGTCTTTCATGAGCGTCTTCTGGTCATCGCTGTCATAGATGGTAAAGTTTGTATCATAACCCAGCTTGTCGATATGGCGGCGCAGGATCCTCACGCAGGTGCTGTGGAACGTGCTCACCCATATGCTCTCTGCTCCGAAGCCGACGATATCGTCGACACGTTCCCGCATCTCCCCCGCCGCTTTATTCGTAAATGTAATTGCCAGGATGTTCCACGGGTTGACCCCTTTTTCCTCTATGAGATAAGCAATCCTGTGGGTGAGGACCCGGGTCTTGCCGGAACCGGCTCCTGCCAGTATGAGAAGCGGCCCCTCTGTGTGGTATACCGCCTCCTGCTGCTGTTCGTTTAATGTCTCGTAGATGCTCAATCTTTCTTGTTCCTTTCCATTTCCTTCATATATTCATGTTCCTTCTGTATCTCATCGTGCAGGGCTGTGGACGTCCACTCCCGGTTGGAAGGCGTAAGCATCGCCTTCAGCCCTACTTTCACCCCTTCCTTGCGCATGAGGAAGAGGGCCTTGTCCATCATCTCCTCCGACTCCGCGTTCATGACAAGCATCTCGTCGGAGAACCCCTCCCCTTCAAAGACCGGCCGCTCGTCCTCCATCTTATCGGCGCCTGCCAGCACCCCGATTGGAACGTGGTATTCTTCCTTTTCCACGTGGCGTACCTTATAGCCAAGAAAGCCGAATATCATCGCTATCTGCTTTCCCTTTTTCGTACCTTTCAGATTATAGCATAATACACTCGATTTCATCGCATATATTCCCTTCACAAAAGTCTGTATCCATTATAAGTTCTTTGCCCTTGAAGTGCAAGGCAGACATTCAGAAAATATTAATAGTTTCTTACTGTTTTCATTCGTCACATTCCGACAAATTATGCTATAGTTATCTTACAGACATTTACAATTTGACAAGTATAGATTTGACGAGGGGATAAGATACAGATGAATCAACAGATAGAGCATACAGCTACGCGCACCCAAAGCAGGCGCATCTCACAACACAGGAAGAGAGCAAGGCTGCACCGGAACCTGAAGATAGGGATTGGCTGCACAGCCGCGGTTCTGCTCGGGTTTACCGCATTCTTGACGGTCCGGGCATACACGCAGCCCATCGACATCACATTGAAGCTTGACAAAGCCGTAATCACGCAGGGGGAAGAACTGCCGGCTCTTAAGGCGACCGCAGTCTACAAGGGCAAGAGCCCGGATAAGATGCTGGACAAAAAGAGAAAGCTCACGATAAAGGATTTTATCAACGAGCTCAATTCCGGCAAATACTATACCCTGTCCTACAATGCAGATGCATCGGTGGACAATACATATCCTGTCAAGATTATTTTGAATCAGGATTTCCAGAAACGGATGAAAGAGAAATGGGCCTCCAGGGTCCGGCTTGACGTGCAGGACGGAACGCTCGTCGTTAAGAACAGGCTCGGCGCATGGGAGGGAAAGAAATTCCGGCTGAACAGCGGGGAATACATGACTGGTGACTTTCTCACTTCCGGCGGAAATACATATTACTTTGATGAAAACGGGGATATGGTGACCGGACAGCGCCAGATTGGGCTGAAGC
The DNA here is from genome assembly GCF_017566055.1 of Extibacter sp. GGCC_0201. NCBI lineage: Bacteria > Bacillati > Bacillota > Clostridia > Lachnospirales > Lachnospiraceae > Extibacter > Extibacter sp. GGCC_0201. The sequence continues at coordinate 15,078 of NZ_JABFCH010000010.1, read as the reverse complement.
AGTGCACCTTTGACAAGGATGGCAGGCTTACGTCCAAAGGGGAGGCTTCTGTACAGCCGGACAGGCCGATGATTGCCCTGACCTTCGATGACGGGCCAGGAGAACAGACGCAGGAGCTGCTGGACGTGCTCGAGCGGTACAACGCACATGCCACATTCTTTATGCAGGGGATGAACGTGCCGAAATATCCGGACGCCGTAAAGAAGATGTTAGAGACCGGCTGCGAACTCGGCAACCATACTTACAACCACCCCGACCTCACGAAGCAGAAGCCGGAGAAGATCAAAAAGCAGATTGCGGATACGAATGCCGCCATCCAGAACATATGCGGCCAGCCGGCCGATGTCCTGCGGCCGCCTTACGGCGCCATCAACGACACGGTAAAGAGCAATGTGGGAATGCCTATGATTCTCTGGTCTGTAGACACGCTCGACTGGAAGACGAAAGATACGGCGGCGACGATCGAATCCATCCGTTCCTCCGCAGGCGACGGAGCCGTCATCCTGCTGCATGACATCCATTCTTTCAGCGTAGATGCCGCCCTGGCCGTCATTCCCGAACTGACCAGACAGGGATATCAGCTCGTAACAGTAAGCGAGATGGCTGCTGCGAAGGGCGTATCACTCGAGAATGGAAAGACATACGGAAGTTTTTAACGGCTCTTCTAACTTCTTCTCTTCCAGCTTCTTCTTTTCTGTCTTCATTTCCTTGAATACATGGGCTATGCAGAGTACCGCAGCCGCAAAGGAGACGATATCCGCGGCCGGGGCAGAATACAATGCCCCGGTCACGCCAAACAGGCCCGGCAGGATTAGGGCAAGAGGCACGCTCAGTACAAATTCCCTCAGAAGCGACAGCGACATGGACAGGAGCGGCTTTCCGAGCGACTGCAGGAAGATGCTTGCCGCCTTCTGCAGGCAGCACAGCACTATCATCCCGAGGAACACCCGGAAGGACAGCACGGCGAACTCGTTATACAGCCCGTTCTCGCTCCCGAATATCCCGATAATCTTAAGCGGAAAGAATTCAAAACCTATGCAGGAGATAAGTCCCGTCACGAATTCTGCCAGCATCATCTTTTTGAAGATTTCTTTTACCCTCCCATACTGTCCCGCTCCGTAGTTATAGCCTACAATAGGCTGGGCTCCCGCAGCGATTCCGACGACGACGGAGATGACGATCTGGAACACTTTCATGACGATGCCCACGACCGTCAGCGGAATATCCGCGCCATATTTCGACCTTGCCCCATACGTGACAAGCACATTATTCATGACGATCATGATAACCACGATCGACACCTGCGTCAGAAAGCTGCTGACGCCGAGAGGCAGCATATGCCTGAACAGTCCCGCCCTCGGCCGGAAGCTGGACTTCCTGAGCCGGAAGGACTTCGTATGAAGCAGATAGCATACTGCCAGCAGGGCCGACACGGCCTGGCCGGCAACCGTCGCCACCGCAGCGCCCATCATTCCCCAGTGCAGGACGAATATGGCTATGGGATCCAATACCACATTGATGATACAGCCTGCAAGCGTCGACAGCATGGCGAACTGCGGGCTGCCGTCCGCCCGTATGATGGAATTCATCGCATTGGCAAACAGGAAGAACGGGATACCGATGACAAGAGATTCAAAATACTCCTCTGCATATGCGATGTTGTTTTCCGTGGCCCCGAACCAGGCCAGCATCGGCTCCTTCAGGAGCAGGAACGCTGCCGTCAGCAGCAGGCCGGCCGCCGTACTCATCACGACCGCATTTCCCACGCACTTGTGGGCCCTCTCTTCATTCTTCATCCCCTGACAGATGCTCAGATATGCGGCACAGCCATCTCCTATGAGAAGGGCCAGTGCCAGGGCGATCACGGTAATCGGGAATACGACGTTCGTCGCTCCGTTGCCGAGATATCCGACACCCCTTCCTATAAAAATCTGATCTACAATATTGTAAAGCGCCGACACGAGCAGCGACAGGATGCACGGAACGGAAAATTTAAGCATCAGCCTGCCTACCGGCTCACGTGCAAGATATTCATTTGCATTCTGGTTCATTTTATCTGATCTCCTTTCTTTTCTGATATCCGGGCAGAAAAAAAGCAGCGAAGACATGATTGATAACTTTCGTTACAATTACAATCACATAATCTTCACTACCATTTCCATCTGTATCCTATCGGACGTCAGCGGCCCGATATATACGCAATATTTAGTTTCTGCCGAATCAAGTGTATTTTAACAGACCCGGCTCCCTTCATGTAAGGAGAAGTTTCATTTTCGTCACATTTTCTGAAACCAGCTCCATTATTCTGCCTTGTTCCCGTCATTTTGCTCCCAGATCCAACGCACCGCCTCCATGTATGCCTCACGGTCCTTCAGGTAGCTGCCGCAGTGGTCCGCGCCTTCCACGAGCAGAAGACGCTTCCTCCCCCTGCACGCCTCATAATTCTGGATGGTCATGCCGCACGGCACGAACGTGTCTGCTCTCCCGTGTATGAACAGCACGGGGATGTCACAGTCCTTCAGCGCCTCCGGCACGGAGTAGTCGTCGAACCCGAATCCTGCCTTCCTTCTGCACCACCGTGTCAGCCGCTTTACCGTGCGGACTCCCACGAGCCGGAAATGCTTCCGTCCAAAGTTCAGCACCATATCGTCCGGATAGGAGAATCCACAGTCGGCGATAATGCCCTTAACGCATGCCGGGAGCGCGCCGCCTGCCGCCATGAGTACCGTGGATGCTCCCATGGACACGCCGTAGAGGTACACGGGCAGATGGCTGCCGTTATTCTTTTCCACCCAGTCAAGCCATGCATGGCAGTCGTGCCGCTCCAGTATGCCGAACCCCATGTATGTCCCTTCGCTCTCTCCCTGGGCCCGCTGCTCCGGGAGAAGAAGGCTGCAGCCTTCTTCGTACAGTTCGCGCGCGCAGGCGCCGAAGTCACGCTTCCACGTCCCCCGCCACCCGTGGAACATGACCATGATCCGCCGGGCCTCTTTCGCTTTTACATAATGTCCTCTCAGCTTAAGCCCGTCAAAGCTTTCTATCGTAACCGCTTCGCTCTTCTGCTGCTCCATCCATTCCATACCCTGCCGGATCTCATCTCTGCACGGCTTCTTCCTGCCCTTTTGTCCTTTAAAAAAACGGCATCTGCGCTCTACCGCTATATTCAGGAATATCCGCATCACCGCAAGGTCAGTCACGGCGGCCGCGGCTATGGCGGCAGAAGCCTTCATCGAAGTCTTAAGTCTTTTCTGCATCATTTACCTCTCCTCTGACCGCGCATATATCCTCGCAAACTCCCGCACATGCCGCTTAAGCTCACCAAGCGCCTCTTCTTCTCTCCCCGGCTCCTGGTCATATTTGTTCAGCAGGAAGAATACCGGTGCATAGAAGTTCATAGCCATGGCAGCCGGATCGGCATCTCTTAGCACGCCCCACCGGGTCATCTGTGCAAATAAAGCTGTCTGATAGGTGATGCTGTCTTCCATAAATATCTTCCGGTACACCTCGTATATATCTCTCGTCCGGTACTGCTCAATCGTCAGCATCCGGCGGAACCGGGACGCAAAAGCGTCTTTCAGGTAGAACAGGAATATCTGCCGGCTCAGGTTTATAAGGCCGTCCGTCGTCAGATTGCCGTATACCCGGGCCGCCTGTTCCATATCCGTCTCGTCCGGGAGACCGAGCGTCTGCGACATGTGTGCCATCCTGGAGGACATCTCCTGCACGATCGTATCAAAAATCTCTTTCTTACTCTTATAGTGTTTGTATAGTGAGCTATCTTTTATTCCCACAGCTTCCGCAATATTCTTCACGCTCGTCCCTTCATACCCCCTTGTAGAAAACAGGTTGAGCGCTTCTTCCATGATCCGCTCTTTTGTTCCCATATGCTCCCTCCTCACAGACATCCTTTTACAGACTGCTCCTGCTCGAACAGCACGCATCCGCCGGTATGCTCCTTCGTCAGCAGCCCTTCTGCCCTCAGCCGGATGAAGAACGGGGACTTCAGCGCTTCACGCAGGCTCGTATGTAACAGGCTCGTATCCGAGAAAGGGGAGAACGGGCACGGTTCCGCCCCTCCCTTCGCATTGATATGGAAGAATCCCCTTCCCGCCGCCAGGCAGCCGCCGGAGCTCTTCTCATCTCCCGGGAAGGATACGAACAGCAGCTCTTTCTGGGCTTCCCTCAGCATCTCCAGACGCCGCTCCATATATGCCCGCTCTGCGTCTGTCGGCGCCAGATGCTCCGTCTCCTTCTCTGCGGGTACGTACTCCACATAGATGACGGCTTTACATCCCTGGCGGGCCAGATGTGCTGTGAATTCCTCCGACAGGACTTCCTGCATGTTCTCTCTTGTGACCGTCACCGAAGCGCCGAACAGGATGCCGCCCTCTTTCATCCTCTTCATCGCCTTTTGCAGGGAAGCGTAGACGCCGCTTCCCCTCCGTTCGTCCGTGAGCCTTTCCTTCCCTTCTATGCTGAGGACGGGTATGAGGTTCCGGTTCTTGCCAAACAGCTTCAGATACGCTTCCTCCAGCATCGTCCCGTTTGTAAATACAGGAAACAGTATCCTGCGGTGCCGGCCGGCCTGCTCCAGCACGTCCCGGCGCAGAAGCGGCTCTCCGCCTGCAAGCAGGATAAATGCGACACCTGCCTCTTCCGCCTGGCAGAATACCTCTCCCCACCGCGCCGCGGACATCTGCAGTTCTTCGCCTCTGTCCATACAGCTTACGTTCGCCCTGGCGTAACACCCCTTGCAGTGGAGGTTACATGAATCTGTAATGCTGGCAATCAGGAACGGAGGGATATGTTCTCCCGCCGCCTCGAGCCTGGCCCTCCTTCTGCCCGCCTCACGTCCTGAGGACACATACCGTGCCAGGAACAGGCTCTCCTTCGGATTGTCCCCCGATGCTCTCAGTATTCCCTGCACGATCCGTTCCACACCCTTGCTCAAATATTCTTCCAGCTGATTTTCCCGCATATGATTTCCTCCTCTGCCAAAACAGGCTAATGAACACTAGCTTCTCTGTCTTCATTATAGCTAGTGTTCATTAGCCTGTCAATATATTTATCATTCTCTTGTTACTCCGTCCCCTTCCAGACGATCTTCCATCTGCACTCTGTCTGATGGAACAGCAGCGTGAAGAAATATTCTCTCCCCTCCGCCACCGTCCGGCACGCGTATGACATCATAGGGATGCCGCAGAAATTCTCCTTCTCCGAATACAGCACTTCGATATTCGATATGGAGCGGATTACCCCGTCCTCGTCCTCATATTTGATAAACTTCGGAAACATGTTTCCCCTGCTCGTAAACCAGCACCCGCAGGCGATATCTTCCTGTTTCCCCCGGACAGGTCCCCGGTCCGGGGCTTCTGTATTGATACCGATTCCAAAAGCCATCGTTCTCCCTCCTACTCTATCTTAAGCTTCTCATAATCTACCGTCCGTTTTTCTCTTGACACCCCTCCGGACAGATGGTCTATCTCCGGCACCGCCAGGAAGGCCGCGCGCCTTACCGCATCGATGCCGAACCTCCCTCTCACCCGGTCAATCGTCCTGTCCCACCGTTCCAGCTTCTTATAGTCCCTGTCGTCAAACAGCGACAGCTGCCTCAGCTCCCCTTCGTCCTTAACCCGGCCTGTGTGTATGCCGAGATGCCGGATCGGCGCGTAGTCCCACAGTTCGTCGAACAGCCGGCAGGCCGCCTCATATATCTCTTTCGTGATGTTGGTCGGGTTGGGCAGTACGGTCTGATGGGACACATGGCAAAATTCCCGGTCCTTTATCCCGATGCTTATGACCTGGATCTTTACCCCGTCCTTCCGAAGGCGCATCCCGAGCGTCTCCGCCAGCGCAAGCAGCACGAGCTTGGCCGCCGCCGCGTCCGTCACGTCGAAAGGCGTCGTCGTGCTGTTCCCGTAGCCTTTGTTCGGTATGGGCTCAGGCTCCACGATAGAGAAGTCCCTTCCGTTGGCAAAGTTCCATATCACGTCCCCGTGGGATTTCAGGTGTATCCGGAGCAGCTCCGGATCCGCCTCCGCCAGCTGTCCAATCGTGCATATGCCAAGCTTATGCAGCTTCTTTGCGGTGGCCCGCCCGACAAAAAACAGGTCGTTTACCGGCAGCTTCCACATCTTCGTCCTGATCTCTTCGGGGAACAAGGTGTGCACCCGGTCAGGCTTCTTAAAGTCCGAGGCCATCTTGGCCAGCAGCTTGTTGGACGAGATGCCGATATTCACCGTAAAGCCCAGTTCCCTGCGGATACGGTCCTTGATATCGAAGGCCGTTTTTACCGGATTCCCGAACAGCTTCTGCATGCCCGACATATCCATGAACACCTCATCGATGCTGTACTGCTCCACTGCCGGCGTATACTCTTTCAGGATATCGGTAAAGGCCCGGGAGCACTTCTCATACAGCCCGTAATTGGGCGGGGCGATATACAGGCCCGGACATTTCTGCCTTGCCTCCGGTATCGATTCCCCTGTCTTGATTCCATATGCTTTCGCGGGGATGGACTTGGCAAGGATGATTCCGTGCCTCTGCTTTATATCTCCGCCGATGGCTGATGGTATGTCCCGCAGGTCCGTGGACGCTCCCAGGAAACCAAGACGAAAAACCGCCTCCCACGAAAGGAAGGCGGAGTTTACATCAATATGATAGATAATCTGTTCTGACATGACTCACACCTCTTTCTTTTTACTGTAAGTATATCAGAACCTACGTTCGATTTCTCTGGTAATTTCTTCCCGGCGGCCCCCAAAGCCTAAAATGGAAGGCTCTGCTGCATAAACCCTTCTTTTTCCAGCGGGGTATCCGGCTGCAGGCCGAGCAGCTGCTCATACTTCTTCTCATCTTCCAGCCATGCCCTGCTCCTCTCCTCGTCCAGAATGAGCGGCATCCTGTTGTGCACGGGGCGGACGGAGGCATTGGCATCCGTCGTGAGGATGATGAAATGGTCTTCCTCTGAAAAGCGTTTCCAGAATCCGGCGAGGAACATCCCTGTCTTCCCCTCCGGCTGAAAGGCGATCTTGTTCTTATCTTTGTCCCACTCGTAGAACCGCCGCGCCGGGATGACGCATCTGCGGTTCATGACGCTTTCGGAAAACATCCGCTTCTGCAGGGCGCTCTCGCTTCTGGCGTTGATGACAAGCCCTTTGTTCTGTGGTGCCGGATATCCCCAGTCCATCTGCCGCAGCACCGCCTCTCCTGCGTCGCGGGCGATGACCGAAGCCTTCTGCCCCGGATATATCTCTCCCTTTATGAGCAGCTTCCGGTCCAGCTGCCTGACAATTTTTTCTATCTCCCTGGCCATCTCGTCGTCTACATAATAACGTCCGCACATAACCTCACAGCTCCTTTTTTATTATTACTTAAATCATAGCACAGGCTGTCAAGGGGACGAATCAGAAAATACTTGCCATATAGTTTTTAATACTATATAATGACTATATTGGGGTGATACTAATATGACGATTGATACAAAAGATATGCTGAACAGCATCTTATCCAGCATCTCGCGGATTGACTATGTGAGACCTGACAGCATTCCAAATATAGAATTATATATGGACCAGGTAACTACATTCATGGAAAAGGAGCTGAGCTCTACGAAGCGCTTTCCTGAAGACAAGATTCTGACAAAGACGATGATCAACAACTATGCGAAGAACAACCTTCTCCCGCCGCCGGTGAAGAAGAAGTATTCGAGAGAGCACATTCTCGTCCTTATCTTCATCTACTACTTTAAGAACATCCTGTCCATCAAGGATATAGAGACTCTGCTGGCACCGATTACCGAAAAATATTTTGATGCCGGTGGCAGTTTCGGCCTTACTTCTATCTACGAAGAGATATGCCAGACCGAGAAGGCGCGCATCGACTCGCTTCAGAAAGAGGTAGCCAGGACGCACAAGACTGCTACCGAAAGTTTTTCAGAAGCGCAGGAAGGCGAAGAGAGGGATTACCTGCAGCTCTTCTCGTTCATATGCAGCCTGAGCTTCGACGTATATGTCAAAAAGCTCATTATAGAAAAGCTGATAGACGAACTGCCCGAACCGGGCAATCAGGACAAAAAGAAATAGAGCGGACCGCTCTATTTCTTTTTTATCTATCTTCCTTAATCCTCTCAAACACCATATCATAACCGTCATTTCCATAGTTCAGGGAACGGTTCACACGGCTGATCGTAGCGGTGGACGCCCCTGTCTTTTCAGCGATTTCCAGATAGGTCTTATGTTCCCTCAGCATCTTTGCCACCTCAAAGCGCTGCGACAGTGACAGCAGCTCGTTGATGGTACAGATATCCTCGAAAAAAGTATAGCACTCTTCTTTATCTTCCAGACTTAGTATAGCACGAAACAGATAGTCTACTGCTTCGGTCCTGATCTTTTTACTCATACTATTATCTCCTTCGTAACAGAATTCATTACTGTTACATTTTAGCACACTAAATTCGTAAAGTCTATAGTTTTTTATTCCGTTTTAGACAAGCCCTGAATTTTTCCAGAGAGGTATTAGCCACGAGCTCTTCCGGGAAGGCAGCCTCCCTCAGCACTTCCATGGAATACCGGCAGTTGGCGATGTCCACGTCCATGTGGGCGTCCGATCCGAGCACTACCATCGTCCCGTACTCCTTGCACAGCCTGAGCATGCGGGCGGCATTGTGATGCGTATCCTGACGGAATCCTCCCGGCCGCAGGGAGGAATTGTTCACCTCCAGCAGCGTGCCTGTCCGCTTCGCCTCTTTTGCGAGCACCTCATAATCCACCGGCACCCTGCCGTCGTCCGGGTGCCCAATGATGTCGATATAGTCCTTCTCCATCACGTTGATGTATGTCTGCGTAATCTCCTTCTCGTCAAGCTCCCCTTCATAGCAGGGCACATGGATGCTCGCTATCGCCAGGTCCAGCTCGCGAATCAGGTACTCCGGCAGATCCACCTCGCCGGTCCCGTTCATGACATTCAGCTCCACTCCCATCAGAAGCTCTATGCCATACATATTTCTCGGCACGACCCTCATATTCTGGAAATAAAATATGTGGCACGTTCCCGGCATCTTTGGCGCATGCTCTGTCACCGCCAGCCCCGAAAGCCCTCTGTCCGCCGCCATCTTGGCCATCTCACGCAACGTATTGTAAGCATGTCCGCTTGCAAGCGTATGGGTATGTGTATCAATCGCTATATGAATATTCTGCTCTTCCATAATAAAAAAACTCCTGTTCGTTTAAAATAACTTTATATAATACAATGTCATACTACCATATTTTCCCTGTTCTTTCTACCACAAGTCGATCATCCTGCCTCAAGCGGCGTAGTATCTCATCCTCGCGGCGTCTTTTGGAAAAGCTGCCGCAGATATAGCATCGCTCGCGTCTGCGGCCGCCATGGAAATAATATACAGTATGTGCATTTCTTTTTCTACATATTCTAAAGACAGCTTCAGCCGGCAAGGTACACGCGTCCTTGCCGGAACCGTTCCACAAATATTGTAAAACAGGAGGTATCCTTGACTATGAAAGATAAAAAAGATTTAGAGAACCAGCACCTCATCGACTCCTATGACTATCTGTCCAATGCAGCCTCTTCCTGGGACTGCACGGGGCTCATTCCATCCGAGCCCATCTCGGTAGGCGAGCTGGAATCCTACGAAGACCTGTACCACTTCCTGCCGCCAAACGGGAAGGCATCGAATCTGAAGAAGGAAGAAGGAGACGAACAAACAAAATAACTCAGCATATATTAATCAAAAATGGAGTGTTTGATTATGGCTGATATGAATCTTGTCCCCATAACGGGGATTGTACAGAATATCACATCCATGCGTGATAACTGCTGTGAACTGCTTGTCTCTATCCGCAATTCCGACGGCATCACCAACTTTGTAGTAGGCCCTGACTCTTATGTCATCAATGAAGTACGTCTGCGGCCGGGAATGAACGTGATTGCATTCTATGATGCGAACCTGGCTATACCGCTTATCTTTCCGCCCCAGTACCGGGCGGTCATCATCGGACGCAAGAATCCGAGCGAGAATATGTACGCCGGCTATTTTGACGAAAGCCTGACTTCGGAGGACGGCTCTCTTAAGCTGAACATGACAAGGACGACCGATGTCGTCACCTCTAACGGACAGCGTTTTAACTGCGACCTGGGCGGACAGCTTCTGATCGTATACTACAGCGCCTCGACAAGGAGCATCCCTGCCCAGACGACGCCCCGGCGCGTCATCGTGCTCTGTTAGGTTTTGGCTCTTGACACATATTCTAAACGAGGGTAAGGTAGAAATGGACTATGTATTGAGAGGTTGAAAAATGATGAAAAAGATACTTATGATAGCAACCGGAGGCACCATAGCCTCCAAAGAAGGAGCAGGCGGCCTGACCCCGGCTATGACCGGGGAAGAGCTGGCTTCTTTTGTTCCCGGAATCGAAGATAAGTGCGAGCTTGACATTCTTCAGCTCATGAACATCGACAGCACGAACATGCGCCCGCGCCAGTGGATGGAAATCCGCGACGCCGTCATGGAACACTACGGCAGCTACGACGGTTTTGTAATCCTGCACGGAACCGACACGATGGCATATACTGCCGCTGCCCTTTCCTACCTCATCCAGAACACCCCGAAGCCCATCGTCATCACCGGTTCACAGAAGCCGATGGGCAACCCGTATACCGATGCCAAGCTGAACGTCTACCAGAGCATACTCTATGCTCTTGACGACGGCTCCTGCAATGTCTCTATCGTGTTCAACGGCAAGGCCGTCGCCGGGACGAGAGGCCGCAAGCAGAGGACCCGGAGCTTTGACGCGTTCGAGAGCATGAACTTTCCGCTTCTGGCCGTCATACACGACGACCACATCGTCCGCAAGTATGTGGGCCCCCTTCCGTCGGAAGAAGATCTCGTCACCTATACACGCCTGAATGACCGTGTCTTCGTCCTGAAGCTCACGCCGGAAGTAAAGGCGGACCTCTTCGGGCTGCTGGATGGCGGATATGACGCCATCATCCTGGAAACATTCGGCATCGGCGGCATTCCCGAATATGACGACTCCTTTGAAAAGGCTATCTTTGGATGGGTGGATTCTGGCAAGACCCTCGCCGTCACCACCCAGGTGCCGGAGGAAGGCTGCGATCTGAACGTGTACCAGGTCGGAAAGAAATACAGCGAACATCCGGGCATCCTCCAGGCAGGCGACATGACGACCGAGGCAATCGTGGCGAAGATGATGTGGATTCTCGGACAGACACATGACCGGGACGAGATACGCAGGCTGTTCTTCAAAGAGATCAACCACGACCGGACTGTTTAAGGGCGGGGATAATGTCGAGGCCGGCAGGGGATCTGCTGATACAGGAAGAGCCGGAATCAGGTACGGGGATATCATCTCACATCCCCTAACTGATTCCGGCTCTTTCTATAGTTACGGATACCCGCCAGGCAAAGCGCCTTGCAGCGGACATATGTGCCCCGTTCTGAAAATCTTAATAATATCTTGCGCGAATCTCCATAAAGTCTCAATTTTCCCTTGATAAAATAGAAAGGAAAGGAGCCGGAACACTATGTCAGAAAAAATATTAGTTGTAGATGACGAACGAGAGATTGCAGATCTTGTCGCGCTCTACCTTGAAAATGAAAATTTTACCGTACTCAAATATTATAACGCTTCAGACGCCTTGGACTGTATCTGCAGCGAAACGCTGGATTTGGCGATCCTGGACATCATGATGCCTCATATAAGCGGGTTGGAGATATGCCAGAAGATTCGTGAGCAGCACCGCTACCCTGTCATCATGCTGACCGCGAAGGACGGAGAGATCGACAAGATTACCGGATTGACCTTAGGTGCCGACGACTATATCACAAAACCCTTCCTGCCTTTGGAACTGGTAGCGCGGGTGAAGGCACAGCTGCGCAGGTACAAGCGGTATAACGTGGAAGAAGGGCCAAAGGAGGATGTCATCGTCCACTCCGGGCTCGTCATCAATGTCAGGACCCATGAATGTACGCTGAATGAAAGGCCCCTGTCCCTCACCCCGACTGAATTCTCTATTCTGCATATCCTGTGCCGGAAGAAGGGGACCGTCGTCAGTTCCGAGGAACTGTTCCACAAGATCTGGCATGACGAATATTTCAGCAAGAGCAACAATACAATCACCGTCCATATACGGCACCTGCGGGAAAAGATGGGGGATTCCTTCGAGGAGCCAAAGTATATAAAGACAGTCTGGGGGTGTGGATACAAGATTGAAAACTGACATCTCTTTAAAGGCAGGCGCGTTCCGATATGCCAGAATCCTTTTCGCCGTGGCCGTCATCCCTGCTTTGTGCTTTATCATCTACTATCTCATAGACAACCTATGGAACGGAGCCTTTGTAGAGTGGTTTGAAAAGAACTATATGCTCATCCAGAACGAATATCTCCCGGAAACAGGACAGTATGCGCTTACCTACAGCCCTATATGGCCCAAGTTAAAGTCTCTGCTTCTTGCCATATTCATCCTTACCGCCACATTCTGGCTGCTCAGCGTCCTCGTGACCTCTCACCTCTACGCGAGGGCCAAGGTCAGAAAATCGATAACAGAAGCCAGCCGCATCCTGCATGTTTATATGATGAAGGAAGCAGAGACTACGGAAATATTTCCAAAGGAGTATGCAGAGCTCTCCGTACAGATGGCTGAAATCAAATCCACCATGCAGCGCCATGAGCAGATACTGAAGGAAGAAGCCGCCCGCAAGAATGACCTGATTACGTATCTGGCACATGACCTGAAGACGCCGCTCACCTCCGTCATCGGATATCTGAGCCTTCTGGACGAGGCTCCGGATATGCCCGGCAGCCAGAAAGAGAAATATGTAAGAATCACTTTAGACAAGGCGCAGAGACTAGAAAAGCTCACCAACGAATTCTTTGAAATCACCCGCTATAATCTGCAGCAGATTGCGCTGGAAAAGGAAACGATAGACCTCTGTTATATGCTCGTCCAGATGACGGACGAATTCTATCCGCTGCTCACCTCCCACGGCAACACGGCCCATCTTAACGTCAGAGAGGACATGACCATTTACGGCGATGCCTTAAAGCTTGCGCGGGTATTCAACAACATATTAAAAAATGCGATAGCTTACAGCTATCCCGATACGGCAATCGAGATATGGGCCGAGGAAAGGGCGGAGGAAACGCTTATATTTTTCCGCAATAAAGGAAAGACGATACCTGTCCAGAAGCTGGAATCGATATTTGAAAAGTTCTTCCGTCTGGACGAAGCCCGGACTACGAATGCAGGCGGAGCAGGACTGGGACTTGCCATCGCGAAAGAAATCGTCACTTTGCACGGCGGAAATATTACTGTAGAGAGCAGAAATGAACTGACGACCTTCTGCCTCTCTCTTCCTGCCTGCCATTAATAAAATCTCTCCCTCACCTTAGCCTTTTCTTAGGATTTAAGCAGTGGAATCTTAAAGTACCGACAGGTTGCGTCCTGTAAAATAAATATGGGTAAAGTTATATTACGAGAAAAGGCAGGTGTATGAAATGAACAACAGACAACATAAAAGGCCGCTCCCGGACAAAAGGCGGAAGATGCGGCGCAGAAGGCGCAGACGCCGTGCTTTTGCAGGGATGGCCGCAGCAGCAGTCCTTTTGTGCACCCTATTTCTGGCCGTGAAGACATTATATCCTCTGCTGTCAGAACGTAAGGCAGATACGGATATCACCTATGACGGCGCTTCTCCTTCCCTGTCCGTCAATTTAGACAACCTGTACAGCCCCCATGCAATCCTCATCGACCTGGACAGCGGCAAGGCAGTTGCAGCGCGCGGCAGCCAGGACAGGATATATCCGGCTTCGCTCACGAAGATAATGACCGCATTGCTGGCAGTGGAAAAGACGGATAATCTGGATGAAACCGTCACCCTCTCCACCCGCATCTTCCCGACACTGTATGCCAAAGAAGCTTCTATGGCCGGCTTCCAGCCCGGAGAGCGCGTACAGCTTAGAGATCTGCTATATGGCATCCTGCTCCCTTCCGGTGCAGAATGCTGTCTCACGTTTGCCGAAAGGATTGCCGGATCCGAAGAGGCATTTGTGAAGCTGATGAACGAGAAGGCAAAAGAACTGGGGATGGACAGTACGCACTTCTGCAATTCCACGGGTCTGCACGACGGCAATCATTATTCTACCGTAGAAGATATAGCGGTTCTTCTAAAGCATGCGCTGAAGAATGCCGACTTCCGGGAGGCATTTACGAGCAGCCAGCACAGCACCCTTCCATCGGACCTGCACCCGGACGGTTTCACGTTCTACAGTACGATGTTCGAATATATGTCCAGCGCCAAAGTTACCGGCGGAGAGATCCTCGGAGGAAAGACAGGATATACGGAAGAAGCCGGACTGTGTCTGGCAAGCCTGGCAGCCATCAACGGAAAAGAATATATTCTCGTGACCGCCAAAGCCGCCGGGACCCATGATACGGAACAGTTCCACATTCTGGACGCAGTAAACGTCTATAACCAGGTTGGGGCATCTTCCGATGATTCACAGTAACGTATCTGCATTTTCAGAATATATTATACCATTAGCAATCAAGGAGGTATTTTATGAAAAAGCGATTACTTGCTGTTCTGCTTGTGGCCGTCATGGCTCTGTCCATGCTGGCCGCATGCTCCTCTGCCAAAGAGGATAAGGATACGAAAGACACGGCCGAGACTGCCGGAGAGACAAAGGAAGAAAAAACGGTGGATGTAACGCTCAACGAAGTGGCACATTCCATTTTTTATGCCCCGATGTATATCGCCATCGAAGAAGGGTATTTCAAGGAGGAAGGCATCAATCTGGATCTTGTGACAGGGTTTGGCGCCGACAAGACGATGACCGCCGTGCTCTCCGGTGAAGCAGATATCGGCTTCATGGGTTCCGAGGCTTCTATCTACACGTACAACGAAGGGGCCAACGACTATGTCGTGAACTTCGCACAGCTCACGCAGCGGGCCGGAAACTTCCTCGTCGCCCGTGAGGAAATGCCGGACTTTAAGTGGGAGGACCTAAAAGGCAAGCTTGTGCTCGGCGGACGAAAAGG
>NZ_JABFCH010000108.1:0-234 GCF_017566055.1 Extibacter sp. GGCC_0201 | reverse complement strand
ATACGCTGGCGACGGCGAACCCGACGACGTTCACAGGGTTCACATATGACAAGGAGTCCGAGAAGAACGTGACGGAAGGAACGATAACAGGAGACGGCAAGCTCGTGCTGAAGCTTTACTACACGAGAGATGAGCATACGGTAGAGTACCTCGTGGACGGAGAGCGGCATGGAGCGCTGGACACCTACAAGTACGGCCAGGACATCGACCCGCTGAGGGATAGGCCGACGAAGG
>NZ_JABFCH010000107.1:0-236 GCF_017566055.1 Extibacter sp. GGCC_0201 | reverse complement strand
GAGCATAAAGAGGGCCAAGACAAGGAGGAACAAGATGAAGCTTACAATACGAGATGACGAAATCACTCCCGCAGGGCGAAACGGGTTTCTCGACAATGTGCCTATCCCTTGGACTTCCAAGGTAGACGTTACAGAAATCTGCCAGACTGGACGTGTCAAAGTGCGCGTTGAGTGCAGGCTGCCGATGTGCGGCACAGACGGAAAGGATGAAAATAATGACTTACCACATTAAAGAC
>NZ_JABFCH010000106.1:0-237 GCF_017566055.1 Extibacter sp. GGCC_0201 | reverse complement strand
TGCGCATCTGTCCCATACCTCCCCATCGGCTATCTACTTTACTGGCATGGGCGGGAGCGGCGATGTGACGTTGCCGGCAGATGAAAGGAATTTGGCTGTGTCAGCATAGTGATAAGGGGCTAAGTAGGCAAATAACCTTGGCTGAAAGTAATCGTAATGAAGAAGAGCCGGAATCAGGTACCGGGATGTGTATGAGATGACATCCCCTGCCTGGTTCCGGCTCTTCTTGCAGCAACG
>NZ_JABFCH010000105.1:0-238 GCF_017566055.1 Extibacter sp. GGCC_0201 | reverse complement strand
ACAATGCTTCTCCCGTCGGCCTTAGGATTCTCTCCTCATCTACCTGTGTCGGTTTGCGGTACGGGCGCGATATGAACGATAGCGGCTTTTCTTGACGCATGGCTCACACTCTTCCCTACTCGTAGTTCGGTACGCGTCACGCCTTCGGATTGTACAGCGGATTTGCCTACTATACTCCTACCTCGCTTGCGCCGGGCTTTCCGTTCCCGGCTTGTGCTCTCCACACGTGTCCCCACAG
>NZ_JABFCH010000104.1:0-238 GCF_017566055.1 Extibacter sp. GGCC_0201 | reverse complement strand
CTGTGGGGACACGTGTGGAGAGCACAAGCCGGGAACGGAAAGCCCGGCGCAAGCGGGGTAGGAGCGCTATAGGCAAATCCGTAGCGCAATCCGAAGACGTGACGCGTACCGAACTTAAAGTAGGGAAGTGTGTGAGCCATGCGTCAAGAAAAGCCGCTATCGTTCATATCGTACCCGTACCGTAAACCGACACAGGTAGATGAGGAGAGAATCCTAAGGCCGACGGGAGAAGCATTGT
>NZ_JABFCH010000103.1:0-240 GCF_017566055.1 Extibacter sp. GGCC_0201 | reverse complement strand
TTTCATCGGCTCTTAGTGCCAAGGCATCCACCATATGCTCTTTCTAGCATGACCAAACGCTCGGAAGATACGGGTGCGTCTTCCTCGCTACGCATATCTAGCGTGATATGCGTCGGCTTCTCAGGTAATACCCGCCGGGCCGCTAGCGCCTGGCAGGATGTTTTTTCGATTCGTTGTCTCGAATTTCGGTTAATGTTGCTAACATTACCTCGGATGTCTTGATTAAATTAAGATATTTAA
>NZ_JABFCH010000102.1:0-241 GCF_017566055.1 Extibacter sp. GGCC_0201 | reverse complement strand
TATGCCATATTGAACAATAGCTGTTCAATATGGATAAGATAATGAAAATAAGGTGTTAATATCAAAGGATTTGTTAAGATGATGGCCTGACATTTGGCATTTAATAGATTTTTTTGGACTTTTTCGAGAAAATATATTGTAAAATTTTACCATTTCATATATACTGAGGAAAATAAATGAGATTTGCTCATTATTTGAATAAGCAGAAGCTACATATACAACATAATACATATTATGTTGT
>NZ_JABFCH010000101.1:0-249 GCF_017566055.1 Extibacter sp. GGCC_0201 | reverse complement strand
ACCCGGTCATATTCATTCGCAATATCATAACCGGCGGTATAGGTATGGCAAGTATCCAGACAGACTCCCACACGAGATTTATCCTCCACCTTATCTATAATATATCTCAAATGCCAGAATTCATTTCCCACATTACTTCCCTGTCCGGCTGTATTCTCAATCACAGCAGTCACACCGGTCGTCTTATCCAAAGTCATATTGACAGACTCGGCAATCCTGTCCAGGCACTTCTCTATTGATATCTTGTTC
>NZ_JABFCH010000100.1:0-259 GCF_017566055.1 Extibacter sp. GGCC_0201 | reverse complement strand
GATAAGCGTGAGGTCGGTGGTTCGAGTCCACTTAAGCCCATGTAAGCAAGCCTTCGCCTGAGGAGGTAAGGCCCGCTTAAGCCCATAGCCAGAGAACTTAGCGAGGTATTTCCGAGCTTAGTCGTAGGCATGCCACCGCACTTGGCGAGGTTTTTCCGGGCCTAGCAGGAGTGGCCTGTCAGATTGTGAAACAAGTAAACATACCCAGACGGGGGATTAGCTCAGTTGGGAGAGCGCCTGCCTTGCAAGCAGGAGGTCA
>NZ_JABFCH010000099.1:0-262 GCF_017566055.1 Extibacter sp. GGCC_0201 | reverse complement strand
ACGGATCACCAGGTCTTTCACCTTTCGGTCCTCTGATGTTTCGGAAAATATACCGGACGCTCCCGGAACCTTGAAGTTATGTCCTGCATGTACATTGATTCTCATAGATTACTCCTTCCCCCGGCAATTTGCGCCGGCACAAAAAGAGAGCGATTTTACTCGCCCTCTGTCCCTTTTTTACCATCTTTATTTATCAGGTTCCGCAGCATCTCATACAACCCTGTACTGGCCAGGCCGGATATCATTCCGCCCAGGATTACCT